>CAZLLI010000057.1:0-17549 GCA_964560355.1 uncultured bacterium | reverse complement strand
GGCTTGCAGCACGAAGACGGTCACAGCCACGTGCTCGCGCTCCCGCATCCGACGCTGCGCGCGTACGACCCCACCTTCGCGTACGAGCTGGCCGTGATCATCCACGACGGCATCGAGCGCATGTACCAGAACAACGAGCAGCTGCTCTATTACATCACCGTGATGAATGAACCCTACAAGATGCCGCCCATGCCCGAGGGCTCGCGCGAAGGCATCCTCAACGGGATGTACCGCGTGCACGCGTCGCCCAAGGCCGACGCCAAGAACAAGGTCAACCTGTTCGGGAGCGGCGCCATCTTGAACGAAGTGATTCGCGCGCAGCGCATCCTCGAGGACGCTTACGACATCCCCGCCGACGTGTACTCGGTGACGAGCTACAAGCAGCTCTACACCGACGCGGTCGAGTGCGAGCGCTGGAACCTCCTGCACCCGGGCGACGAAGAAAAGGTGCCGTACGTCGCGCAGGTGTTGGCGGGCACCAAGGGCGTGTACGTGGCGGCGTCGGACTACATGAAGGTGTTGCCGGCTTCCATCGCGCGCTGGATGCCGGCGCGTTTCGACTTTCTCGGTACGGACGGATTCGGGCGTTCGAGCAATCGCGCCGGGCTGCGCGACTTCTTCGAAGTGGACGCGCGCTACATCGCGCTGGCCGCTTTGCGCGCGCTCGCGCGCGAGGGACACGTCAAGAAGTCGGTGGTGAAAGAAGCGATCCAGGACTTCGGCATCGATCCGAACAAGCAGAATCCGCACCGAGACTAAGGGGGGGAATATGCGACTGGGCTCGATTCTCGTCGGCGCCGTAATCGTCACGCTTTCCGCTACGGCGACTCGCGCCGAAGTCTTGCTGGGCGTCCAAGCCGGTGCGGGCTATCTCCGCTTCGGCGACCTCGAAGATTTCTGGGACGAGTTTGGCGTCAACCACCACAACGACGACTTGGCGTTCCAGTGGGAGGTCTCGGGGACGTGGCGTTTCGCACCGCGCCATGCACTGCGATTGTCGGTCGAGCGAATCACCTCTTCGGTGGCATTGCACGCCGTATCGGCCCCACTTGCCACGGCTTTCTTCTACAGCGACCAGAACTTTTCGACCATCCCGGTCTGCATCAGCTATGAATTCGCGCTGCGGCGTTCCGAGCAGGGCGCCCTCACGCTGGCCGGCGTGGGAGGTGGCGTGTACATGAGCGAGATCGAGGGGGACGTCGTCAGCTATTCCGAAGACCCTTTGTCGGCGGGGACTCAGCACGATTCTCGAGACGGCACGGGCTATGGATTTCATGCCTATCTTCGTCAAACCGCACCCATATCGGAGCGACTTTCGATATCCGGCATGGTGCGTGGACGGTGGGCGGACGGGATGGCATTCGACGAGGGTGACGACGACGTCGCCGTGGACTTCACCGATATCGATTTCGCAGTTGGGCTAGAGTGGAAGATGTGAGCTTACCCGAGAGGAGACCGGCCATGCTGGACTCTTGCGATGTGATGGCGTTCGTCGTAACCAAGGACGCGGCTCGGGCACGACAATTCTACCAAGACATCCTGGGACTGCATGTCGTCTCCGAAGACCCGCACGTATTCGTGCTCGACGCCAACGGGACGCTGGTTCGAGTCAGCCAAGTGCGCGACTTCGAACCGGTCGCACACACCGTGATCGGCTGGGTGGTGCCGGACGCGCGCGCGGCCGTGATTCATCTGCAGGGGCGCGGTGTCAAGTTCGAGCGCTACGAAGAATTCACCCAAGACACGTTGCGCATCTGTACCTTCCCCGACGGCACCAAGGTGGCGTGGTTCAAGGACCCGGACGGCAACACGCTCTCCATCACGCAGCTCCCGCCGCGCCAAGAAGGACAACCGCACTGATCGATCGTTGGAATAGTTCGGCCGCTTAGAGAGGATATTCGATGATTGCGCGAATCGCGCTCGCAGCATTGGGGCTCGCACTGTTGATTCAGCTCGTTCCCTACGGCCGTGACCACTCCAACCCGCCTATCGTGGCCGAGCCGCGCTGGGACTCGCAAGCGACCAAGGACACCTTCGCGCGCGCGTGCAACGACTGTCACAGCCACCAGACCCGGTGGCCATGGTACAGCCACGTCGCGCCCGCGTCGTGGCTGTTGCAGAAGCACGTCGACCAAGGCCGCGCCGAGTTCAACGTGTCGCGGTGGGGTGTGGGCGAGAACGAAGGCGACGAAGCCGCCGGCAACGTGCGCTCGAGAGAGATGCCGCTGCGCAGCTACGCGTGGGGACACCCGGAGGCGCGCTTGAGCGACCAAGAGCGCGCGATCTTCGCGGCCGGCCTCGCCGCCACCTTCGGCGACAAGCGCGGGCGCGAGGGCGGACACGAGGTCGAAGAGGACTGACGCGTCCGATCTCCAGTTGCCCGCCCGCCTCGACTGTAGGATAATGACGGCTCGCTATGATCGTCGAAGTCCGTCTGCCCGAAATCTCCGAGAACGTCGACTCCGGCGACGTCACCAAGGTGCTGGTTGCACCGGGTGACGTGGTCGCGGTGGACCAGCCTCTCATCGAACTGGAAACCGAGAAAGCTGTGTTCGAGGTTCCGTCGACCGCCGCCGGCGTGGTCGCCGCGATCGACTTGAAGCCCGGCGACAGCGTCAAGGTCGGGGGTGTGATCGCGAAAATCGACACCGAAAAGAAGGCGGCGGCCGCATCGACGGCGCCCGCGGCGAAACCCGTCGCTCCCACACCCGCTCCATCTCCGAGAACACCCGACGCACCCCGCCCCGCGCCGGCCGAAGCGCCGCGCGTCGTCGCGTCTCCAGTCGAAGAGCCGACCGCCGACGCCATTCGCAACACGGTGGTCGCGGTGGCGCAGGAGTCGGGGACGCCGGCGCCCGCGTCGCCGACGGTGCGCCGCTTGGCGCGCGAGCTCGGCATCGACATCAATCAGGTGCGCGGCTCGGGGCCGAGCGGGCGCATCTCGTCGGAAGACGTGCAGAATTTCGCGAAGGCGATCATCGCGGGCGCGACCTCGGGCGGTGCCCGCGTGGGAAGCGGCGCGTCGCTCCCGGCTTCGGCGCCGCGCGCGCTGCCGGATTTCGCGCGCTACGGAGACGTCGAGCGCACGCCGATGTCGAAGGTGCGCGCGCTCACCGCGCAGAACATGGCGTACGCGTGGAACAGCGTGCCGCACGTCACCCAGCACGACGACGCCGACATCACCGTGTTGGAAGCGGCGCGCAAGAAGCACGCGGCCAGCGTCGAAGCCGCCGGCGGCAAGCTCACCATGACGTCGATCCTGGTCAAGGTGTGCGCGGCGGCGCTCAAGCGCTTCCCGGACTTCAACGCTTCCATCGACGCCGCGCGCGGCGAGATCGTCCACAAGAAATATTGCAACATCGGCATCGCGGTCGACACCGAGCGCGGGCTCTTGGTGCCGGTGCTGCGCAACGTCGACCGCAAGAACTTGGTCGCGCTCTCGGTGGAAGTGACGCAGCTCGCGGAGAAGGCGCGCACCAAGCGCATCATGCCCGACGACTTGGAGGGCGGCAACTTCACCATCTCCAATTTGGGCGGCATCGGCGGGACGTCGTTCACGCCCATCGTCAACGCGCCGGAAGTCGCGATCCTGGGCGTGTCGCGCTCCGTGATGAAGCCGGTGTACGCGAACGGCTCTTTCGAGGCGCGCTTGATACTCCCGCTTTCGCTCTCGTACGACCACCGTTTGATCGACGGTGCTTCCGCCGCGCGCTTCCTGCGCTGGGTGTGCGAGGCGCTCGAAGACCCCATCCTGCTCGCACTCGAAGGCTAGCTTTTCAATGAGCAATGAGACCTACCAGCTCGTCGTCCTGGGCGGCGGTCCGGGCGGTTACGCGGCCGCGTTCCTCGGCGCCGACCTCGGCCTCAAGACGGCACTGGTCGACACCGAAGAGAATCCCGGCGGGGTGTGTCTGTATCGCGGGTGCATTCCGTCGAAGGCGCTGCTCCACGTCGCGAAAGTCTTGCACGAAGCGGACGCCGCGCGTGTGATGGGCGTCGAATTCGGCGCGCCGCGCATCAAGCTCGACGCAGTGCGCGCGTGGAAGGACGGCGTCGTCAAGAAGCTCACGAGCGGCGTCGGGCAGGTGGCGAAGTTTCGCAAGGTCACGTACGTGCGCGGCTTCGGTTCCTTCATAGATGCGCACACGTTGTCGGTAGCGCTCGCGGCGGGCGGCACGCAAGAGATCAAGTTCGACCACTGCATCGTCGCGACGGGCTCGCGCCCCGCGACCATCCCGCTGTTTCCACCGGCCTCGGCGCGCGTGCTCGATTCGACCAGCGCGCTCGCGCTGCGCGAGCTCCCGGGTTCAATGCTGGTGGTGGGGGGCGGCTACATCGGACTCGAATTGGGCAGTGTGTACGCCGCACTCGGCGCGCGCGTCGACGTGGTCGAAATGATGCCGGGCTTACTGCCCGGCGCCGATCGCGACCTGGTAGCGGTCCTGGAAAAGAGCGCCGGAAAGAATTTCGAACGGATCATGGTCAATACCAAGGTGACTAGCGCTCGCGAAACGAGCGACGGTATCGAAGTGACGTTCGATGGTGCGGTGAAAGAAACCGCGCGGTACGACAGCGTGCTCGTTTCCGTCGGACGCAAACCCAACTCGGCCGGCTTCGGATTGGAGAAGACCAAGGTGCGCGTGGACGCGCGCGGCTTCATCGAGACCGACGCGCAAAAGCGCACGAATGAGCCCAGCATCTTCGCCATCGGCGACGTCGTGGGCGACCCCATGCTCGCGCACAAGGCGTCGCACGAAGGGCGCGTCGCCGCCGAAGTGATCGCGGGGCACAAGGTCGCGTTCGAACCCAACGCGATCCCGGCCGTCATCTTCACCGACCCGGAGATCGCGTGGTGCGGCCTCACGGAAACGCAGGCGAAAGAACGCGGCGTCGAGGTCGCGGTGGCGAAGTTCCCGTGGGGCGCGTCGGGGCGCGCGATGTCGATCGAGCGTACCGACGGCCTCACCAAGCTCGTCGTCGATCCGAAGACCGAGCGCGTGCTCGGGGTAGGGATCGTGGGGGCGGGAGCGGGCGACATGATCTCGGAGGGCGCGCTCGCCATCGAAATGGGCGCGACCGCCGCCGACTTGAAGCTCACCATCCACCCGCACCCGACGCTGTCCGAGACTATTATGGAAGCGGCGGAAGTGTTCTACGGCCAGAGCACGCACGTGTACCGGCCGAGAAAGAAGGAATCGTCATGAACGACATAGTTCGCATTGCCATCGTCGCGGTGGTGTTCATCTTCCTGCTCGGCATCCGCATCGTGCGGCCGACGCGCCGCGGCCTGGTGGAGCGCCTCGGCAAGTACCACCATTTCGCGAGCCCCGGCTTCAACTGGATCATCCCCGTCATCGACCGGCTGTACTTGGTCAACACGACCGAGCAAATGGTCGACGCCGAGCCGCAGGAGATCATCACCAACGACAACTTGAACGCGCTCGTCGACGCGCAGATCTATTTCAAGATCAAAGACGACGCCGACAACGTCCGCAACTCGCAGTACAACGTCAATAATGTCACCTACCAGATCGTCAACCTCGCGCGTACTACGCTCCGCAACATCATCGGCACCATGACGCTCAAGTCGGCCAACAGCGAGCGCGGGCGCATCAACGAAGAGCTGCTCAAGGTCCTCATGAAGGAGACCCACAACTGGGGCATCGAGATCGTGCGCGCCGAGCTCAAGCAGATCGACCCGCCCAAGGACGTGCAGGAGACCATGAACAAGATCGTCAAGGCGGAGAACGAGAAGATCGCGGCCGTCGACTTCGCGACCGCGGCGGAAACCGCGGCCGACGGTCAGAAGCGCGCCGCCATCAAGCAAGCCGAAGGCGTGCGCCAAGCCAACATCCTCGAAGCCGAGGGCCAGGCGGAAGCCATTCGCCTGGTCAACGAGGCCGCCAACAAGTACTTCGTCGGCAACGCGCAGCTCTTGAAGCGGCTGGAAGCGATGGAGTCGTCGCTCAAGAACAACACCAAGGTGGTGGTGCCGGCCAACTCCGAGATCGTTAATGTTATCGGCGACATGGCCGGTGTCCTTCCGCTCGAAAAGGGCCGTATCTAGCCCAGGTTGCCGGGAGCCGGCCGAGTTCGTAGAATCTCGGCCGGCTCCGCCCCGAATAGCCCCGGCGGCGCTGGGTACATGGGGCAACTTCCGGCCGGGTCGACGAATTTGGAACCCCCGCCCGGCGGGCGCCGTAGGTAGCATCCATCGGTTTCCCTTTCCTCTTATTGAAGGAGACATGATCCCCATGAAGCGTGAGCGCATATCGAACCGCCTCGTTCGCCTCGGACGAGTCCTTGCATTCACCCTCGCCGTGGTCGCGGCCGTGCTGGTCGTCGCGGCGGCCGACGGACACGCGGGCACGTGGGCGGGCAAGACGACGACGGGGGCGAACGGCGCCAAGACGGTGGCGAGCCCGGCCAAGGGCTTCGCCGATCCTGCCACCATCAAGCTGCCCGAGCTGTGGCGACTGGGCGGCGACTCCGAGGACGAAGAAGAGTTCTTCGGCGTTATCAGCGACATCGACATCGACGAGGCCGGCCAGGTCTACCTCCTCGACAGCCAGCTGAACGAGGCGAAGATCTACACCAAGGACGGCGAGTTCGTGCGCTCGATCGGCCACGAGGGCGAAGGCCCGGGCGAGTTCCGCACGCCGTCGTCGATGTTCTTCACCAAGGACAAGGTCGCCGTCATCCAGATGATGCCGGGCAAGATCGTGCTGCTCGCGAAGGACGGCAAGCCGGGCGGCGACTATCCGATCCCGCAGGCGCCCGACGGCGGCTTCCAGATGATCCAGGGCGGCGACTCGCGCGGCGGCAACGTCGTGCTGTACATGGCGCGCCAGAAGTTCGACCAGGCGGCCGGCAAGTGGGCGCGCCAGAGCTTCCTCGCCTCCATCGACGCCACCGGCAAGCAGGCCGCGGAGTATTCGAACAAGGAGAACACGATCAACATGGCGTCGGCGGAGATGAACGACGCGTCGTGGGACACGTTCGAGCGGCGCTGGGAAGTCGGCCCCGACGGCAAGGTGTACGCGTGCAACTCGTACGACAACTACGAAGTCACCGTGTACGACAAGTCGGGCAAGGTCGACAAGGTGATCACGCGCGAGTACAAGCACGTGCCGCGCACGGCGCAAGAGAAGGACTTCATGAACCGCATGTTCTCGCATTGGGCGAAGATGATCCCGAACTGCAAGGTGGTCATCAACCCGATGAACAAGGACATCGACAGCATCTACCTGCGCGACGACGGTTCGCTGTGGGTGCTCTCGAGCGCGGGTGCGCGCAACCTGCCCAAGGGAACGCTGGGCACCTTCGACGTGTTCAACCCCGAAGGACAATTCGTCAAGCAGGTCACCCTGCAAGGCCAGGGCAACCCGCTCGAAGACCTGTACGTGTTCGAGAAGGATCGCTTGTACGTGGTGACGAGCTTCCTGCAAGCCGCGATGTCCGCGCAGGGCGTGCAGGGCTTGTACGACGAAGCCCAAGAGCCCGAGCCGATGGCCGTCATCTGCTACAAGCTCGAGGGCGACGTCATCGCCGCTCGTTAGTTGGTGTTCGCCTGAGTGCGAGGCCTCCCCTCCGCTCCTCGATGCAAAAGTCGCGTTCGGGGAGCCTCGCACTCGGGCTCGTTACTAGAGACGCCGGCGTCGCGCGAGTGAAGCGCGGCGCGTCGCTCCAAACCGAGGAGAGAACGCCCCGTGAAGCTCCGCATTCTGCTCGCCGCGACCTGTGTCCTCGTGATCGCCGCCGTCGGTTGCGGCAAGAAGGCCGCGACGCAGGGCGCGGCCGACTCCACCGCCACCGATTCGACGTCGCTCGCGAGCGCGCAGGGCTCGATGGAGAGCGACGGCGAGAACTTCGGGGGCAACCAAGCCGCCTCCGACACCAGCGGCGCCAAGGCCGAGAAGAAGGAGCGCGCGGTCAGCGTCAACGCGGCGCGCGCGATTCGCGCCGACTTGGTGCGCCCGGTGATCGCGGAAGGACAACTGCGCGCGCGCCACTCGGCCGAGATCCACGCCGAGGTGGCGGGCAAGATCACGCGCGTCTACGCCCAAGAAGGGCAGGCGGTCAGGCGCGGCGCGCTCTTGCTCAAGATCGACGACCGCGAGTACGAGATGGCGGAGGAGACCGCGCGCGCCCGCTACCTGCAAGCGCTCTCGCTCCTCACCATCGAAGACGCCGACATCGACACCGCCGTGGCCCAGCAGGCGAAAGAAATTCGCGACGAGTTCGCCGACCTCGAGCGCCTCGAAAAGGCGGGGAAGATCACGCGCGAGGAGCGCCTCGCGCGCGAGATCGGCCTGGACGTGCAGGCGCTCAAGGAAGGGAAGTTCCGCGGCGAGATCGCGGCCGCGCGCAGCGGCGTCTCGGTCGCGCGCGCCGACTTGGAACGCGCGCGCTTGAACCTCGAACGCACCGAAATCCGCGCCCCCTTCGACGGCGTCGTGAGCGGGCTCACGCTGGACGCCGGCGAGCAGCTCATGGTCAACCAGAACTTGTTCACGCTGGTCGACAACGTCAACATCGAGGCCGAAGTGGGCGTGCTGGAAGCGGACGTGGGCAAGATCACCACCGGCGGCTCCGCCATCCTCGCCATCCCCGCGCTCGGCGACACCATCCCGGCACGCGTCGACGTGGTGAGCCCGCAATTCAATCGCGAAGCGCGTACGTGCCAGGTGCTGATGCGCCTCACCAACGCGGACGGCCGCATGCGCCCGGGCATGTTCGCGCGCGCGCTCATCGCCGGTGAGCGCTTCGAGGACCGCTTGCTGGTGCCGCGTGAAGCGGTGCTCACGCGCGACGGACGCCCGCTCGTGTTCAAGGTCGAAGACGGCCGCGCGAAGTGGCTGTACGTCGAGCTGGGGGCGAGCAACGACCACCTGGTCGAAATCACGAGCGTGCTGCAGGGAGGCTCGCTCGAGCCCGACGACCGCGTCGTCGTCTCCGACCACCTCACGCTCGCGCACGACGCCAAGATCAAAGTACGCAAGACGGTCGCGATCGACGACCCCTGGGTCAACGCGCAGGCTGGCGAATGATTCGTTTCGCGATCCACCGCCCCGTCGCCATCAGCATGCTCTTCATCGCGCTGATGCTGGTGGGCGTGGTCAGCCTCAAGCGCATCCCCGTCGACCTGTTGCCGTCGATCACGTATCCGCGCCTCACCGTCCTCACGTCGTACCAAGACATCCCCGCCGAAGACTTGGAGCGCCTCGTCACCGAGCCGCTGGAAGAGGTCGTCACCGCGCTCTCGGGCGTGCGCCGTGTGGTTTCGCGCACGCGCGAGGGCACGTCCATGATCACGGTCGAGTACGAGTGGGGGACGCAGATGGACTTCGCGAATCTCCATTTGCGCGAGGCCGTCGACCGCGTCGCGTTCCGCGAAGATTTCCCCGAGAACGCCGAACGCCCCGTGATCCTGCGCTGGGACCCGACGTCGCGCCCCGTCGCCATTCTCACCCTCGAAGGTACCGCCCCCATCGAACAACTGACCGAGTTCGGCGAGGAAGTCTTGAAGCCCGCGCTGCAGCAGGTGGACGGGATCAGCAAGGCGGAAGTGGTGGGCGGCTCCATCCGCGAGATCCTGGTCGAGCCCGACACCCACAAGATGGAGATCTACGGCATCACCGTCGAACAGATCCAGAGTGCCTTGGTGCGCAGCAACGTGTCGTTCCCGGGCGGCAAGATTCGCCAAGGCCCGCTGCAAATGAGCCTCCGCATCGACGGCGAGTACGCCACCATCGACGAGATCGCCGCCACCGACATCATGCGCCCCGGCCAGTCGCCGGTGCGCATCGCCGACGTCGCGCGCGTCGTCGACACCATCAAGGAGCCGGAAGGGCTGACGCTGCTCGGCGGCCAACCGGTGGTGTCGTTCCTCATCTATAAGGAGCCCGAGGCCAACACCATCCAGGTGACCGACGAAGTCGACCGCGCGCTCGAGGTGCTCTCGAAGGACTACGGCGACTTCGACTACCAGTACGTGTACCGCGACGCCGACTACGTGCGCGCGTCATTCTCGAGCTTGGCGTGGTCGCTGGTGGTCGGCGCCGGACTCGCCTTCCTGGTCTTGTTCCTGTTCCTCAACGACATTCGCAGCCCGCTCGTGGTCGGCGTCGCCATTCCGGTCTCGCTGCTCATTACATTCGTGTTTTTGTACATGGGGAAGGTCAAGCTCAACCTGATGAGCCTGGGCGGACTCTCGTTCGCGGCGGGCCTCTTGGTCGACAACGCCATCGTCGTGATCGAGAACATCAACCGCCACGTGGAAGAAAAGCTCGGGCACCGCGACGACTTCGACCCCAACGACATCGAGACGCGCCGCATCATCGCGCAGGCCGCCGAAGTGGGGACGAAGGAAATGGGCAACGCGGTGATCGCGTGCACGCTGACAACGGTGGCGGTATTTCTCCCCGTCGTGTACGTCCCCGGCGTGGCGGGCGCGTTCTTCCGCGACCAGGCCCTCACCGTCACCATTGCCCTCACGGTTTCGATCGCAGCCGCGCTGTTGCTGCAGCCGATGCTGGCGGCGCGCTTCTTCAAGCCGGAAAAGAAGGTCAAGCGCGGGCTGTTTCGCTGGACCGACGAGGCCTACCAGGCGTTCTACCGCGTGTATCACGGAGTCCTGGAGAAGGCGCTGCGCCGTCCCAAATCGATGATGGTGGGGCTGCTGGCGCTGTTCGTCGTCAGCGGTTTTCTCGCGACGAAGATTCCGCGCAGCCTGATGCCCGAGCGCTCGTCGGGCGACCTGCGCCTCGAGCTCGAGTTTCCGACCGGCAGCCCGCTCGAAGAAACCTCGCAGGCGGTGGCCGACTTCGCGCAGTGGGTCGACGACCAGGAGCACGTCGAGAAGGTGTTCACTCAAGTCGGCACCACCGAGCGCACGCTGGCGGCCATGAAGGACTACACCGCGCCCAACACGGCGCGCATGCGCATCATCATGGACAGCGGACGCGGCGCGTACGACGCGTCGTTGCGGCTGCAGGAGAACGTGGCCAAGAAGCTGGCCGAGATTCCCGGCGTGCGCTACGCGTTCCGCGAGGAAGGGGCCGGGCTCGCGGAAGTGCTCGCGACCGACGAGGCGCCGTTCAGCATGGGAATCCTGGCCGAGCGCCCCGAGGACGCCGTCGCCGCCGCCACCGAGATCGTGACCGCGCTCGGGAAGTCGCAGCGCTTGAGCGATCTCCAGGCCGACCGCGTGCTGGATACGCCCAATTTGGTCGTCCACCTCGACACCGAGGAGATCATGCGCGCCGGCCTCGATCCCGACGTGATCGCGCGCGACGTGCGCAACCGCATCGCCGGCATCGAAGCGACCACGTTCAACGAGATCGAGAAGCGCATCGACATCGCGGTGCGCTTTTCCGAAGCCGAGCGACGCGACCTCGCGGGCGTGTTGACGGCGCCGGTGTCGGTGGCGGGCGGCGAGATGGTGCCGCTCAAGCGCTTCGTCACCATCGACGAAGAGCGCCCCGTGCGCGAGCTCACGCGCAACAACCAGCGCCGCATGGTCACCGTCTCGGGCCAGATCGCGCGCGGCTCCATCGACGACGCGTGGCGCGAAGCCAACGCGATCGTGCAGAAGCTCGATTTCGCGCCCGACGTCAAGATCGTGCAGAGCGGCGAGCGCGCCGAAATGAACCGCAGCTTCCGCGATCTCGCGTGGGCCTTCCTGCTCGCCACCGTGCTGGTGTACATGATCATCGCGGCCCAGTTCGAGTCGCTGATCGACCCGTTGCACATCTCGGTCACGATTCCGATCGGCGCCGCCGGCACCGTGGTCGCGCTGCTCGCGACCGGGACATCGGTCAATATTCTGTCGTTGATCGGATTGATTACGTTATTAGGCATCGCGGTGGACGACGCCATCGTGAAAACCGACGCCATCCGCCAGCTGCGCGCGGGCGGCATGGACGGGTGGCACGCGATCCACGAGGCGTGCCGGCTGCGCGCGCGCCCCATCATCATGAACAGTGCCACCGCGATTCTGGCCATGATCCCGATGGCGATCGGGCTCGGGGGCGGCGCCCAGCTGCAGCGCCCGCTGGCGCTGACCATCATCGGCGGTCTCACCCTCACGACCGCGCTCACGCTCATTTACACGCCCGTCATGTACATGCTCTGTCACCGCATCAAGAGGCCCGACGCGTGACCAAGTTCTGCGTACGCTTTCCCGTCACGACGTGGATGATCTTCGTATCGTTCATCGTGCTGGGGGTGTACTCGATCCCGCGCCTCAAGATCGAAGCCGTCCCCGACGTCAACCTGCCCACGCTGACCGTCACCACGGGTTGGAACGGCGCCTCGCCCCAAGCGGTGCAGCGCGCGATCACCATCCCCATCGAAGAAGCGGTGCAGGACGTCCACGGCGTGCAGAAGATCGAATCGACCAGCCGCGCCGGCAACTCGACCGTGGAGATCTCGTTCCGCCGCGACGTCAACATCGACTTCGCGCGCCTCGACTTGAACGAACAGCTGGGCGACGTGCGGCGCAATCTCCCGTTGGGCGCGATGCAGCCGCAGATCATGCCGTTCGTGCCCGAAGAGTTCCGCACCGAAGACTTTTTTACGTTTAGCCTGGAATCGTCGCTGTCGCCCAACGAATTGCGCGAGCTGGCGGAGACGTGGGTGATCCCGCAGCTCGTCGCCATCAACGGGGTGGCCGACGCCGAGGTATTGGGTGGCGCGCGCCCGCTGGTGAAGATCATCCTCGACCGGCGCTTGCTCGAGCTCTACGGCATTCGCGCCGACGAAGTGTTTCGCAACGTCAACCGGCTCGACGAATTCGAAGCCGCCGGCACCGTCCGCGAACAAGGCCTCGAGCGCCTGGTGGCGCTGCGCCGCCCGGTGAGCCTGCGCCAACTCTCGCAAGCGACGGTGGCGCGGCGCGGCGGCCAGAGCTTCACGCTCGGCATGCTGGGCGAGGTGCAGCCCGACTACGAAGACCCAATGTACTTCGTGCGCGCGAACGGGAAAAACGTGGTCCAGGTGTCGGTCGAAAAGCGCAGCGGGTCGAATGCGGTCGGCGTGAGCCGCGACCTGCGCGCCGCACTCCCCGCGATTCGCGCCAACGTCCCCGCCGCCGTCGACTTCCACGTCGACGAGGACCAGGGCAAGGACCTCGAGGAAAAGCTGCGCGGCCTCATCTATCGCTCGTTCGTGATTCTCGGAATTCTGTTCGTGATGCTAGTTGCGAGCGTGCGCGAGGTGAAACTCACCGCCATCGTGACGGCGTCGATCCTGTTCGCCACGCTGATCGCGCTCTCGATGTTCTACTTCCTCCGCATTTCGGTGAACTTCATCACCATCAGCGGTCTCGCCGTGAGCTTCGGGATGATCGTCGACAACAGCATCCTGGTGCTCGACTCCATCCATCTGCGCCTGAAAGCGCTGGAGAAGGCCAACGCACTCGGGCTCTCGCGCCGCGCCAAGCTCGAAGTGGCCTACCACGCCATCCTGGACGGCACCGCCGACATCGCCAACCCGGCGCTCGCCACCACGCTGACCGCGACGGTGGTGTTCGTGAGCTTCGTGTTTCTGTCGGGGCGGCTCGCGCTGTACTACATCCCGCTCGCGATCTCGGTCGCGACCGCGATGATCGCGTCGTTGTTTGTGGCGTTCGGGTGGGTGCCGATGGTGCTGCACCAAGTGTGGGCGCGTCCGCTGGTGAGCAAGTTGCCGGACGGCACGCGCGACGTCGTCGACCCGCACGAGCTCGAGGCGTTGATCGCGGAGGCGCCCGCCACCGAAGACCGCGTGACCGCGCTCGATCGCTTCTACATGGCGCTGCAGCGCGGGTGGTGGGTGGTGGTGCCGCTGTCGCTCGCCATCTTCGCGGGGGCGTGGTGGGTGTACGACGGCAAGGTGGTCAAGGGCGGCTTCTGGAAGTTCCCCGAAGAAGAAGAGTTGTTCCTCTACCTCGAGATGCCGTCGGGCACCGACTTGGAATTGACGTCGGAAACCCTGCGCGACTTCGAGAGCCAATTGGTCCCGATCCCGGACGGCGTACGCATGAGCTCGCGCGCGTTCGGCAACCAGGGGATAATCCGCGTCGAATTCGAAGAGGAGCTGCGCACGACGCCGCTCCCGTTCCACTGGCGCGAGCTCTTGATCGCGAAGGCCGACGAGACGGGCGGGTCGAGCGTCTACATCCGCGGTTTCTCCGACCGTCCCTACTTCAAGGGCGCGTTCGGGGGATCGGCGCTGAACTCGCTGGTGAAGATCACGGGCTACAATTCGAAGCGCTTGAACGAAATCGCCGACGGCGCGCTCTCGCGCATCGAGAAGAATCGCCGCGTGCGCAACGCGCGCGTCACCACGGGTGCCCAGTGGGAGCGCATCCGCCAGGAAGAAATGGTGATCAAGATCCGCCGCGACCGGCTGGCCGCGCACGACCTCACCGTGGTCGACTTGACCTCGCAAGTCCGGCGCATGCTGGGCGTCGACATCCCGTGGACCATGCTGATCGACGGCGACCAGGAACGCGTCCAGTTGTCGTACGCCGACGCCAAGAACATCTCGTACGCCGAGATCGCGCAGCTGGTGGTGACCAATCCCAAGGGCGAACAGGTGCGGCTCGGCGACTTGATCGACATCGAGACGCGCGAGGTCTCGCGCTCGATCACGCGCGAAAACCAGAAGTACACCACCCACGTCAACTGGGAGTACTTGGGCACCGACCAAATGCGCCAGAAATTCATCAAGGACGTGCTGGCGGGGATCCAGCTGCCGTACGGCTACAAGGCCGAGGAAGCGCGCCAGGAGTTTTTGACCGAGGAAGAAGAGGAAGAAATCGGGTTGGCGTTGTGGCTCTCGGTCGCGTTCATCTTCATCGTGCTGGCCGCGATGATGGAGAGCATCTCGCTCCCGTTCCTCATATTGCTGTCGATCCCGATGGCGCTGGTGGGCGTATTCGTCATCTTCTGGGTGACCCACTCGGTGTTCGACTCGTCGGCGCGCATCGGCTTGGTGCTGTTGTTCGGCGTCGCCGTCAACAACGCCATCTTGCTGGTGAGCCGGTACCGCGTGGAAGCGAAGTTGATCCTGAAGTCGCGGTTGGGGAAAGACCCGGAGCTCTCGACGTCGCTATTCCCGCCGCTGCGCCGCAACGTCGGCGGCAGCGACCTGTGGGTGCTCCCCAAGGAAGAGCGCGTCGAGCTGCTCAAGCGCGCCGTCGCGCACGGGTCACGCGTCCGCTTCCGTTCCATTCTCCTCGTGAGTGGAACGACCATCGTGGGCTTGGTCCCGCTCCTGGTCCACATGAACGCCGGTTCGGACAAAGATATCTGGGAGAACCTCTCACTCGCGAACGTGGGCGGCGTCACGTCGAGCACGTTCCTCATTCTGTTGATCACGCCGACGGTCTACACGAGTTGCATTCGGCTGGGTTGGCAGCTGCGCATGCTGGGCGCGTGGGTAAGACGCAAGGCGTCGCGGCGCGCGCGCGACCTCGCGCCCTCGTCCGACGCCGCCTGACGCGTTGCGCAGGTACCGTCGTTCATAGTAAATTCATTGGCGCGACGCCCCTTGTTCGGAGATTCCGTGCCGTCTCGTATTTTCGCTCCAAGCTCGATTCTCCTTTTGTGCGCCGGCCTCGCGGCCGGCGTGACGGCCTGTTCCAGCGACTCCGGCACCGGCCCCGAGCCCCCGCCACCCCCGTCGGCACAATGGCGCTGGTCGGCGCCCGTCGCCGAAGGCGTCTCGCTCACCGACGTGTGGGGACCCGCTTCCGACAATCTGTTCGCAACCGGACTCCAGGGTGTCGTGCTGCGTTACGACGGCGCGTCGTGGAAGAAGACGCAAACCCCGACCCAAGAGCAGCTCAACGCGCTCTGGGGGACGTCGGGCACCGACGTGTTCGCGGTCGGCGGGAGCTTTAGCGGTGGCGGCAACACCGGCGTCATTCTTCGCTTCAACGGCAGCGCGTGGACGACGGCGCACTCGACCGACAAAGTGTTGGTCGACGTGTGGGGCTCGAGCGTCAACGACGTGTTCGCGGTCGGCGAAGTGCGCACGATTCTGCACTTCGACGGAGCCGACTGGACGCCGATGACGGTGCCGTCGGGGAGCCAGGCGCTCAATAGTGTGTGGGGAAGCGGGCCGAGCGACGTGTACGTCACCGGCCTCGGCAAGAATCTGCTCCACTACGACGGGGTGTCGTGGAGCGAAATCACCACGCCGGCCACCTTCGCGCTGTTCGCGGTGTGGGGCACGGCGTGGAACGACGTCTTCGCCGTCGGCGGCAACGGCGCCGCGATTCATTTCGACGGCGTGTCGTGGACGCCCATCGACGTCGGCGTGTCGCTGTTCTTCAAGGATCTCTGGGGCCCGAGCGGCAACGACGTCATCGCGGTGGGGCAGAACGGCTTCACCTACCGCTGGGACGGACTCGCGTGGACGCCGCTCGCGAACCGCAGCATCCAGGACCTCGAATCCATTTTCGGCGTGGGCGGCCGTACCTTCGCGGTCGGGCAATACGGCACCGTTCTCGAGCTCACCGGAAACGAGTGGAACGCCGCGCCGGGCGCGGTGACGTCGAAGCTCGAAGACGTGTGGATGGATTCCTCCGGCGACGCCTTCGCGGTCGGCGACTACGGCACCATCTTGCGCCTGGTCGGCGGCGCGTGGGAGCCGATGGCGAGCGGTACCGACCACCACTTGCGCGCGATCCACGGCACCGCGTCGAACGATTTGCTCGCGGTCGGGCGCGGCGGCGTCGTGCTGCACTTCGACGGCGTCTCGTGGACATCGTCGATCGAGGGCCCCGGCTTCGACCTCCACGACGTGTGGATGTTCGACACCGGCGAAGCGTACGCGGTGGGCGCGGGCGGCCTCGTGCTGCACTCGCTCGGCGCAGGCTGGGTCGACGTGTCGCCGGGCGGCAGCGCCGACTCGTTGTTGTCGGTGTGGGGCCCGGCCACCGACGACGTGCGCTTCGTGGGCGCGCAGTCGCGCTCGTTCAAGTGGAACGGGACGGGTTGGAAGCTCGTCACCATCGACAACGCGCGCGTCAACAACTACCACTCGGTCTTCGGCACCTCGGCCGACGATATCTACGTGGGCGCGGAGTTCCTGCGTCCGGCGACCTTCGCGGCATCCGCATCGGCGCCGCTCCACGCGGGCGGCCTCATCTATCACTGGACCGGCACGTCGTGGGAGATTCCGTACCAAGACCCCATCCACGACGTGCTTTCGGTGTGGGCGGCGGCACCCGAGCGCGCGTTCGCAAGCGGCGACGCGTCGTCGATCCTCACCGGAATCACCAACGGCACCTTCACGCGGCTCAATTCGTTCGCCAACTTGCCCTTCCTGGTGACGTCGGTGTGGGGGACATCGGCCACGAATGTGATCGTGGTCGGTGACAACGGCACCATCGTTCGCTATAGTCGATAGTATGAAGTTCGCTTCCGTCGCCGTCACCAGCTCCAACGTCGACATCCTCTTGCGCGACGCGGGCCGCGCCGTGCTCGACCGCCTCGGCGAACGCGCCGACGTCGCCTTCGTGTTCATCAACGCGGCGCTCTCGCCGCGCGCGGAGA
>CAZLLI010000056.1:0-17776 GCA_964560355.1 uncultured bacterium | reverse complement strand
TCGAGGTAGCGGTACGTGCGGCGCAGCTCTTCGCTCGCCTTGACGTCGTCGACGATGTTGAACGGAATCACTTCCGCCTTGTTGAGAACGACCGCGCGCGACACCGCGACTTCCACCGCACCCGCGGCGGTGTCGTCGCGCACCATGTCCTTCGGGCGCGCGCGCACCTCGCCCTCGACCGCGATCACGTCCTCCATGCGCAGCGACTCCGTGACCTTGCCCGCCTCGCCGCCGGCGTCGATCACCAGCTGGACGCGCGCGTAGCGGTCTCGCAGCTCGACGAAGCGCACGCCGCCCAAGTCACGCACGCGCGCGACCCAACCCATCAGGCGCACCTTCGCGCCCACCGATTTCGCGCCGATCTCGCCCAGCGTGTGCGAGCGCGAGAAGGGCAACCAATATCCGCTACCGCTCACGTTCTCCTCTTTCGTTGCTAGTGCGACTCCGCGTCGCGCCGCGCGTGCGCGGAAAGCTGCTTCCATTCCACGCGCGTCTCGCTGCGCTTCGCCAGGTCGTGCCACGCGAGCGCGTCGAGGTCGTTAGCGTCGACCACCACCGCCACGCGCGCCTTCCTCTTCGACGCCGCTTCCAACTGGGTCTTCTTCGACCGCCCCGACACGTCGACCTCGGCGCCGCCGAACGCGCGCAGCACGCGCGCCGCTTCCAAGGCGCGCGCCTCCGCGCCCGCGCCGACGCACGCGACATAGTAGCGCACCGGCGCCTCGGTGTCGTCGCGCTCCGTCCCCAACGCTTCGATGATGCGCTCGAGGCCCGCGCTCATGCCGATGGCGGGCGTATCGGGACCGCCGCACTCGGCCACCAGGGTGTCGTAGCGCCCGCCGCCGCACAACGCGCTCTGCGCGCCGTGCGCGCCGTGGTACACCTCGAACACGGTGCGCGTGTAGTAGTCGAGTCCGCGCACCAAGTGAATATCTTCGGTGAACGGAACACCGAGCGAACGCAGCAGCGCCTTGACACGTTCGAAGTGTTCGCGGTCCTCGGGAACGAGAAACTCCGATATCTTCGGCAATCGGTGCTTCAGAGCTTCGCCGTACTCTTTCGAATCGAAGATGCGAAGAGGATTCTTCTGAAACCTCTCGCGCGCTTCGGGGGAGATGTGCTCGATCTTGTTGATGCTATCCAGCAGGATCGTCCGATAAGGACCGCGCGACGCTTCGGTGCCGACGGAATTCAAGCGCACGTCGAGGTTCTGGAAGCCGAGTTCGGCGAGCGCTTCGACCACCAACTGGATGATCTCGGCGTCGAGCGCGGGGCTCGCGCTCCCGATCGCTTCCGCCCCGACTTGGTGGAACTGGCGGTAACGGCCCGCTTGCGGGCGGTCGTAGCGAAACATGGGGCCCGCGTACCACAGGCGCTGGACGCCGCCCCAGCGGTGCATGCCGTTCTCGAGGTACGCGCGAATCACCGACGCGGTGTTTTCGGGGCGCAGCGTCATGCTGCGTCCGCCGCGGTCGTCGAAGGTGTACATCTCCTTGGTGACGATGTCGGACTCTTCGCCCACCGCGCGCACGAACAGATCGGTCGACTCGAAGATGGGCGTGCGGATGCCACGGTATCCGAAACGCTCGAACGCATTCTGGAACACGCCTTCGACGCGCTGCCAGCGCGCGATTTCGTTGGGGGTGACGTCGTGCGTGCCGCGCGGCTTGGTGTATTTCATCGCACCTCCGCGCGAGCGGCCGCGCGCCGCGCCATCGCAATGCACAACAACGTCGCCACCGCGGCGCCGGTCGCGTCCGACAACCAGTCGGTGACGTCCTTGCGTCGACCCGGAATCATGCCCTGGAACATCTCGTCGGCGGAACCGACGCTGGCCGCGACCACCACCACCAAGAGAAACGTGAGCGCGACGTCCGGCCACGCGAGCGGCCCCAACGCGCGAAACAGAATCACGGCCAAGAGCCCGTACTCGAGCGAGTGCGCAAGGTTGTCCTTGAGGTCGAACTCGGGGCCCGGCGCGTGCAGGTAAGGCCGCGACGACACGAAGAACACCACGGCGAGGTACACGAACGCCGCGACCAGCCAGCGCCGGTCGACGCGTCCGTTCGCGCGCGCGAGGGAAAACAGCGCCATGCGACTCAACGATCCCCGAAGCGGCGGAACACCGACACCACCGCGTCGGCGTCGGGCGCCGCGCGCAGGTGGTCGCGAAATTCGCCGTGGTTCAAAAGGCGCGAGAGACGCGCGAGCAAACGGATGTGCTCCCGCCGGCTGTCGCGCGGCCCCAGGATCACGAACAACACGTCGACGGGTTCGCCGTCGCCGGAACCGAACTCGATGGCCTCGCGCAGGCGATAGAACGAAGCCGCCAGCCGCGCGACGCCGTCGGTGTACGCGTGCGGAATCGCCACACCGTGCCCGACGCCGGTGCTCATCACGCGCTCGCGCGCCAGGATGTCGTCGGTCGCGAGGCGCCGGTCGGCGACGAGGCCCTTCCCGTCCAAGTCGGCGACGATGGCGGTGAGAATGTCGTCCTTGCCGCCCGTGGGCGCGAAGTCCGTCACGACGGCTTCCGGTACCAATAGCTCGGTCAGTCGCATGTTCGTCTTGGGTAAGGGGACGGGTCGTGCGCGCAACGTCGAAGCGCGGCGTCGGTTGGGCGCGGTCGAATCACCACATTAGGTGCCATGTTGCCCGCGTGTCAAGCCGCGCGGGCCTCGCTAACGCGTCTTGAAGACGCGCACCCGGAGCGTGTCGGCGCTGATCTCGGTGAGGTGCACGCCGGGCGGGAGAATGACGTCGGGCACCACGCGGTACGACGCCGGCTCGCGCCCGCTCACGGCGACCAGCACCGACACGTCGCCCGACGATAGCGTGTCGAGCACCGACGAGGGGCCTTCGAGCGTGAGCGAGACCGCGTCGGGCTCCACCTCGGCCTCGACGTCGTCGGAGTCGAGCAGCACGGTGGGCGGCACGTTGGCGAGGATGCGCTCGGCGCGCGCCGACACGCGCAGCGTCACGGTCACGCGCGCGGGGTCGCACCCGAACGCGCGCGGGTCGCAGTCGAGCTCGAGCTCGCGCGTCACCGTCTCGCGCACGCGCGCGAGCTGCAGCGTCTCGGTGGAGACGTGTTGCACGCGCTCGATGATCGACGCGGGGCCGCGCACCGTCACCCACGCGGGGTCGATGGTGATTCCGCCTTCTTCCAAAACCACGTTGGCCGGGAGCGCGCCCGCGGCCGCGAGCGAGACCTGCAGCCGGCGCGACACCAGGGGTTCGAGCCCGACTTCGAGCACCGACGGCGCCACCACGTCGACGCGCCCCGGCACCAAGCCGCTGGGGCCGCGCACCTGTTCGCCCGAAAGCGGGACGCGCTGGCGACCCGCTTCGAGACCGGACAAGTCCGCGACCACCGCCATGCGCTGGAACCCGAGTGCCACCAGCTGTCGCCGCGTCGCCGTGATGCGCACGTCCGCGGTCACCGGCACCGGGCCGGCGAGGGCGAGCGAGTCCGGCAGTCCTTCGAGGATGAGCGGGACGCTGCGAACGCGCGTCACCTCTTCCTGCCCGCTCGCGTTGAACCACACCAACAGCGCGACCACGACCGCCAGGACTTTGGCGCCGAAGTTGTGGGTGATGGCGCGGGCGAGGTGCATGGTCGCGAACCCGCGCGACTAGTTCGCGCTCGGAACAACGAGTTCTTGCCCAACGCGCAGCTCTTCGGAGGAGCGCAGCCCGTTGAGCTCGCGGATGCGCGAAACGGTGGTGCCGTAGCGGCGCGAGAGCGTCCACAGGGTGTCACCCTTTTGCACGCGGTGGATGACCGACGCGGTCGACGCGGAGGCAGTTTCGACCCGGTGCGGCGGGTGCACGCGGAAGAACTCGAGCACGCCGTCCGCGATCGCGCGCGCGATCTTCTCGCGCCCGTCGGGGTCGCGCACCAGCTTGGCGTCGGAGTTGTTGGAGATGAATCCGGCTTCGACCAGGACCGACGGCATCGAGATCGTGCGCAGCACCGAAAACGACTTCTGCTTGACCGCGCGCGTCGGCAAGAGGTCGCGTTCGCGCACCGACTCCAGGATCGATTCGGCGAGCAATTCGCTGCGCGCGAGCACCGCCTGCTGGTTGACGTCCAGCAGCATGTGGACGATGTCGTCGTTGTCGTTCTGCTCGAGGCCGAAGTCGTGCACGGCTTCGCCGCTGGCCAGGGCCTGGTTGGCGGCGCGCTCGGCGCCCGCCGGCGCCACGAAATAGATTTCGGCGCCGCGCGCATTCCTGCTGGGCGCGGTATTGAAATGAATGCTCACGAAAACGTCGGCGCTCTTTTGCTCCGCGATCTCGTTGCGGCGCGGGAGCGTGAGGTACTCGTCGCCGTCGCGCGTGAGCACCGCGCGCACGTTGCCGTTGCGACCCAGGATCTCGGCGACGCGGCGGGCGACGTCGAGGCATAGCTTCTTTTCGACCAGCCCGTAGCGACCGGTCGCGCCGGCGTCGTGGCCGCCGTGTCCAGCGTCGACCGCGACCACGAACGGCCGCGGCTTGGGCGGCGTCGACGAGGTGGCGGTGGGCATGGCAATGGGCAGCGACGGAACGGCGGCGCTCGCGGTGTCGCGCGCGGCGGTGTCGGGCGACGCGGCGTCGGTCGCGCGCGCGGTGTCGCGCGGCGCCGGCGTCGGCGCATCCGCGGTCGCAAGCGCGGGTGCGGCTTGCGGCGTGAAGTCGACCACGACGCGATTCGGTTTCCCGCGCTGCGCGGGGACGGTGAACACGTCGTACTTGGCCGGGCGGTCGAGGTCGAAGACG
The DNA here is from genome assembly GCA_964560355.1 of uncultured bacterium. Taxonomy (GTDB): domain Bacteria; phylum Krumholzibacteriota; class Krumholzibacteriia; order WVZY01; family JAKEHA01; genus JAKEHA01. The sequence goes on along the minus strand of CAZLLI010000056.1, from coordinate 13,012 downwards.
ACCGTGACGACGTCGCCGTTCACGGTCGGCCGGACTTCGCGGAGGCCGTTCGACCCGATGGGTACCGGCCCGACGTCCAGGCTCAACGCCGCTCCCGCGAACGAGACCGCGACGTCGGTCGAATCGTCCAGGCGGGTGACCGTGTACGCGCTCGGCTTCGAAAGGTCGATCACCACGCGCATGCGGCCGCCCGATTCGGAGTGGCGGATGCCATCGACCCGGACCACGCCGGCGCTCCCCGCCGGCCCATCCACGAATAGGCACGCCAGGGCCGCTACGGAAGCGAAAAACAACGCCAAGCTACGACGATAAATCATTGCCAAACAAAGGGATAAATTCTATCTGCCCGCAAGATTAGCCTTCGGGCGGGACCCTGACAAGCGAAAATCGGGGGGCTTAGTCGGCCAGCACATAGCGCAGCGGGTCGACCCGCTCGCCGTCGTGCTCGATCTCGTAGTGGAGGTGGGAGAAGGTCGAACGACCGGTCGAGCCGACGCGTCCGATCACGTCGCCACGCGTGACCTTCTGGCCCTTCTGGACCAGTCGGCGCTGCAAGTGCGCGAAGCGAGTCGTGAACCCGCTCGCGGTCGAAATCTCGACCACGTTTCCGTAGGTCTGCTCGACGCCGGAGTACGTCACGACGCCGTCGGCGGTGGCGTAGACCGGGGTGCCCAAGCGCGCCGAAAAGTCGACGCCGCGGTGCATTGCGCGTCGACCCGTGATGGGATCCATGCGCCACCCGAAGCGGCTCGACACGAATCCGACTTGCACCGGACGCAGGGACGGCGTGGTGCGAATCTTCTCGTTGGCGGACTCGAGGCTGGCGAGGATCTCCTCGTAGTCGCGCGTCTGCAGGCGCGCCTGGCGCAGGAGCTTGTCGATGTCGGCGCGCGCCGTGAAGAGGCGGTCGCGCGTGCGGCCGTCGATGGTCGACAGCGACTGCGCGTAGCCGATCGCCGGCCCGCCCACGCCGACTTCGGCGACGTCCTGGTCGAGGTCTTCCAAGTTCGCGATGATGCGCGCCTTGTTCTGGAAGTCGAAGTTCTGCGCAACCTGCTGCTTGAGGGTCTCGAGCTCGCCGGTCAACGCGTCGATCTCGCCGCGCAGTTCCTTGTTCTGGTTGGCCAGCGTCTCGACCAAATAGGCGTCCTTCATGCGGCTCGAGTGACCGAGCACGGCCCAACCCGAGGCGCCAAGGGCGACCAACACGGTGGCCGCCAGGGCCCACACCACATTGCGGCGGACCTGGAAGGCACGCGGCTCGTGGCTCCCGTCGGGGAGGTAGAGGAACGTCAGTATCTTATCGCGGATCAACGGTTTTGCCTTTCGGACCCGGGAGGCTAGCGGACCCCCGCCAGGGTGTCAAGCGATTCCCCGCCGGCGGCCGCAAGGTTCGTACCAGCATCGAATTACCGACGCGTCGCCCTTGCCCGGCCAGCAAAAAAGGCGGGGCCGTTCTCGGCCCCGCCTTCCGGGTTGTCATCCTCTCGAGCCACCGGCTAGTTCTCCATGTAGCCCTGAAGGAACTTGGCTCGCGTCGAGTGACGCAGCCGCTGGATCGCCTTTTCCTTGATCTGGCGAATGCGCTCGCGCGTGAGCTTCATCCGCTTACCGATGTCTTCGAGCGTCATCGGCTCTTCGCCGCCCAGTCCGAAGTACATGGTCAGGATGTTGCGCTCACGTTCGGAGAGCGTGCCCAGCGCCCGATCGAGGTCGTCGGACAACGCGGCCGCGTAGGTGTCCTCGTCCGGAGAAGCCTGCTTCTCGTCGGTCAAGTAGTCGACCAGCGCGCTGTCGTCCTTCTCGCTCGAGTACGGGTCGTCGAGCGACACGTGCGAGTTCGCGATCACCATCGTGTCCTGGACTTCCTGGGTGGAAATCTTCAGACGGGCCGCGATCTCCTCGGCGTTCGGGCTGCGCCCCAACTCTTGGTCGAGCTGGCGCGAAACCTTGCCGATGCGATACAGCGTGCCGGCGCGGTTGAGCGGCAGGCGCACGATGCGCGAGTGCTCCGCCAGCGCTTGCAGCATCGCTTGTCGAATCCACCATACCGCGTACGAGATGAACTTGAATCCGCGCTCTTCGTCGAAGCGATGCGCCGCCTTGATGAGACCCAGATTCCCCTCGTTGATCAGATCCTCGAGCGACAGGCCCTGGTTCGCGTACTGCTTCGCGATCGAGACGACGAAGCGGAGGTTCGCACGGACCAGCTGGTCCAGCGCCGCCTTTTCGCCCTTCTTGATGCGCTGCGCGAGATCCCTTTCCTGTTCGCGCGTGAGCAGGGGTGTGCGATTGATCTCGTGGAGATAGAGATCGAGGCTGCGAATGCCGGCTCCGGCTTCCGCCTTCTGGCGACCTTCAGAGGTCGCGCGCTCTTCTCTTTCTTCCATCTTGCGCTCCATTATTGCTTCCCTCCTGGCTCGCATCGCGGGCTGCGGGGACCGCCCGCGTTCACTTTCCTTCCGGAATCACCGTGACGAACGATGTACTTCTTCCTCTCTTGACCAGGAAAGCGATGGGATCTTTCCTATCCTTCAGCTTCTTCGTGATAGCGACGTAGTCGTCGATGTTCCGCACTTCGTGCGAGTACACTTCCGTGATCACGTCGCCTTCGCGAAGCTGCGCTTCGTCGGCGGGGCTCCCCTCATCGATCCCCGTCACCACCACTCCCTCCTCGCCGCGATCCAGCCGGTACTGTCGGATGACCTGGTTGCTGCTCGTGTCTTCGACGTGCAGACCCAACCACGCGTCGCTCTCTTGTTCGGGCACCGAAGCGACCACGTCTTCTTCGGGTCGCTCGCCGACAGTCACGCTAACCTTCTGTTCTTTGCCGTCGCGCACCACCACGACCGGGACCGTCTTGCCGATCGGGGTCTCCGCGACTTTCAGTCGGAACTTGGTGTCGTCCCTTACATCCTCGCCGTCGAAGCGAACGATCACGTCGCCGGTCTGGAAGCCGGCCTTCGACGCCGGCGTGTCGGGCTGCACGCCCTGTACCACGATGCCCTTGTCGATATTCAGGCCCATTCCTTGGGCGAGGTCCTTGTCGAGCTCCTGCAGCTGGACGCCGAGGTAGCCGTAGCGCACTTTGCCGCGCGCGATTAGCTCACCCATGATCGCCTTCGCCATGTTGATCGGAATCGCGAAGCCGATGCCCTGGCCCGACGGGTTGATGGCGGTGTTGATGCCGATCGCTTCGCCCTTCAGGTTGACGAGCGGACCGCCGCTGTTGCCGAAGTTGATCGACGCGTCGGTCTGGATGTAGTTCTGATAGGTCGCTTCTCCGCCCACGATATTGAGATCGCTGCGGCCTTTCGCGCTCACAATGCCGACCGTAACGGTGCCCTGGAGCTGCCCGAAGGGCGTCCCGATCGCCATGACCCAGTCGCCGACGCGCATCGCGTCGGAATTGCCGAGCGCCACCTTCGGCAGGTTCTTCGGCGCATCGGTGAGCTGCAGCACCGCGATGTCGGTGTGGCGGTCGGTCCCGACCACTCGCGCCTGGTGCTCCTCTTCCTCGTCACCCTTCTCCAATACGACCGTGATCTTTTCGGCGTCGCGCACGACGTGATAGTTGGTCAGGATGTGGCCCTCGTCGTCGAACACGAAGCCGGAACCGCCGCCGGGGACGCGTCGATTGCGCTGGCCCCGGTTGTTGCCGTCGTCGGGAAAGAAGTCGCGGAAGAACTCGAACGGCATGTCACCTTCGCCGCGATCGGCGGCGGTCATGGTCCGCTCGGTCTTGATAAACACGACCGCGGGCAGGACCTTCTCCGCCACGTCGGCGAAGATCGACGTCCCGTCCGCGCGAACCGTCGCGCTCTTGTCGGCCTGCGCCGACGCCCCGGCGACCGCGGTCGCCGCGAGCAGAGATCCTAGTACGAATACCCGTGCCAGCTTCATAAGGGGCCTCACCCAACGTCCTTCCATGTTGATCACATCGTCGGCGGTCACACGACCACCGGGTCGTTAGTTTTCACTCCGATGTCGAACGCGTAAGGATCTTGGACGGACGCTGCGCGCCCGCCCAGAAGGCAGGGGGAACCGAAGATGCGAGTAGACAGGCTGTTGCACTCTCGACGTGCAACCCAAAGTCTATCCCCATTATCGGACCCTGTCAACCTTTCCCTTCTCGCTTCGCGTCGTAAGCCACGCATTCAGCATCTCTTGCCTAGTCGTCTTGTGCGCCGGGGGTGTGGCGCGGTCCATTGTACGTCCCAGTCGCGGAGCGGGTTCCTTCGTGCAAGGGGCCGCATCCAAACAGGTTGCATGCGCCCTGCCAATCGGGCATGATGGCCCGCGATCGCGGCCGCGCCAGACGCCGCGGGAGTGCCCGGACACCAAGGACGACCGCATGACGCCATCGAGTCTGTTCGAACGGATCGGCGCGGAGGAGATCCGCATCGCCGGCGACACCCACTTCCGCGATCGCACCCTCCCGGGAGAAGCCGAGCGCCGCGCGGGCTTCATTCGCTTCCTCGACGCCACCCCCAAAGGCGCTTACTTGGTTCTGCTCGGCGACATCTTCGACTTCTATTTCGAGTATCGCTCGGTGGCGCCGCGACGATTCCTCGACATCTACGAGGCCCTCGCGCGCACGACCGCGCGCGGCGTCGACACGCACTTCATCGGCGGCAACCACGACTACTGGGTGGGCGACTTCTTCCCGCGCGAGCTCGGCGTGCGCGTCCACCAGAAGGAAATCCGCGTCGAAGCTCAGGGCCGCAAACTCGTGGTCGCGCACGGCGACCTCGTCATGCCGCGCGACTACGGGTACAAGGTACTGAAGAGCGTCATTCGAAATCCGGTCGTGATCGCGGCGTCGCGCTGGATCCACCCCGATCTGCTGGACGCCATCGCGGGCGGCGTCGCGCACGGGAGCCGCACCCTCTTCCACGTGGCGCAGGAGAAGCGCGCGCGCGCGGTGGCCGCGCACGCGTGGGATCATTTCTACGCGCGCGGCAACGACGCCTTCGTGATGGGGCACGTGCACTTTCCGATGCACGAGACGCGGGAGGGGAAGGAATTCGTGATCGTCGGCGATTGGATCGAGCACTACACCTTCGCGCGAATGACCGGCGGCCGGCTGCGCATCGAGTCGTTTAAAAGCTAAAGCCCAGTCCGATGCGGTGGTTGTCGCCCAGCTTGTCCGACGGCAGGAAGGCGTAGTCGACGTCGATCTCGCGCCAGCGGAAGCCGGCGCCGAAGGTTGCGCCCTGCGCGTCGTAGTTCGCCTTGTAGCCCGCCCGCAGCGCCAGCATGCGGCGGTACGAGTACTCCGCGCCGACGTGTTCGTGCACGTCGCCGTCGTTCGGGAACACACCGTCGAGCGTCACCAGCACGCGCCCTTCGAGGGCCGCGATTTCGGTTTCGTAGCTCCCGCCCACCTTGACGTAGCGCGGCAGCGCGAATTCCTCTTCGTCGAACTTCATCGGCGCGCCGACGTTGCCCGCCACGGCCGCCAGCTTGACGCCGCGAATCTTCGCCACGTGGTAGAGCCCGATGTCGAACGCGAGCCCCGACGCCGACAGCTCGTCGATGCGCTCGTACACCGGCTTGATCGAAATCCCCGCCGCCAGATTGGGCACGATGTAGCGCGCGTACGCGACCGCCACCGACACGTCATAGGCGCCGAAGGTGCCGAGGGGATACGCCGACGGTGTGTCTTCGTAGCGATCCATCTCGTCCATGTAAAGGCCCGTGAACATGAAGCCGATGGTGCCCCAGTGCGTCTCGTGCACCACCGACGCTTGTTCGAGACGCATCGACGCGAAGTATTCGTTGTGCGCGAGCGTCACGTGGGTCCCGAGCACGGCCGCCATGGCGCCGGGGTTCCAATAGATCGAGGAGGCGTCTTCGGCCACGGCGGTGTACCCCTCGCCCATGGCCGAAGCGCGCGCGCCGAATCCGACGCGCAGGAACAGCGCGCCCGACGAACCGGGATCGCCCGCGTGCGCCGACCCGGCCGACGCCAGGACGACGAGTGTCACGAGACCGCGTTGCCAACGCATGCTGCCGACTCCTTTCTATGTGACGCCCTAGCGTCGAATCGCGAACGTCTTGTAGACGGCGCCGTTCCCGCCGCTGCCCTGGATTTCGAGGCGCATGAAATAAATCGCGCTCTTCAGGCTCGACACGTCGATCGCTTCGTCGAAGGGCGTGTCGACGAGCCCGTTGGGATTGACGTCGAACTCGCGCACGACCGCCTCTTCGCCTTCCAGGGTGTGGATCGAGAGGCGCACGTGCGCGCGCGTGTTGGTGGTCACGCGCGCGTGCACCACCGATTCCTTCACCGGGTTGGGATAAATGATAAACGATCCGGCGTCGAATGTGCTCGGCGACGTCGCGAGCGGGCCACCGGCGAGTGCTTTGCCGGTGCGCATCAGATTGCCGCGCGCCATCGTCCAATAGGGTGCGGCGAGCGCGGCCCCGAGCGACTGAATCGACAACGAAGACGACGGCGCGCTCGCGAGCGTGTCGACCACCGTGTCGACTCCGTCGAGTGACGCGTACGCACCGAGCGCCACCACGCTGGCGGCACTCGGCACCAGCACCGCTACCGTCGGCGCGGCACCCGGCTCGGCGGGTCCGGGGCGCGGGAAAGACGCCACCGGCGTTCCGTCGGCGTGAAACGCGGCCAGCGTGCCGTCGTCGAGCGGAAAGAGGACGTCGGCCGCGTTGTCGCCGTCGATGTCCGCGATCAACGGGCTTTCGAGCTCGCGGTGCGGCTTGATCGACGGTGCCTCGCCCTGCGAAGTAGCCCGGATCGCGCGCGGCCACTCGAGCATGGGGCGCACGTTTGACTTCAACAGGTACATGTTCTCCGCGTCCCAGATCGCGATCTCGAGGGTTCCATCGCCGTCGACGTCGCCGAGTGCGGGCGCCGAGGGATACGCCGCGGCGAGCGCGCCGTCCTCGCGCGAGACGGGCGTCGACGACATGTCGAACACGTAGACGTGGCCGTCCGGCGTCGCGACCACGACCTCGTCGTCTCCGTCGTGGTCGAGGTCCCCAACCGCGGGCGCCGACGGCACGAACGAGGTCGCCTTCCATCCCGACGGAATCGCGATGTACTGCTGCCACGGCGCGAGTGCCGCGTCGATCGGCGTCCATTGCACCACCACGCGCGACCGCGTGGTGTCGACGCCGCATGCAACGACCCCTGTCACCGACGGTCCCGAGACGCTGGCGATCGCGAGCGGTGCCAAAATCTGCGCGTCGATGATAGCCGGCCACAACGCGGTAGCAGCGGGGGGATCGACCGGCGTCTCGGCGGCGTCGATGAAGCGAATTTGCGCGCTGGCCCCACCCGAGGCGATCAGGATCTCGGGCGTCCCGCCGTCGCCGGCGTCCGCGATCACTGGAGCGGCCGCGCTCGAGATCCCCTCGAACGGAACCAGGGGCAACGCCGTGCCGTCCGCCTTCCAGACGTACACGTCGCCGTTGGTCGCGCCCGCGACGATTTCCACGTCGGGGTTCGCGTCGACGTTCGCAAACGCGGGCGGCCCGCTCCAGTCGACGCCGGGAACCGCGACGTAGGGCGCGATGGTGTTGGGATTGAGATCGGGGTCGACCTTTTCGCGCCCGGTCTGGTCGAAGACGAACACGCCGGCGTCGTCGCCGAGCGTCACGATCTCCGGACTGCCCGCGAGATCGAGATCCACCACCGACGGCGGCTGGTTGCGCGCCGACGCGCCCCAGCGCACGTGGGTTTCGTCATAGGAGATGTCGCGGCCGATGGTGACGCGCATGTGCGATCCAGGCCGCGTCACCGTCTGAATCGAGATGCCGGTCGCCGCACCCGCGTTCGAGTTCGACGCCGGCTTGGTCGCGGGGCCGAAGAGCGGGTTGTTACCGTCGCCGGTTCGATACGAATCGAAGTGGTTGCCGAGCGCGAACGCGGACGGCCCCGGGCGATCCATGTCCTGCACGCCGTCGGCTTCCTCCAAGTCGACGCCCTTGCGGGCGGGATAGTCGTCGGGCAGGTAGCCCTGCTGCGCGGCGTCGGTCACGACGCGCTCGTCGACATGCCAGATGTACACGCCGCTCCCGGTGTAGCGAAACAGGACGTTCATGCCGTAGCGCGAGTCGTAGCGACGAACCGCCGGGTTGGTGAGGTCGGTGAGAAAGAAGTCGAACTCCGCGCCCGCGAGCGACTCGTCGTTCTCGGGGATCAGATTGCTGTCGGCGTCGCCGAAGGTGAACAAGCTGTCGAAGTTGGCGTCGTGGACGCGATTGCTGACCAGGTAGTACTCGCTGTCGGTGATCGGCACCTTGACGCACAACGTGTCGCTGTCGGCACCCGTGTTGACGTCGGCCAGGCGCACGTTGAGCGGCGTGTCGCCGGCGTCGACCACCACCGGGTCGAGCCAACCCGCCAGCACGCGGTTGAACTCGCACGGGAACCCGGGCACGAACCCGTTCACGTTGAAGAGCCCGTACGCCATCAAGCAAAAGCTGCCCACGCCCTGCGAGTCGGGCGCGCCGGTGGGCGTCGAGTCGAACATCGGCAGCAGACCGATGCGGCTCGCGAGCTCGAACACCCAGATGCCGAGCGTGCCGACGGTGGCGTAGTCCTGCGACGCGTGCGACGGCACCACGGAAAAGTTGTCGACGAAGAACGGATCGCCGCCGCGCGTGTCCGCGGTCGGAAGTCCCGGCGACGTCTCGTCGTCCTGGGCGTCGCGGATGTCGCCGCGGTCGTAGAAGCTCGACCACACCTGGTTTGGCGAGTCGCCGTTGATGTCGGTCTCCTGACCCGCGCCGGCGTGGATGATGAAGACGTGGTCGTACTGCGAGAAGTCGACGCGCGCGTCGGCCATGTCGACCACGGTTTGCGCGAGCTCGACCACGCGCACGTCTTCCTTGGAGTCGGCGCCGTAGTAGCCCATGCCGCGCGGCAGCGAATACAGCGAGTCGTCGAGCGTCCACTCGAACACGAGACGCCCGCGCGACGCGCCGTCGAAGTATTGCTGGCAGTGGACGAGCTCGTTGGCGAACCAGGTCGAGTCGCGCACCGCGGTACGATTGCTACCGGGCTGCCCGCCCATGAGGCTGTCGGAGAATTGGACTTGGAAGGCGATCACGCGCAGCGTGTCGTCCGCGACTGCGGTCGCGTGGCGCGAGAGCGTCTCGATGCGCGCGCGCTGGTACGCGTTGGGCGCGCGCGCCGCTACGACGTGGTTCGGCACCGCCCGCGCGGGCAGCTTTCCGTCCGACCCGCGGTACGAGGGCACGAATTGCGCGGCGACGACCGGCGTCGCCAACGCCATCGCTGCCGCGCACACGACGGCGCCGACACGCGGGCCGAAAATGAAGCGGGCAGTGCGAAACGTCAAAGCGTTGGTCTTTCTTCGGAGTTGAATCGGCGGAACCGCAATCGGACTTCGAGGCCGTTGGACGGGGCGAACGACGCGTTCCACTCTATCGAAGTTCTCCCGCGACGGTCAACAGTAAAGGGGAGTTGACGCCCGTAATTCGCCGCCCCTGATCGACGCTTACTCCGGCGCAACTCCCCCCTACTTGGTCGGCTTGCCTAACCAGCCTACTCGACGCTACCAGCCAACCAGTTCGTGAGGCTTATGTCAGCGAGCCTGTTTCTTCTTCGATCCTTTCTCGCGTGCGGTCTCTGACCGCGAGCCCTTCTGCAACGCGGGCGTCTGCCGCGAGCCGTCGCGCGCACGCTCGATGCGAGCCACGCGCTCCGCGTTCTTGGCGAGCGCCGCCACTTCCGCCCTGTCGACCGACGCGCGATTGCGCGCGCTGCTGGTCGACACGATCTTCTCCGGCGTGCGCGTCGTGCGCGCACCGATTACGTTCTTGCGCGGCTCGGCCGAACGCGTCTTCGCGACGGCGTCGTCGAAGCGGTTCGAGGGCTTCACGACCTGCTTGGCCGTGAACTCGCGCGACGTGCGCGCACCCTTGAAGCCCTCGCGCTCGATGGAATTGCGCTGGACCCGCTCGACGCGGCTCACCCGCGCGTCGCCGCGGTCGAAGCCGCGCTGTGACGCGCCGTACACTTGCTTGAAGCGCGGCGCCGGACGGATCGCGTCCCACGGGCGCGCGCAGCTGGAACGATACGAGACGAACACGTCGCCGCACGCGCGGCACCCGTCGCCCACGTACACATGGACACCCGGGCCGCCGTAGCACAGGTACGACGGGTAGCGCACCCAGTGGCGCACGTAGAAGCGCGCGTAGGACACGCCGACGAAGTCCCAGCGGCACGATCCCGGGAGCAACGTCATGTAGAAGTCGCGGCACGCAACGAAGGGGTCGCCGTACACGCGGAATCCGAATCCGCCGACGAACACTCCCGCGCCGTACACCGAATAGTCGAACGGGACCGGGCTGCCGACCGCGAACACGTACGCGATGCCGGCGCCGTCCAAGCGGTCGAGGCCGAGGTCGCCCGCGCGGTAGCAGTACGAGCGGCCGCCGTAGAGCCAGGTGTCGTCGTACGCCGAGCTCGGGTACAGCACGTGCATGTAGCCGTCGGTGTCGACCATGAAGAGCGTCGTGTAGCAGTCGCGCTCGGGCCGTACCCAGATGGCGACGTTCGCGTAGTCATCGAACACGTCGCCGCCTTCGACCCATACGCTTACGTTGGCTTGAGCGGCGACCGCAACGTGCGCGCGGCCCGCGTCGGCCACGCTCGCCGCGCCGACGAGCGACGCGAACGCGATGGCCGTAACCAGTGTCTTCAGAACCAGCGATGTTTTCATTGCATGGCACCTCCTACGACAGGGGCGATAGCGAGCTCGGGATTGTTGTCCACCGCTTGGTATGCCCAATCGATCTCGAGGTTGGTCGACGTCACCGAACGAACCTCGAACTTGGCCATGTTGAAGTCACCCTGGCCGTCCGTCACGCGGACGATATAGCTGTGACCGACGATTGCCTCCGCGCGCTTCGACGGAGCCCAGCCGGTGTCCGGCGCCCAGTCGACCGCGATCAAGTCGATCACTCCGTAGTCCTGGATATCTACTAGGGGATCCGCGGCGGCGACGTAATTCACGCCACCCGTGCTCTCGAAGTAGATATCCGTGGTGCTTAGTGACGCCGCTTGCGGGACGTTCGACAAACTCGAGAAATCGTATCCCGCGCGCGACGCGTCTTGCCCCAGTTCGACCAGCACCAAACCGAATCCTTCCGGCCGAGGGGTGTCGAACACCGTCTCTCGGCTCAATGCGCTCTCATGGCCGGTCGCGTCGACCGCGAGCACGGCGTAAAACCACGTCTCTCCGTTGACGACGTCGGTGTCGTCGTAGGAGGTGAAGCTCGGCGAAACGCTCGCCAGATAGTAGTAGGGTCCTTCGGGCGCTTGATTGCCACGCCAGACCTCATAGCGATCCAGGTCGCTCTCTTGATTCGGATTCCAAAAGATGGAGACGACGCCATCTCCCGTGACGCTGAAGACCCCGTCGGGCGGAAACGGTGGAGCATCCACCACGACGGGGCCTTCGTCATCGCAACCAGCAACGAAAGGGAGAATGAGCATCACTGCGACGGTCGCCGACGCGGCACCCGACAGCCACGTCGTGCGATCGATTGGGTTTCGCGTACGCAGTTGGTGCGTCGTCATGCCGATCCCTAAGCGCAAACCATGTGCCACGCGCCGGCAATATTTTCAGTGTGGCGCGAACGCGTTTCTGGCCAATCGCTTAGACCTTTTGGCGAGGCGGTAGAGTGGTCCGAGGCGGTTGGCGCACGCCTGGGAATCGTGGTGCTGGAGTTACAGCGGTGACCTCTATTGAGGACGCTACGATGCGGTTCGACGGAAGGTCGTCGGTCGCGGTCGGGTCGAACGGACAGAAAACACTGACGCCCCGATCCGTCCCGGTGTCAATTTTCGAGACCCCACCTCTCGAAATTAACTTTACTCCGCAAAGCCAGCAGCTTGCTTCGGAACGAATCTAGGGCGTCAGTTCAACTCGGTTGCCTTTCGGCTTCCGAATCTTTGGGTCGAGAGTGCTTCTCCTCTGTCTCCAGTCCTGAATCTTTAGTTCAGGGCTCTGGGGGACTTTCGATCCCCCAGAACCCTTCCCCCACCAGATGGAAGTTCATTTACGCACGGGATGACTTCCGAGGCGTGCGTACCGCAACCCGTATGCCAACGTGTTTACGGCCCGCGCCGGCGTTCTTGTCGACGCTCTATCCCCATATCTCCGTGCGTGTTCCGCGCGTGTATCCACACACACAGACGACTACAGACTTGTCGCCGCGAACGGACGACTATAAAGAACGGTTGTATGGGGATCCCGGCACGGAAACGCAATCGACTGCCGGAGAAGAGCTTGAGCGCGCAACGCGGCTCTATAAAACTTTTTTATAGTCGAAGGGTTTCGACGGAGAGACCACAGCGATGGGGGAAAGAATCGAACGCTCTACTGGATATTGTAGCGCTTGATCTTCGAGAGGAGGTTCGGATAGCTGATGCCGAGGTGAACCGCGACCTGGGACTTGTTGCCTGCGTGGCGACGCATCGCTTCCAGGATCATGGCCTGCTCGATCTGTTCGATACGCTCGCGGAGGGTCTCGTCGCTCTTCGCCGCCGACTCGACCTCGGGCATGCCGCGGAGTACTTCGGCCGCCACATGCTGGACACCCAGCGCGTCGCCGTCGTCGGCAAGAATGATGGCGCGCTTGATGACCTTCTCCAGCTCGCGCACATTCCCGGGCCAGTGATACTCGACCAGCCTGCTCATGAACTCGGCCGTCGTCCCGTCGATCGACTTCGACATCTCGCGCGCGATCTTGCCCACGTAATGGTGGATGAGGAGCGGGATGTCTTCCGGGCGCTCGCGCAAAGGCGGCACCGTCAGCGGGAAATCGTTGATGCGGTAGAAGAAGTCCTCGAGGAAGCGTCCCTCTTCGACCATCTTGAGCAGATTCGACTTGGACGCGCACACCACACGCACGTTGACGTTCATGAAGTCGTTGGCTCCGACCTTGCGCACCTTGCCCGAGTCGAGGAACTGCAGCAGCTTGCCCTGCATCGCCATCGACGTCT
>CAZLLI010000055.1:0-17971 GCA_964560355.1 uncultured bacterium | reverse complement strand
ACCAAATGTCTCGCGCGAGGACCTGAGAGCGGAGGGAAGCTCTCGGCGCTCGTGTCGACTCTAGTTGGCTGTGAATGGGAAGGAGAAGATTGGTGCCGGAGGTCGGAATCGAACCGACATGGAGTTGCCTCCGCGGGATTTTGAGTCCCGTGCGTCTACCAGTTTCACCACTCCGGCACCCAAAGCGGCTAAGCTCGTACTATGTATCGCATTCGCGCGTCAAAGTCCAGAGTTTCCGCTTGACCGCGCGGTCGCTTCTGCTATGGTAGTCGGCGCCGGGGTTGTAGCTCAGCTGGGAGAGCACTTGACTGGCAGTCAAGAGGTCACGGGTTCGATCCCCGTCAACTCCACCATCTTTTGAATCATCCTCACGCCATCGTACGACTGCAGAACCGCCCGCGCCGCCCGCGCGGGCGTTCGAGCCACTAGCGCACCCCGAGGTTTTCGTGTCCCGCACGATTCTCATCTTCGAGGACGATCACTTCGTCGACTTCTTTCCGCTTTCGCTCGCGCAGCCGGTGTTCGACCTGCGTATCGGCGCCGGCACGCTGCGCACGCGCTGGGTCGACGCCGATCCCTCGGCGCGCGTCGCGCTCATCTGCCGCGACTACCTCGCCGACGTCGTGCGATCGACGGCGGCGAATGTAAGCGTCAACGCCGCGCCCGCGGGCGAGACGCTGTTCGTCAATGCGCGCCTGGTGTGCTTCGCGGACGAGCGCGACGCGCTGCTTTCGCGCTTGGGCGAGAACGCGATCGCGCTGGACGGCGCGAACGTGCTCGCGGCGAGGCTGGGCGGCTCCGCCGCGGCCGAGTTCGCGGCGTACCTGCGATCGCGCGTGTCCGACGCCGTCGTCGACGCGGCGTGCGCGCTGCTCAAGGCGCGCGCGTCGGCGCCGGCCGCCGACGCGCCGGCGAGCACGCCGACCGCCGAGCTCGCGAAACTCATCGACACCCACAAGCTCAAACGCGTCGAACTCGCCGGCGCGCGCGTGCTCGCGTACCCGTGGCACCTCATCGAACACAACGCGGCTTGCATTCGTGACGACTTCGCGCGCGGCGCGCGCGGGGTCGCGGGGGACGCGTCGGTGCACGCGAGTGTGCGCATCGTCGAGCCGGAGCGCGTCGCCGTGGGTGCGAAGGCGTCGATCCGCGCCGGCGTGGTGATCGATGCCACCGACGGACCGGTCGTGATCGGCGAAGGCGTCGTGGTGATGCCGAACGCGGTGGTGGTGGGGCCGGCGGCGATCGGAGCCGGGTCGACCGTGAAGGCGGGGGCCCGCATTCTGGCGGGGACGTCGATCGGGCGCGTGTGCAAAGTCGGTGGGGAAGTCGACGAAGCCATCTTCGCCGATTACTCCAACAAGCAGCACGACGGCTTCCTCGGGCACTCGTACCTGGGCTCGTGGGTGAACATCGGTGCGGCGGGCAACAACAGCGACCTCAAGAACAACTACGGCCTCGTGCGCATGTGGAACGCGGGGCGCGCGCGCGACACCGGCCGCCAGTTCCTCGGGCTCGTCATGGGCGACCACACCAAGACGGGAATCAACGCGGTGTTCAACACCGGCACCGTGGTCGGCTTCAACTGCAACCTCTACTCGAGCGAGATGCCCGACGCGTTCGTGCCCAGCTTCTCGTGGGGCCACGGAAGCGAGCTCCAGCGCTACGAACTCGCCAAGGCGATGCAGACCGCGTCGGCGGTCATGCAGCGGCGCGGCGTCGGATTCGGCGACGCGCACCGGCGCGTGTTCGAGCGTGTGCACGACATCGTCGAAAAAAGCGGCCGCAACGCCTGAAGCGCGGCACGACGCGCCGCGACGGGACATCCTTCACCGCGATACGAAACTCCGAGTCATCACGAGGCGAGTCACCGCGCGCGATTTGGCCAACGCGCGTTCGCGACCTTCCGCGCGTGCGCCGGAACCCGCATTCGGGATAGCGCTGGTGCGTCGCTCGGAAGACCGACACGCGCGCCTCAACGCGAGCATCGACAACGAGTAAGGGAGAACATGCGTGCCCATCGAGCGCGCGTGGCATGTCGCTTGATGTTACACGGGCCAGGCCGCTGCCGCGCCCGTGTCTTGCTTCGGCGTGGGCCCATTCCCTCAAGGACATTGCGTTTCCCGAGACCAAGCACACGGCGCGGCGGCGCCTTTTTTTTACCCCCTCGAAATCCTCGGCGCCCCCACCGACACGCCGCCCCAACCTGTAAATTCTTATTTGACAGTGCTTCCAGGCGTATGCTAGCTTCCACGACGATCGTCTCGAAGCGGGCAGCGCGCGTGACGCGGGCCGGCCGAGACCACGAGCGCGGTGCATCGCGCGGCGCCGGCCCCCGACGCGGGCGCGTGTCGAGTTTCCTAACTGGAGAGAGAGCCATGACGAAAGCAGACTTGGTCGAGGAGATCTCGAGGGTCACCGGGCTCAACAAGAAGGACACCAGCATCATCGTCAACGAGGTGATCAATAACATCTGCCGTGCGCTCGCGGAGGGCGACAAAGTCGAACTGCGCGGCTTCGGCAGCTTCAAGGTCAAGGAACGCCGCGCGCGGCAGGCGCGCAATCCACGCACTGGCGACGGCGTCCAGGTTCCCGCGAAGTTGGTCCCCTTCTTCAAGGCGTCCAACGAGCTCAAGGCGCGGGTCAACGATTCCAATGCATGATCGAGCGGTGGCACGAGGAGAGGAGTAGGAATGCCGTGCGGACGTAAGCGCAAGCGTCAGAAGATTCGCACCCACAAGCGCAAGAAGCGCTTGCGGAAGAATCGTCACAAGAAGAGAATCCGTTAGGTTGCGCGCGGCGGTCCTTGGCGACCGCCGCGCCGCTTTTCGCACCGATTTGCAGGCGCGAGCGCCTGGGAGGGAAGGCTGAAGCGATGACTCGAGTGGAACGTCGATCCGCCGCACGCGTGCCGGCGCGGCTGGCGATGGAAATCACGCTGGGCGGCGGACACGCGCGCGCGGAAACGTTGAACGTCAGCGCGAACGGGGTCTACTTCGCGTCCACCAGCTTCATTCCGCTTCTCACCAAGCTGCGCATCACGCTCGAGCTGCCGGAAGACGACGCGAGCGCGTCGCAGGTGACGTGCGACGGCGTCGTCGTGCGCACCGAGCCCGAAGTCGAGACGGCGGGCGAGGACGACTACCAGGTCGCGTGCTACTTCACCGACATCTCCGACCGCGATCGCGAGCGGCTCGAATCGTACATCCTGCGCCACGTCCCGTTTTGAACGACGCGGCATACGTCGATACCCAGGTGGCCGGCTGAAAGCCGGCCACTTTTTTGTTTGCCCACTTTTCTCGGGCTGTGGTAAGCGTGTTACCACCTGCGGCGCGTTCGGCGCGCCGTAGCCTTATAACCCACTGTGAAGAAAAAGATTACAGGAACGACACGGGTGTCGACGCCGGCCCCTCCCAAGGCCGGGGCGGCCTCTTCGCCGTCTTTGGCGGGCGGTTCGGTCGCCGCGCAGCTCAAGACGCTCTATCACATGGGGCGCGACCTGGGCGAAGACGAGAACTGGAGCGACGCCCTCGACCGCTTCCTCATGGCGCTCGTGAGCTTCATGGACGCCGACGGCGCCGGCTTGCTCCTATTGAGCGACGCCGAGCGCTCGCTGTCGGCGCGCGCCGTGTTCCACCTCGAAGACGAACACGTCGCCCGCGCGATCGTCACCATCCGCGACGGCTGGAGCCGCCACGCGCGCGGCGCCGAGATCCACGCGCTCGAGAGCTACGGCGTCGCGCGCGCGACGTCGTGTCTCGAACGCACCTCGCCCTGGCGCACGACGGTGATTCCGCTGCGCCACCGCGGGCGCGCGCTCGGGTTTCTGATTCTCGACAAGGGTTACCGCGGCGCCGTCGACTTCCAGGGCGACTATCACTTCTTGAGCACGCTGCAGACCATCTTCGCGGAAGAGATCGCGAACGCGTCGTACATCAGCGAGCTGCGCCAGCTCTCGCGCTTCAATCACAAGGTGCTCGACAACCTGCGCAGCGGTGTCGTCACCACCGACCTGGAAGGCGTGATCCGCTTCGCCAACGCGTGGGCGATGGAGATGTGCCCGCGCCTGCGCGCGCGCGGCGCGGCCGTGCACGTCGACCAGTTGTTCCAGCACGCGCGCCACGCCGAGGGATTGTTCCGGCGCCTGATCGACGCCACCGAGGACGCGGAGCCGTTCGAAGTGACGTGCCACGGCGGGCGCGCGCCTTTCCCGGCCCGCCTGCGCGTGACGCGCATGCACGACGACAACGTCAACGGGACCGTGCTGGTCGCGATCTTCGACGATTTGTCGGAGATCAAGCGCATGGAAGAGGCGATGCGCCGCAACGACCGCCTGCGCGCGCTGGGGCAGTTGTCGGCGGGCGTCGCGCACGAGATCCGCAACCCGCTGGCCGGCATCGCCACCACCGCGGAGGTGCTGGGCGAGAAGCTCGCGGGCGACGACGACAAGGTTCGCTATATCCACGCCATGCTGGAGGAGATCCAGCGCTTGGACGGCATCGTGAAGAATCTGCTCGCGTTCGCGCGGCCGCCCAAGCCGCAGGTGTCGCCGTGCCGGGTCGCCGACGTGGCCGCACGGGTGGCGTCGCTCGCGGCCGACGCGGCCGCCGCGCGCGGCGTCGACGTGACCGCGGCGATCGGCGACGACGCCGTGTGCCTCGCGGATGCGTCGCAGCTCACGCAAGTATTGCTGAACTTGGTGCTGAACGCGGTGCAGGCGTGCGAGCGCGGCGACCGCGTGTCGGTGGGCGCGCGTCGCGACGACGCGTGGGTGACGATCGAGGTGGCCGACAACGGGGCGGGAGTCGCGGAAGAAGTGCGCGCGACCTTGTTCGACCCGTTCGTCACCACCAAGACGCAGGGAACCGGGCTCGGTCTCGCGATCTGCCGCCAGATCGTCGATGACCACAACGGGTCCGTCGCGTGCGAGTTCTTGGAAGAGGGAACGCGGTTCATCGTGCGGCTGCCGGCCGCGCCCGTAGTGACGGGTGTTGCCGCGCCGCGTTAACCGAGAAGGAGCCTTCATGCCGAAGACGATCCTCATTATCGACGACGAGAAGACGATTCGCTGGTCGCTGGCCGAAGCGATCGCGGCCGGCGGCTACGAAACCGTCGACGCCGAAACCGCCGCGGCCGGTATCGCGAAGTTCCGCGACGCGTCGCCCGACCTGGTGTTGCTCGACATGAAGCTCCCCGACGGCTCCGGCCTCGACGTCCTCAAGATGGTCAAGGCCGAAGACCCCGGCGTCCCCGTCGTCATCATGACCGCGTACGCCGAGGTCGAGACCGCGGTGGAAGCGATGAAGCTCGGCGCCTACGACTTCGTCGCCAAGCCGTACTCGGTCGACAAGCTGCGCGTGACCATCTCCAACGCGCTCGAAAACCAGCGCCTCAAGAACGAGATCGCGTACTTGCGCTCCAACACCACCGGCAACGCGTTCTTCAAGCAGTTCATCGGGCGCAGCCCCGCGATGGTGGAGATCTTCGACAAGATCAAAAAGATCGGGCGCAGCAAGGCGAACACCATCCTGATCACGGGCGAGAGCGGCTCCGGCAAGGAACTGGTGGCGCGCGCCATCCACGCGTGCAGCCACGACGACCCGCGTCCGTTCATGGAGATCAACTGCGCGTCGGTGCCGGAGACGCTGCTCGAGAGCGAATTGTTCGGGTACGAGAAGGGTGCCTTCACCGACGCCAAGACGCGCAAGAAAGGGCTGGTGGAGCTCGCCGAGGGCGGCACGCTGTTCCTCGACGAAATCGGCGAGATGGGCATCATGCTGCAGTCGCGCCTCCTGCGCGTGCTCGAGAACAAGACCTTTCGCCGCGTCGGCGGTGTCAAGGACTTGACCGTCAACACGCGCATCGTGTCGGCGACCAACCGCGATCTGGGCGCGGCCATCAAGGACAAGCTCTTCCGCGAGGATCTCTATTACCGACTCAAGGTGATCCCGCTCCACATTCCGCCGTTGCGCGAGCGCCGCGAGGACATCCCGCTCTTGGTGTCGCACTTCATCGAGCGCTTCAACCGCGAGCTCGGCAAGCAGGTGCCGGTGCCGTCGGAAGACGTGATGGAGCTCTTGGTGCGCTACGACTGGCCCGGCAACGTGCGCGAGATGCGCAACGTGATCGAGCGCGCGCTCCTGCTCGACGCCCAAGACGAGCTGTTGGTCTCGCACCTGCCGTCCGAGATTCGCGGGCACGCGGGGGCCGACATCCCGACCGTGCGCGCGGCGGCTGCGGCGACCGTCACGGGGGCGTTCTTCCCCAAGACGCTGCGCGACGTCGAGCGCGTCCAGATCGAGCGCACGCTGGAGGAGACGCGCGGCAACAAGTCGCGCGCGGCCGCGATCCTCGGCATCTCGCGCCAGACGCTGCGCGAGAAGCTGAAGTCGTTCCACGGCGAAGCCGCCGCGAGCGACGACGCCTAGCGCGTCGGCGCGACTGGCTAGTTCCTGTTCCGGTGCCCCGCTTCGGTGCCGCCGAAGCGGGGCATTTCTTGCCGCCTCCGTTCCCACGTGTGCCGCCGTCTTTTTCGCCTAACTCGAACTCTTCACTCGCATTAGTCCTCGCCCGCCGCGCGGGGCACGGCGTTTGCCATTTCGCCGCTCCGTGTCCGAGCCCAGCCCGCATTTCTCGACCGAAGTCGCCCGCGCCGCGCTGCGCCGGTCGCTCGCCGACCGCCTCAGCCGCATGGGCGTGCGCCCCGCGCCCGAGCTCGTAGCGTCCGACGTGCAGCGCGTGCACGACGTCGACGCGCTGGTGTCGCAGTGCGTGCGCGCCGCGCGTCATTCGGCCGGCAGCGTGCGCGCGTACGCGTCGCTCATCGCAGACGGATTCGCGCACGAAGCCAACGCGTCGTTGTGGGCGGCCAAGATCGAACGCTCGGCGCACGACCTCGATCAATTTGCGGCGCGCTTCGGGGCGCTGCGCGTGTGCGCCAGCGAACGCCCGTCCCATCTCGAGTGGGGAGAAGTGCTGCGCAAGGTGGCGTCGCGCTGCGCCGACCTCGGGAACGTCACCATCGAAGCGAACGATCGCACCGACGGCCCCTGCCGGCAGCGCGCCGAGCTCGTGGCCCGCGCGCTGTTCCAGATCGTTCGCAACGCGGTGGAAGCGGCCCCGCGCGGCGGCAGCGTGCGCGCGCGCGTCGACGAGTGCCGCGTGGGAGTAACGCGCGTGTTCCACGTGCGCGTGGCCGACGACGGCCCCGGGTTCGCGGGCGTGTGCGACGCCGACGACGCGTGGCGCCCGTTCGTCACCACCAAGCGCGACCACGCGGGCCTCGGGCTCGCGTACGTCGCGGCGTGTGCACCGATTCTAGGCGCGGTCGCCGGTTGGCGCCGCGAGTCTGATCGCACTGCGGTCCATCTACTGGTCGCGGAGGAAGGAGACCTCGCATGGTAGTGCTCTTCGTGGGAATCCCCGGCGTCGACGCCGGAACGTTGCCTCGCTCGAACGACACCTTGAAGTTCGTCGCCGTCGAAAGCCTCGCGCAGGCGCTCGCGTATTTGGGCGAGCACTCGTGCGACGCGGTCATGATCGGCGCGGAAGCGCCCGACATGATTCCGGATCGCGTGACCGCGCTCGCGCTCGGGAGCGTCGCGAAGTCCGCGATGGGCGCCGCGTCGACGGAAGCGCCGGCCGACGCGGGCCGCGATCGTGGCGACGCGGTCGAGAGCGTGTTTCAACGCGGCTCGATTCGCGACATGGAGCGCCTCATGATCCTGGACCGGCTCGCGCGCCTGAATCAGAACCGGACGCGGTCGGCCGAGTCGCTCGACATCAGCGTGCGCACACTGCGCAACAAGCTCCGCGACTATCGGACGCAGGGGGCGTCGTTGGTGGCCGTCGACTCCGAGGCTTGACAGTCTGGCAGTCGAAGCGCTAGCTTCACCTGCGGTGAAACCGCTTGAGTTCACAGCAGGTGCACTACGTCGTACTTTCTCTGGACGCGACAATCCGCCAGGCCCTCGCCGGGCTCGTCCCGCGCGAGGGCTGGCGCATTGATCTGGTCGACGACCCCTCCGGCGTGGTCGAAGGGCTGACCGAGTCGACCGCCGGCATCCTCGTCGACGAGGCCAGTGAGCCCGCCTACCTCGCGCTCCTGAAGCGCGCGCGCAAGACCGCGCCCGCCCTCGACGCCACCGTCGTCGGCGGACCCAAGTCCGATTCCGTCAAACAGGGCGAGCGCCAGGAAGGCGTCGACTATTACGTCGA
Organism: uncultured bacterium; assembly: GCA_964560355.1. Taxonomy (GTDB): domain Bacteria; phylum Krumholzibacteriota; class Krumholzibacteriia; order WVZY01; family JAKEHA01; genus JAKEHA01. The sequence continues at coordinate 9,754 of CAZLLI010000055.1, read as the reverse complement.
GCGCCCGCTCGACGCGAGCGCGCTGCGCGCAACGCTCGACCACCGCTTCGCGCTCATCGAACTCAAGGCGCGTGCCGGCATCGTCGGGCGATCGCTCGCCCTCGAAGAATTGCTCGAGTCGGTGCTCTTGGTCGCACCGACCGAAGTCCCCATCCTCATCCAAGGCGAGAGCGGCACCGGCAAGGAAGTGGTCGCGCGCGCGATCCACGCCGCCAGCCGCCGGCGCGACAAGCCGTTCGAAGCCATCAACTGCGGCGCGCTGGCCGAAGGCGTGCTCGAGAGCGAGTTGTTCGGCCACGAGAAGGGCGCGTTCACCGGCGCGGTCGCGCGCCGCGCGGGCATGTTCGAGCGCGCCGACACCGGCACCATCTTCCTCGACGAAGTCGGCGAAACCAGCCCCAACATGCAAGTGCGACTCCTGCGCGTGCTCGAGACCGGCGACGTGATGCGCGTCGGCGGCGGCGTGCCGCTCAAGGTCGACGTGCGCGTGATCGCCGCCACCAATCGCAACCTCGCCGACGCGGTACGCTCGGGCGCGTTTCGCCAGGACCTCTACTACCGTTTGAAGGGCGTGAACCTGTTCCTGCCGCCGTTGCGCGAGCGCCGCGACGACATCCCGATCCTGGTCCAGCGCTTCATCGCGCAGGCCAACCGCGCGCACCAGAAATCCGTGCGCGGCATCGAGGCCGACGCCATGCGCCGCCTCACCGAGCACTCGTGGCCGGGCAACATCCGCGAGCTCCGAAATCTGGTGGAGACGCTGGTGGTGCTGACGCCGGGACCGCGCATCACGCGCGCGCTGGTCGACGCGCACCTGTCCGAGCGCGAGCCCGCGGGCGGGTCGCCGCTTTTGCCGATGGCGCTCGGTCGCACCCGCGAGGAAGCCGAGCGCGAGATGCTCTACGCGTCGATCCTCGCGCTGCACCGCGACGTGCGCGAGATCCTGCGCGTGCTCAAGGAAGGGCGCGGCGCGGGGGACGCGAGCCCGTTGGAGGGGCTGCGCGAGGTGCAGCCCGAAAGCGGGGCGCACCCGCCGGCGACATTGAGCTTGGAGACGATGGAGCGCACCGCCATCCGTGAGGCGCTCAATCGGTCGGCGGGGAATCGACGGCGCGCGGCCGACAGCCTCGGTATCTCGGAACGCACGTTGTACCGCAAGATCAAGGAGTACGGCCTGGCGTGAGGCGCAAAATCGGCGTTGTCGCGCGCCCGGGGCGGGTCGTATACTCATGGGCGTAGCCCTCCCCTGTGATCCCGACTCCATGATGGTTCGTCGTATTCAGCCACCCCGATTCGGCCAAAGGATTCGCATGCGTTTTCGCACCGTCGGTTTGTGTGCTCTGGGATTGTTCGTCGCGGCTCCCGTCCACGCCACCAAGCTGGCGGGCGAGTTCATGGCCCCCGGCGGGGGAGCGCGCGCGCTGGGAATGGGCGGCGCCTTCGCGGCGGTCGCGAACGACGCCTCCACCGTCTACTGGAATCCGGCCGGTATCGCGGGGATCGAGAAGCGCCAGATCCTCGCCATGCACGCCGAGCAGTTCGGCGACTTGATCAATTACAACTTCGCGTCGTACGTGATGCCGACGACGCTCGTCGACGCGGCGAAGAAGCCCGCGTTCGGCTTCGCGCTCATTCACATGGGCGACCCCGACCAGTTGGTGACGAACCAGTACACCATGGTCGAAGACAACGGCAGCTTCTACCTCGTCGACGACAACGGCAACCGCGTCAACTACGACGCCATCCCCAAGGAATCGAACAACAGCTTCGCGGGGCTGGGGTCGTTCGCGCTGCAAACGAGCGCGGGTTCGATCGGCGGGACGCTCAAACTCATCTACCAGGATTTCATCGCGGGCGAATCGAGCATGGGGATCGGCATCGACCTCGGGTACCTGCGCCGCGACTTCCTGACCAAGAACCTCTCGGTGGGCGCGAAGCTCGCCGACGCCACCGGTACCTACATCAGCTGGAGCACCGGCACCAACGAATTCATCGTGCCGTCGCTCAAGCTCGGGAGTGCGTACCGCATCGACTCCGAGTCGCTGAACGGCTCGGTTCTGTTCGCACTCGACACCGACATCTTCTTCGACGACCGCCAGATCGCGTCGCAATTCTGGAGCGAGACGGTGAGCGCCGACCTGCGCGTCGGCGTGGAGCTCTGCTTCCAGGACAAAGTGATGGTGCGGGGCGGGCTCGACGCCGAGAATCCCACCGCGGGCGCGGGGCTCTACTTCGGCGCGTTCGGGTTCGACTACGCGTACCTAAGCGACCACAACGACGACCTCGAGGCGACCCATCGCGTCTCGTTGCTCGCGAGCTTCTAGCTCTCTCGGGAAGAGAATCCGCTAGCGCGCGCCGGTCTCGGTGACGGGGCCGCGCGGCTTGTAGATCACCAGCGTCTCGCCGGCCTTGATCATCGAACCGCCGCGGTTGTTCCACGCCATCAAGTCCTGCATCGTCACGCTGTACTGGCGGCTGATCGAGTACAGCGATTCGCCGCGCGCGACCACGTGCGTGATCTTGGTGAAGTCTCCCGACGGCGTCGACGCGACGGTCGGCGGCGCGGCCACCACTTCCTGCGGCGCGGCGCCGCGCGTGTAGATGGCGAGCTTCTGGCCCGGATAGATGTGGCGGCGACGGCTGAGGTTGTTCCACGAGCGAATGTTCGACACGCTGGTGCCGTAGCGCTCGGCGATCTCGCTCAAGGTGTCGCCGGTCTTGACGCGATACACGGTCTTCTCGCCCGACGGCATCGGCACCGCGGCCGCGCGCTGCGCGTAGCGCTCGAGAGCGGCGCGGTCGACGCCCGACTCGCGGGGGTTCATGTACGACGGCTTCGAGCTGGCCGCTTCCGCGTAGCTCCCTCCCGGCACCGGCACCACCACGATCTGACCCACCTTGAGCATGCTCGACCGTTTGAGCCCGTTGGTGTCGCGCAGCGCGTCGACGCTGGTGCCGTAGCGGCTCGCGATCGCCGACAGGGTTTCGCCGCGCTTGACCTTGTGCTCGGTCCACGCCACGCGCTCCGACGGCGGGAGACTCGCGAGCGCCTGCGTGCACGCCTCGCCGGCGCCCTGCGGCACCTTCACGTGGACTTCCATCATGGGCGGGGTGGCGCCGCGCTTGAACTGCGGGTTCAAGTCGCGAATCACTTCGGTGGTGGTGCTCGCCGACTGCGCGATGACGTCCAGGTCGGTGGGGACGCTCACCGTCACCAGGTCGAAGCGGTTCGGCTCCACGACCGGGATCGAGAAACCGTACTGCTCGGGGTCGCGCATGATATAGAGCGCGGCCAAAAACTTCGGCACGTAGCGCTCGGTCTGCGTGGGCAGGTCGAGCTGCCAGAAGTTGGTGGTCTTCTGGCGCGCGACCTGGCGCGCGACGCGGTACTCGCCGCAATTGTACGCGGCAAAGGCGAGGAACCAGTCGCCCCAGATGCCGTAGAGGTCGGTCAGATAGTTGGACGCGGCATAGGTCGACGCCACGATGTCGCAGCGCTCGTCGAACCACCAATTGACGCGCAGGTTGTAGCGGCGCGCGGTCCCGTTGATGAACTGCCACGGCCCCACCGCACGCGCGCTCGAGACCGCTTTCATGGCGAAGCCGCTCTCGATGAACGCGAGGCAGATGAGCTCGCGCGGGAGTCCCTTCTCCGCCAGGATGGCTTCGACGGTAGGACGATTGACTTCCATTCTATAGAGCGCGCGCTCGAAGCGGTCGCGCCCCGGTCCCGTGAAATAGCTGATCCAGAAATCGATGCGCGGGCTGTCGATGTGCGGGAACAGCGAGTCGCTGATGGCGAAGATGCGCGCTTCTTCGGCGGCGTCGGCGTCGGTGGCCGGCCACGGGTGCGCGGCCAGCGCCAGGCTGTCGTCGACGGCGGCGTATTCGGGCGCGCGCACCTGGTCGAGCGAGAGGGTGTCGAGCGCCGAGAGCGAGTTGAGCAGGCGCACGAAGTCGGGGTCGGTCTCCGCGTGCGGGTGTTCGCGAATGAAGTCGTTGACGTCGGTGAGCAACGAGTCGCGAGTCGACAGAAAGCGCTCGACATCGTTGTGCATATAGAGCTCGCGCGACGCGGTCACGCGCGCGCTGAAGCCGGCGATGGCGCGCCCGTAGTTGGAGTGCGCGTCGACATTGCGATTGGAGAGCGAGCGCTTGCCGGCGCTCTTGCCCTCACCGTTGGACGCGCAACCGGCCGCGAGGACGGCCCACATGCACAGGACGGCGGCGTAGATCGTGATTCTCGGACGCACCGGAGCCTCCTCGAGGTCGAATGCTGGGTCGCTGAAACGACTTGGGCAATATCGGGGCATTGGGGAGCAACTTGCAAGCCAAAATCTCCCGGGGTCCGGAATGGGGGGAAGTTGGCTTACGAAAGCCCTGGAAGCCCCATACAAGCTTACGATAAAATCGAAGCGGCTGGAAAGTATCCAGCGACGGGACGGAAGGTACCGACGCGAATGCGCATCTACGATAGGGACTTCCGATACCTTCTCGTCAACCTCGTGCCACAACACCGACTCACGCCGGCGCTCCGGCGCGACGTCGATCTGGCGCTGCGGGGCGGAGACGCCGCCCTCCTGCGCCGCGAATCGGTGCGGGCGCTCGAGGAGTTGTGCGAGTCGGCTTACTTCGAGCGGACCGGCGTCCACGCGGACGACGGGACCGTCGTGGTCGGGTACCGCAAGCGCGGCGGACGCTTCCAACTCAGCGTCTCGCTCCCGCGCGACGAGTGGGACGAGCTCGGCGACGAGCCGCGCGCGCCCGAGATCGTGCTCTCGGGCCACGACGAACCGCTCGCGCCGCCTTTGGTGCCGCCGCGCGCCGCGTCCGTCGACGCCTCCGCGTCCGAACCGGCCGCCATCCTCCCCGACATCATTCGTTCGTTCGCGATCGCGGATCGCACGACACCGGTCTACGAACGCCTCGAAGTGCTGCTCGAGACGCTCGAGCGCTGGCTCGGCTTCGCGTCCGCGCGCCTCGACGTGAGCGAAGAGGCCGTCCTGGGCGGCGGCGCCGTGGGGCGGCGCGTGCACGTCGTCGGCGACGACGACCTGCGCGCCAACGACGTCGTCGTGCGCGCGATGGAGTCGGGAACGCGCCGCATCGTCGCTCGTCGCGACGCCACCTTCGAGCCGCCCGGCGCGCCGGCGGCGTGGGACGCGCTCGGCGTCGCGCCCATCTTCGCGCTCGGGAGCGTGGTCGGCGCGCTCTCGGTGTTCTTCCCGCGCGGCGGCGACATGGACACCATGGACGCCAATCTCAACCTCGCCGCCGGCGTCGTGCGCCAGGCGATCGAGTTCAACCACCAGTTCGAGAGCCTGACCTCGATCGACGCGCTGACGGGGATCTACAACCGTCAGTTCTTCGATCGCCAGATGCCGGTCGAGATCGAGCGCGCGATGCGATCGGGGAGCGCGCTCTCGATGCTGGTCCTCGACCTCGACGACTTCAAGCGTATCAACGACGAGCTCGGGCACAAGAAGGGCGACGAAGCGCTGATCGCGGTCGCCGAGATCATTCGCAAGAACCTGCGCAAGGTCGACCTCGCGTTCCGCTACGGCGGCGAGGAAGTCGTGATACTGTTGCCGGGGACGCCCGAGTTCGAAGCCGTCCACACCGCCGAGCGATTGCGGCGCGTGATCCAGCAGCACCGCGGCTTCCGCGACGCGGGCGGCACGCCGCGCGAGATCACAGTGAGCGTGGGGGTGGCGGTGTATCCCGACACCGCCAAGTCGGCCGACAAGCTCTTCGAGCAGGCCGACGAGGCGATGTACCGCGCCAAGCAGCGCGGCAAGAACCAGGTGGTGCTGTACTCGAGTTAGCTCCGGTGTGGGTGGAGGTGGTGCGGGGTGGTGTGGCTCTTCGCGGCCGGCGTCGTCGCCGGCGTCTTTCGTTCGTTTTCCCTCTTCATCGTGGTGGCGGGCGTCGTGCTCGTGCGCGCGCTCGTCTTGCGCGCGGCGCACGCGTGGGTCGGCGCCGGGTTGGTGTTCGTGTGCGGCGCGATCGGCTGGTGCGCGATCGAGCGCGCCGACAACGACCGCGCCGCGGTCGCGCGCGCGGCCGTACGCTGCGACAGGCGCGCGGTGCGCCTGCGCGGTTGGGTCGACGAGTTCCCGCAAACCGGGCGCTACGGCGCGACCTTCGTGTTGTCGACGCGCGTCGACGGCCGTCCGGCGCGCCTCTCGATTCGCGCGCGCTGCTTCGACATTGCCTACGGTGACTCGCTCGAAGTCGACGCGCGCCTCGCCACGACGTCGCGCGTGTCGCCCGCGTTCCTCGCCGCGCGCGGCATCGACGGGGAGGCGCGGGCGCGCTTCGAAGACGTGCGCAAGATGGGACGCGCGCGCGGTTGCCCGCTCCTGCGCGGGGTGCTGTGGCCGCTGCACCGCGCCGCGCGCACGCGGCTCGCGCGCGCCCTCGGCGACCAGGCGGCGCTCCCGGTCGGCCTCCTGCTCGGCGAACGCAGCCTGCTCGACCGTCCCACCTACGACGCCGTGCGCGCGCTCGGCATCGCGCACCTGCTCGCGCTCTCGGGCATGCACCTGACCATGATCGCGGCGCTCGCCGTGTTCGCGACGCGGTGGACGCCGCGCCGGCGCGACGCCGTGGTGGCACTCGCGCTCTCGCTCTACGTCGGTGTCGTGGGCAACGTCGACTCGTTGACGCGCGCGTACCTGATGGCGCTCGTGATCCTCGCCGCGCGCGCGCTGGTGCGTCCCCCGCGCCCGGTCGACGCGCTCGCCAAGGCGCTCTTCGTAATGGTGCTGGTCGCGCCGACGTCGATTCTCTCGGTGGGATTGCAGCTTTCCTTCGCCGCCACCTTCGCGGTGCTCGTGTGCTTGCAGCGCATGCCCGCGCGTTTGCTGCGGCCGCCGGCGGCGTCGCACCCCGCGTGGCGGCGGGCGCTCGCGCGCGCCGCGCAGGCGTGCGCGGTCGCGTTCTTCGTGAGCGTGGTGGTGGAGGCGTTCATCGCGCCACTGCAGCTGCACCACTTCGGACGCGCGAGCGCGGTAGGTCCGGTCGCGACGGTGGTGTTCTTGTTTCCGGTGACGCTGCTGCAGGGGCTGGCGCTCGCGGCTTCGTTCGCGTGGCCGGCACCTTTCGGCGACGCGCTCTCGTCGGCGCTCGCGTGGTGCGCGGTCGCCACGCGGGACGCCATCGTCGCGGCGGGCGCGCTGGCCCCGAAGCCGGTCGCGCTCCCGGAACCGAACGCGCTCCTCTACTACGCGGCGTTCGCGCTCGTGGTGGCGCGCCCGAAGAGCCGCGCGGCGTGGCTGGCGGCGGCGCTCGCGGCCGCCGCCGCCTTCGCCGTGGGAGCGGCGTAAACGGCGTCCCCACGCGGCAAACCGTGATCGTGATTTTTGCTTCGCGCACCCCGGCGGGGGTGCTATAGTGCGCCGCAACGAAGCGGAGTAACCGTGACCACCGGACGATGCCGGGTGGCCGTTCTGGCCTCCGGCCGCGGAAGCAACTTCAAGGCGCTCGCCGAGCGCTGCCAAGACCCGACGTTTCCGGCCGAAGTGGCCTGCCTCATCACCGATAACCGCGACGCCGCCGCGATCGAGATCGCGCAAGCGTTCGGGATCGCGTGGCACTGGGTCGACGCGGGCGAGAAACGCGGGCGCATGCGAGCGGGCGCCGAAGCCGACATCGTCGCGCGCTGTCAGGCGGCGCGCGCCGACGTGATCCTGCTCGCGGGATTCATGCGCATACTCGAAGCGGGTGCGGACGGACTGCTGGATCGTTTCAGCGGTCGCGTGATCAACATCCATCCCTCGTTGCTCCCGAGCTTCAAGGGGCTCCACGCGCAGCGGCAAGCACTCGAGTACGGCGTGAAGGTGGCCGGATGCACCGCGCACTTCGTCGACGCCTCCGTCGACGGCGGCCCCATCATTCTGCAGGCCGCGGTCCCGGTGCGCGACGGCGACGACGCCGCCTCGCTCGCGGCGCGCATCTTGGAAGAAGAACACCGCCTGGTCGCGCGCGCCGTCGAGTTGTTCGCGCGCGGGACGCTTACGATCGATGGACGACGCGTGCTCGGCACGGACAGGTGAGCACCGAAACCACAACATAGAGGGAACGCGAACATGACCACTGCCATCGGAAGCACCACCGAACTCGGATTGAAGCCCGACCGCGCCGGCAAGGTGCGCGACGTGTTCGACCTCGGCGACCGTTTGCTGATCGTGTCCACCGACCGCCTGAGCGCGTACGACGTCGTCCTGCCGACGCGCCTCGCGGGCAAGGGCGTGCTGCTGACCCAGATCACGCTCGGGTGGTACGAGCACTTCGCCAGCTCGCTCGACACGCATTTCCTGACCGCCGAAGTGGCCGAGTATCCGGCGCCGTTTCGCGGCGTCGCGGCCCTCGCCGGACGCAGCATGCTGGTCGCGAAGGCGCAGCGCTTCGACGTCGAGTGCGTCGTGCGCGGCTACTTGAGCGGGTCGGGTTGGAAGGAATACCAGCGCAACCGCTCCGTGTGCGGCATCCAACTGCCCGCCGGACTCACCGAGTCGGCCGAGTTGCCCGCGCCCATCTTCACCCCCGCGACCAAGGCCGACACCGGCCACGACGAGAACATCTCGTTCGAGCAGATGTGCGAGATCGTCCCGCGCCAGGACGCCGAGCGCCTGCGCGACATGAGCCTCGACCTCTACCGCCGCGGCCGCGACTACGCGCGCACGCGCGGCATCATTCTCGCCGACACCAAGTTCGAGTTCGGACGCATCGGCGGCAAGATCAAGCTCATCGACGAAATGCTGACCCCCGATTCGTCGCGCTTCTGGCCCGCCGACAAGTACGCGCCCGGGCGCGCGCAGGAGAGCTTCGACAAACAGTTCGTGCGCGACTATCTGGACGCAAGCGGGTGGGACCACAACCCGCCCGGCCCCGAATTGCCGAACGACGTCGTCACGCGCACCATCGCGCGTTACAAAGAGGCGCACGACGTCCTGTTCCCGAACCGCCACGTGGAGCGATACCTGTGAGCAAGGCGGCGAAGAATCGCACCGCGCTGGTGAGCGTTACCGACAAAGCGGGACTCCCCGAGCTGGCCGCTGCGCTCTCCGACGCGGGCCTGGCCATCATCGCGTCGTCGGGGACGAAGACCTTCCTGGAAGAGAAGGGACTCGCGGTGCGCGAGATCTCGGAGTACACTGGCAGCCCCGAGATCCTGGGCGGCCGCGTCAAGACGCTGCACCCGAAGATCCATGGCGGCATCCTCGCCGACCGCGGCAACGCCGAGCATGTGCGCACGCTCGACGAACAGGGCACCCACCCGATCGACGTCGTAGTCGTGAACCTCTATCCGTTCGAAGAGAAATTCCAATCCGGCCTCACGCCGGAGCAGTTGATCGAATACATCGACATCGGCGGCATCACGCTGATTCGCGCCGCCGCGAAGAACCACGCCCACGTCGCCGTGCTCACGCACCCGTCGCAGTACGCGACGGTGATCGCCGAATTGAAGGCGCACGGCGCCACCACGCCGGCGACGCGCGCGCGCCTGGCGGCGGAGGCGTTCGCGCTCACCGCGACCTACGACGCGGCCATCGCGCAGGCGTTCCGCGGCGCGCTGCCGTCGGAGACGCTGCCGGCGCGGCTCCCGATCGGGCTCACCAAGGTCACCGACGTGCGCTACGGCGAGAACCCGCACCAGCGCGGCGCGCTCTACCGCACCGTGGTCGACTCGCCCGTGGTCGCGATGACGCAGCTCCAGGGCAAGGAGCTGTCGTTCAACAATTACCTCGAC
>CAZLLI010000054.1:0-17980 GCA_964560355.1 uncultured bacterium | reverse complement strand
CGCAGGGCAGCGATAGCGTCGGCCGGGTATGGACGTCACCGAATGGACGCGCGACTGGTACGGGTCCTACCAGCTGCCGGTCGCCCCGGGCGACGGCGAGCGCCTGGGCGGCGCCCACACCGAGCGCGTGGTACGCGGCGGCGGCTTCTATTTTTGGTGGGAGCGCGTGAGCTGCGGGCTGCGGCTCAACTTGCAACCCCACAACACCGACCGCATCGGCATGCGGCCAGCGCGGCCGCTCGACCCGGCGGCGAGCTTCGAGGCGGCGTCGACCCCGAGCCGCTAGATTCTTCGAAAACCCTGGAAATTTCTTTAGCCGTCCAGGCCGGAAACGGCGCACTAGCCTCTCGAGTCAGGTAGCGGAGGGAGGCGGCTCGCCGACCCGGCAAAACAACCTTATACGGTCGGCGGTTTTCGTCGCGGACCGGCGAGCCGTTTCCACCGTGCCTGTTCCACCCACTCGCGCGGTCCCGCGCGCGGTCCCCAGCCACCCCTAGGACGTGGATTCTTCCAGCACGAAGTCGTGGTGCGCCGTGTCGACCGGCTGGTCGAGGAGCACGCGAAATTCGCAGCACCCATCGCCGTTTTGGAAGGTGCGAGCGCGCCGTACGCGGTAGCCGAGCAAGCGCGTGAGCGTATTGACCGTGATGCTGCACAGCGCGGGGCGCTTCTGCGCGACGGTCAGGTACGGGCAGTTGTGTTCGACCAGCGCGACGTGGTCGTTGTTCTCGACGGTGAGGAAGGGGTCGTTGGGAAGGTAGTAGTCCTTGAGCAGCGCGAGCCGCTCGTCGAGCGACTTGCCGCGCAAGCGTCCCTCCCACGCGTCGACCCAGGAGTCCGTGATGCGCTCCAGCGCGTCGGCGAGCGCCGCGTGCCCGTGTGTCTTCACGAGGACGTCGGCGAGCGCAACCGAGAGCTCGTCGTAGCGCTTGGGGAAGAAGGCTTCGCCGGACGGGCTCACTTCGTAGACCGCGGCGGGCCGGCCCGCGCGACCGCTCGTCGGGCGCGTCTCGCGCCGCTGAATCCACCCCTTGCGCTCCATGCGCAACAGGTGTTGGCGGGCGCCTTCGTCGGAAATGCCGATGTGGACCGCGAGTTCGGCGATGGTGGCGCCGCCCCGCTCCTTCATGTAAATCAACATGCCGCGACAGGTGTCGGACAGAGCCTCGATTGGACCGCTCAAAGAGCCTCCCAGGACGCGCGGTCGCGGCCGTTCACACGCCGGCGCCTTGTCTTGCAAGTATTGGATAGGGCAAGGGTAGGACTTCCGGGCTGCCAGGTCAACGATTAGCACGAAGCTAAAATCCACTACTCCGGCGGCCGGTTTCCCTCCGGCGGAGTGGGGTTGTATACTCCGGGCAATGCGGATCGCCCTCGTCCAATCCAACCCCATCGTCGGCGATGTCGAAGGCAACCTGGCGCACGTCCTATCCCGCGTCGACGAGGCGCGTGCGGGCGGCGCCGACCTGGTCGTCTTCCCCGAGCTCGTGCTCTCCGGCTATCCGCCCCAGGACCTCCTCGAACGCCGCGACTTCATCGCCCAGTGCGAGGCCGCGCTCGCGCGCCTCGTCGACGCCTCGTCGCGCTTTGCCGGCACCGGCGTCGTGGTTGGGGTCCCCCTCCCGTCGCGCAAACGCGCCGGCAAGCACGTAATGAACACCGCCGTGCTGGTCGCGGGCGGGCGCGTCCTCCATCGCCACGACAAGCTCCTGCTCCCGACCTACGACGTGTTCGACGAGCTGCGCTACTTCGAGCCGGGCGAGGCGGCGGCACCGGTCGACTTCGGCGGCGAGCGCCTGGGGATCTCGGTGTGCGAGGACGCGTGGAACGACCCCGACCTGTGCATGCCGCCGCTCTACCACGTCGACCCCGTGGCGCTCTTCGCGCGCGCCGGCGCCACCGTGATGGTGAACATCTCCGCGTCGCCGTTCTCGGCGGGGAAGGAAGCGTTCCGCGCCGAGCTCGCGCGGAGCCACGCGCGACGCCACCACGTGCCCTTTCTCATGGTCAACCAAGTGGGCGGCAACGACGAGCTCGTGTTCGACGGGTGCAGCCTCTTCGTCGACGGAGAGGGCGCGGTGCGCGCCGCACTCCCCGCGTTCGAGCCGGCCATGCACATCGTCGACACCAAAGCGGCGGGCGCGCCGATCGCGTACCGCGCGCTCCCCGAGCTCGAGAGCATTCACCGCGCGCTCGTGCTCGGGATCCGCGACTACTTCGCGAAGTGCGGCTTCGCGCGCGCGGTGGTCGGGCTCTCGGGCGGCGTCGACTCGGCGCTCACGCTGTGCCTCGCCGTCGACGCACTCGGCGCCGCCAACGTGCGCGCGGTCGCGATGCCGTCGCCGTATTCGTCGCCGCACAGCCTGGAGGACGCGCGCGCACTCGCGGAGAACCTCGGCGTACGCTTCGACGTGGTCGCGATCGAAGACGCCATGCGCGCCTACGACCGCGTGCTGGCGGGGTTGTTCGCGGGAGAAAAGCGCGGCGTCGCCGAGGAGAACATCCAGGCCCGCATTCGCGGCAACGTGCTCATGGCGGTGTCGAACAAATTCGGCGACATGGTGCTGTCGACGGGAAACAAGAGCGAGCTCGCGGTCGGTTACTGCACGCTCTACGGCGACATGAGCGGCGGGCTCGCCGTTATCTCCGACGTCCCCAAGACCACCGTGTACGCGCTCGCGCGCCGCGTCAACGAAGCGCGCCGCGTCATCCCCGAGTTCACCTTGACGCGAGCGCCGTCGGCGGAATTGCGACCCGACCAAAAAGACACCGACACCCTGCCGCCGTACGAAATCCTCGACCCCATTCTCGACGCGTACGTCGAAGACCGCCTCTCGGTCGACGAGATCGTCGCGCGCGGCTTCGAGCGCACGACCGTCGAGTGGGTGGTGGCGGCCGTGCACAAGAGCGAGTACAAGCGCAAACAGGCTGCACCCGGCATCAAGGTAACGTCGAAGGCGTTCGGCGTCGGCCGCCGCTTCCCGGTGGCCGCGCGCATCCGGGGCTGACGTGGCCGACGACGGCGTCGTGCTGCACGCGTGGGTGAGCGGCCGCGTGCAAGGCGTCTTCTTCCGCGACTCGACGCGCCGCGAAGCGCGCGCACTCGGCCTCGCGGGTTGGGTGCGCAACCTCCCGGACGGTCGCGTCGAAGCGTGGTTCGTCGGCCCGCGCGCCGCGTGCGAGCAAGTGCTCGCGTTCCTGCGCGTGGGCCCGCCGCGCGCGCACGTCTCCCGCGTCGACACCGCCTGGGAACCCGTGCCCGCCGACCCGCCGACGCGCTTCGAGATCCGTTAGCCGATACGCGAGCGACGAAGGGTTCCGAAGCGAACTTCCGCAGCGCGATGCCAAATGTCTCGCGCGAGGACCTGAGAGCGGAGGAATTCTTCGTCGCGAGCGTTGCTCGTTAGGGGAGAAACGGGGCGATCGCGGCGACGACGTCGTCGGGGAAGCGGCGCGCGCGGCGATTCGCGTCGACGCACACGTGGCGCGTGAAGCCGTCGGCGACCAGTTCGCCGTCGCGCACCACGCGGTAGTCGAACGTGATCACGCGGCTCTTGATGTCGCGCACGGTGGTTTCGATGCGCAGCACGTCGTCGTAGTCGGCGCCTTTCAGGAAGCGCGCCCCGTATTCGACCACGGGGAGGAGCACGCCGCGCGACTCCAAGTCGCGGTACGCGTGGCCGGATTCGCGCAGCAAGCCGGTGCGCCCGATTTCGAACCACAAGAGATAGCTGGAGTGGTGGGCGACGCCCATGCGGTCGGTCTCCGCGTAGCGGACCGAGATGGTTTCCACGTGCGCGCGCATGGGCGTCGACGTTACCAGAAAGCCCGTTTACAGCGCCAGGCCCGTTGCATATAGTAGAGGGCGCTGCCACCATCCCGTTCGATTGCCAATTATATCGAGGAGTCCTAATGCCGACGCCATTCGTGAATGAACCGTTCGTCGATTTCAACGACGCCGCCGTCGCGGGCAAAATGAAGGACGCGCTCGCACGCGTGCGCGGCGAGCTGGGGCGCGAGTACCCACTCGTGATCGACGGCGAAAAAGTGAAAACCAGCCGCACCATCTCGTCCCTCGACCCGTCGCACCCCGACACCGTGGTCGGGCGCGTGGCGGAAGGGACGCGCGAGCACGCCGAGCGCGCGCTGCAAGCAGCGCTCGCGCGCTTCCAAACCTGGCAGCACGTCGCGCCCGAAGAGCGCGCGTCGTACCTGTTCAAGGCCGCGAAGGTGATCCGCGAGCGCAAATTCGACTACGCGGCGTGGCTGGTGTACGAAGTCGGGAAGAGCTGGGCCGAAGCCGACGCCGACGTGGCCGAGACCATCGACTTCCTCGAGTTCTACGGTCGCGAAGCGCTGCGCTACGCCTCCGAGCAGCCCGTCACCAAGATCGACGGCGAAGACAACGCGCTCGTGTACATCCCGCTCGGCGCCGGCGTGGTGATTCCGCCCTGGAACTTCCCGATGGCGATCATGGCCGGCATGACGTCGGCGGCCATCGTGGCGGGCAACACGGTGGTGTTGAAACCGTCCAGCGATTCGCCCGTCATCGCGGCCAAGTTCGTGCAAGTGCTCGAAGAAGTGGGACTGCCCGCGGGGGTCGTGAACTTCGTTCCGGGCGGCGGCGGCGAAGTCGGCGGCTACCTCGTGCAGCACCCGAAGATTCGCTTCATCGCCTTCACCGGCTCGAAGGAAGTCGGCCTGCACATCAACCAAGAGGCCGCGGCACCGCGCAAGGGCCAGATCTGGATCAAGCGCGCGGTGCTCGAGATGGGCGGCAAGGACTCCATCGTGGTCGACGACGACTCCGACCTCGACGCCGCCGCCAAGGGCGTGGTCGCGGCCGCGTTCGGCTTCCAGGGGCAAAAGTGTTCGGCGTGCTCGCGCGCCATCGTGCACGAAAAAGTGTACGACGCCTTCGTCGCGCGGTTGGTTCCGCTCGTCAACGCGCTCAAGCAGGGTGCGCCCTACGAGTCGAAGGACAACGTGGTGGGCCCGGTCGTGAATCAGAAGGCGGCCGACGACATCTTGGGTTACATCGAGACCGGTAAGTCGGAAGGGAAGCTGCTCGCGGGCGGCATGCGCGCGGCCGGCAGCGGCTACTTCATCCAGCCCACCGTGTTCGGCGACGTCGCGCCCGACGCCACCATCGCGCAGGAGGAAATCTTCGGCCCCGTGCTCGCGCTCATCCGCGCCAAGGATTTCGACGACGCGCTGCGCATCGCGAACAACACCGAGTTCGGGCTGACGGGTGCGGTGTACTCGAACAACCGCGACCACCTCGAGCGCGCGCGGCGCGAGTTCCACGTGGGCAACTTGTACTTCAACCGCAAGTGCACCGGCGCGCTGGTGGGCGTGCACCCGTTCGGCGGGTTCAACATGTCGGGGACCGACAGCAAGGCCGGCGGTCGCGACTACCTGCTCTTGTTCACGCAGGCCAAGTCGGTGTCGGAAAAAATCCGGTGATCGTCTTCTCGCGCCGCCGAAGCGCGCTGTGGACCGCGGTGCTGATCGTGGCGGCGGTCGTGCGGTTCGTGTTCGCGGGCGCGGTGGTCGGCTTCGACACGCCGCCCAAGGCCGACGAAGCCGACTACCACGCCATCGCTACCAGCCTCGTGCGCGGCGACGGCTTCGCGGGCGACGACGGCCATGTGACCGCGCGACGCCCGCCCGCATACCCGGTCTTTCTCGCGGCCATCTACCAGGCGACGGGCGAGAGCCCGCGCGCGGCGCGCGTCGCGCAAGTCCTGCTCGGCGTCGTGGTGGTGGCGCTCACCGGCCGCGTGGCGCGGCGCTTTTTCGGGCGCACCGCGGGGTTCGTCGCGGCGTCGTTGGCGGCCCTCAACCCGTTTCTCGTCTTCGTTTCCGGGTATCTGCTCACCGAGAACCTCTATCTCGTGTTCCTGATGGGAGCGCTGGTGGTGGCGCGCAACCCGCGCGCGCTCGCCGCTTCCACGCGCCGCGCGGCGACGGTGGGGCTCTTGCTCGGGCTGGCGACCCTCGCGCGCCCGTCGGGTCTGCCCATGTTCGAGTGGGTCATCGCCGCGCTGCTTCTTTTGTCGCCGCACTCGAAGCACACGCGCTTGATTCGCGGTACGGCACTCGCGCTGGCGTTCGCGGTGGTCGTGTTTCCGTGGTACGCGCGCAACGCGCGCGTCGTGGGCGGCTGGGTCCTGACCACGCACGGCGGCGTCACCTTCCTGCAGGGCAACAACGAGAAGGTCGCGAACACGCCGGAGTGGCGCGGGGGTGCGGCGCCGTTGCAAGTGCTGCCGCGTTTCGACGAGCTCTCACGCCTGGACGAGCTCTCCCGCGACCGTATGGCGTGGGACTTGGGACGCGAGTACCTGCGCGCGCATCCGTCCGACGTGCCCGCTCTGGTGTTCTGGAAGATGGTGCGCTACTGGCGCTTCAAGAGCGACATGGGACTGAGCGGCATCAGGAGCGGGTGGTGGTTCGACAAGAACTCGACGCTGGGGCGCCTGGCCGCCGAGGTCGACGTCGGCTTCGTGTACGCCGTCGCCGTCCTCCCGCTATTCGTGCTGGGGCTCGTCGTCACGGCGCGGCGCTGGCGCGAGCTCGCGCTTCTGTACGGAGTCGTGGTCGTGCACACCGCCATCGCGGCGGTCTTCTACGGCTCGTTGCGCACGCGCATTCCGGTCGAGCCGGTGATATGCGTGTTGGCGGCCGCGGCCGCGCTCACCCTCACTCGCCGTCGCGCGCCGGGGCGAGTGCGCTCCGTGCCAATCCTACGATGAACATGAAGGCGATGAACACTTCGCTGTCGTCGATACTGTTCTCGGTCAAGGACCCCACCAGCACCGCCGCCGTCACCGCGAGCGCGCCCGCCGCGTAGTGGCGCGCGAGCGAGTCCATCTCCGCGCGGCGCAGGATCCGCCACAGCAATCTGACCAGCACCACGAAGTACGCGACCAGCGGGAGGAAACCCACCAGCCCGCGCGTCGCCAGCACGTGCAGGAACACGTTGTGCGCGTCGACGGTGGTGCGCACGCTGCGCCCCGCGAGGCGCGCCTGCGCTTCGGTCGAAAAGTCGCCCATGCCGACGCCCGTGAACGGGTGTTCGCGGAACATCTCCCACGCCACGTCCCACAGTACCAGCCGCGTCCCCACGTTGCGGTCGGGCTCCGACGTCGCCATCGAGGTGACCGCGATGGTGCGTCCCTGGTCGTTGGCGTAGAGGAACGTGAACGCGGCCAGCACCGCGACGGCGATCGCGCCGGCGAGCACGAGCACGCGGCTCTTCAGCACGAACGCGGCGGTCGCGATGCCCGCGAAAAGCGCGATCCACGCGCCGCGGGTCATCGTGAAGAGGAGTGCGGCGAATTCGGCCAGCACGATCGCGCATAGCCAGCGCCGCCCGCGCCCGAGGCGCCGCGTCGACGCCACGGTCGCGTGCAGCACGATCATCTGGTACATGACACCCGCGAAGGTGGTGGTGTAGAGCGTGCCGCCCACGCGGTGCTCGGCGCCGACGTGGATCGGCCCCAGGTCGAAGCCCCCCGCGCGCTGCACGAAGGCGAGCGCGCACGCGAGCCCGCACGCTCCCGCCAGCGTCGCGAACGCGACCTCGCGCACGCGCACGCGCGCGACGTGGGCGCCGACCAGGAAGCACACGCCGAGCTGCCAGTACGACTTCCAATCCTTCATCGCGCGCGCGGAGTCGTCGGACGCGAGCGCCGACGGCAGCGCGGAGAGCGTGAGCACCAGTGAGGCGACCGCGAGCGCGTCGAGCCGGAAGGTCGCGCGACCTGCGTGCGCCGGCAGGTACAACAACCACGCGACGAGCGCGAGGCCGAGCGCGATGTTGACCCCCGCGATGCCGAAGGGAATGAAGAAGGCGAGTGCCACGAACGCGACCTGGAACAGGCGCGTCGAAACCGTCGAGAGGAACGCGGACACGAGGTTAGATGCGCACCGCGAGCGACACGCGGTGGGTGCTGCCGAAGGCGTCGTCTTGGTCGAGGGTGGCGCCGTAGTGGAGCACGAGCCGGCTCGCGCGCGCACTGACCCCGAACGACGGCACCGTGCGCGACTCGCCCGCGCGCATCCACGCCAGCCCGCCGCGCAGCGCGACGTGCGAGAAGAAGTACTCGGTCTCGGCGCCCAGCGACGCGCGCGTCCAGTCGCCGTAGCTGCGCACGACGTCGCCTTCGAAGGCGACGCGCGTCGACCCCGCCCACGCCAGGCCCAGGATGTACTGCGGCTCCTTGTCGAAGTCGCGTCCGTCGTCGTAGGTGTAGCGCGAGAACACGTCGCGGCCGACCAGCGCCAGCGACCACGCGCGCGAGAGCGACAGGTTGCCGGTCAAGTCGAAGCTCGTGCCCCACGCGTCGAAGCCGGCGACACCGCTCTTCGACACGAATCCGCTCGCTGCGATTCCGAACGACACCAGCGGCTCGGGCGTGAACGCGTACGCGAGGCGCAGGTGATTCTCGGTGTAGGTCTCGTCGCCGGCGACCTCGGCGTGCAAGTTGGTGAACATCGCACCCAGCGCGTGGCGCGCCGTTCCGGTTTCGGTGCGCGCGCCCGAGATGGGTGTGGCGAACACGACCTGCGATTGCCCGACCGACAGCCCCTCGACTAGTTGGAAGTACGACGCCCCCGCGATGCGCCCCGCGCCCGCGAGCCCGGCCGGATTCCAGTCGACCGCGCTCTCGTCGTCGGCGCGCACGACGAACGCGCCCGCCATGCCCCACCCGCGCGCGCCGTACGCAGGGAGCTGGAAGGCTCCGCCCTGCGACGACTCCGCGCGCGCGCGCGCCGCCGGAATCGCGACCGCGGCGGCGATCAATAAACCAGTCAGCGTGCGCGTCGTCATGGTGCGTTGGGGTCGAAGAGGAAAACTTGCCGAAACACGTCGTGCGAGCCGTCGTCGTAGTCGACCGACGCGACCGCGACCAGCGGCCCCTTCTTGACGTCGAGTCCGCTGCCATTGACGCCGTTCCACGGGATGGCATAGAACTGCTGCGCGCTTTCGTCCGTGAGCACGACCACCACCTGGCCGGAAAGGTCGAACACGCGCAGCGTGCAGCGCACCGCGCTCCGGGTGGCGTTGACGTCGAACACGTCGCCGGGGCCGAAGGGCGCCGGCGCGAACACGCCCGACCCGGTGTCGAACGTGACCGTCACCGTGTTCGACGGCGCGCTCGCGTTTTGCGCGCTGTCGCGCAAGCGCGTAAAGATGTCGTTGCGCCCCGCCACCAGGGGGACGTCGACGGTGAAATCGTCGCTCTGAAACGTCGACACCGAATCGACCAGCGCGCCGTTGCGGTACACGCGCACGAAGGAACCCTGGTCGCCGCCGTCGTCGGCGTGTCCGGTGAGCGGGTACGTGCTCGTCTTCCACGCGCTCGTTGTGGGACGATCGAGCTGGGGCGCCGACGGCGCGGTGGCGTCGTAGCGGAAGCTGAAGAAGACGACGTTGGCGCGCCCGAACGGGTCGACCGCGCGGAAGTCGACGCGGTGCAGCCCTTCGGTCGCGAACGAATCGGCGAGCGGAATCGCGAAGCGCAGCGTGTCGCCGCTGAGATAGCTCGACGCGACGGGCTGGTACGGGCGCGTCGACGCGTAGCGCACCACCAGCGAGTCGACGCCGCGCTTGTCGAACGCGTACCCGCGCAGGCTGTCGGGCACGCTTCGCACCGACGCGTTCTCGGTGAGGCTCGTCACCTTGATGTCGGGCGCGCGCGTGTCGACGTCGAAGTGGTACACCGACGTCGCTGTGTAGCCGGCCACGTCGACCACGGTCAGCGTGACCTTGTACTCGCCGTCGGGGGGCGTGGCGGTTTCGGCGGTCGCGTTCCACGCCATCACGTAGTTGCCGTCGAGCCCCGCGTACGCGGGCGTGGTGACGAGCGACACCGGCGTGAACGCGGTGTTGCTCGGATTCGTGAACGCCGCCTTGAGCTCGTCGGCCACGCGCCCCGGCGCAACCGGAGACGCGTCGGCGATGGTGAACGAGATGTTGACCGACGCGGTCGAATTCGGAGCCCCGGGCGCGTAGGGATTCGGGAGCACGCTCACGATCTGAATCGAGGGCGGCGTCACGTCGACGTACACGGGCAGCGTCTTGACCGAGTCGGGGTTGGACGCGCCGCGCGCGTACAGCCTCACCACGTAGGCACCTTCGGGGACGATGGAGCGGTCGTCGCGGCGGCCGTTCCAATAGAACGTGCGCGCGCCCGACGTCTCGGTGCCGAGCGGACGCAGAGTGCGCACCGGCGTGACACCGTCGTTCTCAAATACGATCAACGAGACGGTCGCGGCGGCGGAGAGCGTGTAGCGCACGCGCGTGGAGTCGGCGCGGCCGTCACCCACCGGCGACTCGGGCGAGATCACGCCTTCGCGCACGTCGAACAAGGTGACGATGCTTTGCGCGCGCGCGGAGGTCGCGCCGGCCAAAAGGCCCGCGGCGAGGACGAACAGGGAAGCACGCGACGCGATACGGAATCGAATCAAGCTGGACGACCTTGAAACTCGAGGGGTGTGTCTATAATGAGTAGCACGCCGCCGCGCGCGCGGTCAACGGATTTGGGCCTCCAGCGCGGGCAGGATCGCTTTCGCGCCGCCGGCGACGAACACGTCGGCGAGTGGAGTGAGCGGCGTGCGCTCGGGGTTGATCTCCACGACGTGCGCGCCGTGTCCCTTGGCGATTTCGACGAAGCCCGCCGCGGGATACACCAGCCCGGAAGTTCCGACCACGACCAGCGCGTCGCAACTCGTCAAGGCATCGTCGGCCGCGGCGAGGTGGTCGGGGTCGAGCGACTCGCCGAACCACACCACGTCGGGGCGCACGAACGACCCGCACGCGCAGCGCGGCGGCGCCTCGTCGTCGGGGAAAGGACCGCGCGCGGGGTGGTCGTGCTCGAAGCACTTGTAGCGAAAAATATTCCCGTGCAGCTCGACCACGTTCTGCGACCCCGCGGCGGCGTGCAAACCGTCGATGTTCTGGGTCAGGATCACGAAGGCGTCGAAGCGCGGCTCCATGCGCGCGAGCGCGACGTGCCCCTCGTGCGGAGTGGCTTGTGCGATCATCGCGCGCCGCTCCGCGTACCAGCGCCACACCAGCGCGGGGTCGCGGCGAAAGCCCGCGCGCGTCGCCAGGTCCTCGGGGTTGAAGTTCGCCCACAGCGCGTTGGGCGCGTCGCGAAAGGTCGGGATGCCGCTCTCCTTCGACATGCCGGCGCCGGTGGTCACCACGACGCGCCTGGCCGCGCGCACGATGGCGGACGCTTCGGAGAGCGCGTGATTCACGACGCGTGCTCGGCCGTCTTCGTGCCCGGCGACGACCACAAGGTCGCGAGCGCGATGCCGGCCAGGATCAAGAGCGCGCCCACGCCGAGTCGCGGCGACACCGTTTCGTGGAGCACCACGAAGCCGATCAGCACCGCAATGACGGGAATGATGAAGGTCTGGTACGAGACCACGGTGACGTCGAGGTACCGCATCACGTAGAAGAACAGCGAGAACGCGCCCACCGACCCGACCACCGCGAGATAGACGATCGACCCCCACGTGGTGGCGTCGAAACGGATCGGGTTGGCGCTCTCGAACGCGGACGCGAGCGCGGCCGCGACCAGCGCGCTGGTCGCGAACGGGATCAAGAGCGACGCCACGGGGTCGTAGCCGCCGCTCCACTTCTTGGTGGCGACCGACCCCACCGACGCGGCGAACACGCTGCCGAGCACGCACCACACGCCGACGGAAGCCCGCGCCGACGACCCCAGCGACTCGCTGCGCAAGCTGTCGGAGAAGATCACCGCCACACCGGCGATGCCGACCGCGATGCCGAGGAGTTTGCGGGGGGTGAGCGCGTCTCCCAGCATGAAGCGCGCGAGCACCGCCACGATGAGCGGGAGGATCGCGTACAGCACGGCCGCCTGGCCGGAAGGGATGTGTTGTTCGCCGTAATAGACCAGCGAATAGGGCAGCACGATGTGGAAGAAGCCCAGGAACACGCCGAGCTTGCGAAAGCGCGCGTCGCGCGGGAGCGCGATGCGGCGCGCGCGAAGGATCGCGTACACCACCAGCGTGGCGATGGTCATGCGCACCGCGATGGCGGTCAAGGGCGGCGCTCCGCGCAAACCGATCTTGATGCCCATCCAGGTCGATCCCCAGATCAGGCACATGCCGGCGTAGGCGAGGGCGATGCGGGTTCGGTTCTCGGGCATGGCGTGCGCGGTCGACGCGTCGCGACACCATAGCGCACCCGGCGGTGCCGGGAAAGGCCCGCTAACGCGGTGCGGGTGGGAGCGTTAGCGCGCACGGCCGGACCCGCGGTTGACATTTGGGGAGCGCGGGGGTAGCATAAGAAGCGATAAATCAACGCTTTTACCCGAGAGGTAACGACTCGAAACCACTGGTAACGGCTCCTCCCCTTGAAACGAATCAGTCCCGGCCTGTTCGTCGTGCTCGCGGCGGCGGCGGCGGTCCACGTGTCCGTCGCCCTGTTGGATTTCGGCACGCTCGCGCGTAACGGCTTCCTGTACGACGACAGCTTCTACGCGTTCCAGATCGCGCGCAACGTCGCGCACGGTGCGGGTGCCACCTTCGACGGCATCCACGCCACCAACGGATTCCAGCCGCTCTACGTAGCGACGCTGGTCCCGCTCTATTGGATCGCGGGCGACAATCCGTCGCTCCCCATCCACCTCGCGCTGGTCTTGTCCGCGCTCCTCACGGTCGCGACCGCGTTCCTCGTCCACCGCATCGTCGCGCGCCGGGCGAGCGAGCTCGCCGCGCTCGCCGTGACCGCCGCGTGGGCCTTCTCTCCCATCGTGGTGCGGCAGGCCGCCAACGGCTTGGAGACCGCGCTCGCCACGTTCTTCTTCGCGCTTTCGGTCGACTATTATCTTACCCGCGTGCGCCCCGTCGACGCGCCGTCGCGCCGCACGTTCGTGACCATGGGCGCGCTGCTCGGTGTCGCCATGCTGGCGCGCGTCGACCTCGGTTTCCTCGCGCTCGTGATGTGCCTCGACTACTTGCTCGTAGTGCGCGCGCGCACGCGCGCGTCGCAGCCGCACGCGCGTTGGCGCGGGAACGTCGCCGCGGCGGCCGCGGCGTGGGCGCTGGTGTGCGCGCCGTGGGCGCTCTACGGCACCCTCGCGGTCGGCTCGCCGGTGCCGGAAAGCGGCCGCGCGACGCGCTATCTCGCCATCGCGTACGCGCCCTTCTTCGACTTGTCGTCGACGGCCGGCCTGCAGCACGGCCCCGACGCCGCCTTCGTCGCGCACCACCTCGAGCGCTCGCTCGCGACGCTGCGCGTGACGCCGGCGGTGCACCCCATCTTCAGAGGCGCGCGCAAGCTCGCCGAACGGTTCGGGGGCGCGGAGACGCTGACCAATGTGCTGGCCGCGATCGGTATGGTGGCGTTCCTCGTGTGGTGGTGGCGGCGCCGCGCGCGCACCAACGATCACGAGCTCGACTTTCTGCTCCTATTCGGCGTGACCATGGTCGCGGCGTACTCGACCTACGTGTTCGGGGTGTTCTTCTTCCTGCGCTACTACTATCCGCTCTACGTCGTGGGCATGGTGTTCGCGGGTCTCGCCGTCGACGACGCCATCGCGTGGGTGCGTCGTCGTCCGCTCCCGGTGCGCCGCATGGCGCTCGCGGCCAGCGGCGTGTACGCGGTCGCGCTCCTCTATATGGGCTTCACGAGCGCGTTCCGCACCACGCCCGTGTACGGCTTCTACGACGCCGCGCGCTGGGTGTCGACGCACACCGATCCGTCGGAGACGATCGGCGTGTTTCAAGGCGGCGCCATCGGTTATCTCTCGCACCGTCGCGTGGTCAACCTCGACGGCAAAGTCAACGCGGAAGCGTACGAAGCCATGCGCGCGGGGCGGCTCCGCGACTACGTGCGCGACGCGCACATCGACCTCGTGCTCGACAGCGAGCGCGTGCTGGATCTGTTCTTGGGCCCGTGGTCCAAGGCCGATCGCGAGCGCATCGCGCGTGACACGGTCTTCGTCGGCGCCCAATACGGCGTGCACGGCTGGATCGGGTACCGCGTGACGCCCCCGCGCTCGCAGAGCGCGGGCTCGCTGTCGACGCCGGGGTCGGCGCGCATGCAGCCGGGGCAGTAGGACTACTTCGGCGCGAGAATTCTCTCCATCGGGTGCGAGTGGCGCGCGCGGCCGTGCGCGCGCGAGAGCACCGGCAACGCGCGCGGGATGATCGCTACCTCGAGCGGTGTTTCCCGTCTCCCCAAATACTCCCCGTCGATGTGGATCGGAAAGGGCCGCTCCGCCGATACGCGCAGCCGCGCGCCGTGGTGGACGGCGATACCGCGCTTGCCGACGTGCTTCCCGCGAATCGTGCTGGGCAGGATCATGAGCATGCGCGCGCGCGGCATGCGTTCCGCCGTGCACACGTCGAGACGTCCGTCGTCGGGGAAGGCTCCGGGGTTGAGGTAGAACCCGCCGCCCGCACGCACGCCGTTGCCGACCGACACCAACAGGAATTCTCCCTCCACGCGCCGCGCGCCGTCGAACTCCAGCGTGAAGCGATTCGACTCGTATTGCGCGAGCGCTTTGATCACAGCCGTTAGATAGAGCGGGAGCCCGCGCATGTTGCGGATCGCGAGGCTGTGGTAGGTGACGAGCGCCTCGAATCCGATGCCGATGCTGTTCGCGCAGTAGCGATCGCCGCAGTCGAGCACGTCGACGCGCAGCCCGGTACCGTCGTCGAGCATGCGTGCGAGGTCCTCGGGGGAGCGGGGGCAGTCGATGAGCGACGCAAAGTCGTTGCCGGATCCAGTCGGAACCACCACCATCGGGACCGGGTTCGGCATGAGGCCGTTGACCACCTCGTGGACCGTGCCGTCGCCCCCGAAGGCGCAAACGGCGTCGGAATCGCGCGCGGCTTCGCGGGCCAGCTCGCGGGCGTGGCCCGGTCCTTGCGTCCAAAGGAAGCGGGAGTCCCCGCGCACCGCACGGGCATAGCGCTCGACGGCGGCGCGCGTCCTCCCGCGACCGGCGGTCGGATTGGCGATGAAACTGATACGCATCGTTTCTCGAGAGAGGCTAGCGAACTCGGCGCGCGACCGAAAGCGGAATTGCGCGGCGGCGGCACTCGTGTGGGCCGCGGTCGCGCGGGCGGCTTGGGCGGCGGAGCCCGCGCTCGACGCGTGGCACGTCGGCCCCGTCCCCGAAGTGCGCGCGCTCTGCCACACCGGCAACGTGCTGTGGATCGGCACCGCGGCCGGACTCTACCTCGTCGACCTGCGCAACGGCACGACCCTCGCGCACGCGGGCGCGGGCGACCGCCTGCCCGCGACGCCGGTGCGCGCCATCGCCGCCAAAGGCGACAGCGTCTTCGTCGGCACCGACGCGGGGCTCGCGCTGTTTCGCCGTACGGGCGAAGAGGGCGGCTTCGAGTCGCTCGTGTTCACGCCCGAGGCACCCGGCCCGCTGGCGACGGTGCCGCTCGCGCGCATCGCCGGCATCGGCCTCGGGAAAAACGGCGACATCCTGCTCGCGACCTCGGGCCACGGCGCCGGCGTCATCACGTCGCACGGCGGCTACACCATCACGCGCCGCGATTCGCTCATCGAAGACAAGCTGTTTGCGATCGCCGATCGCGCCGACGGCACGCGCTACTTCGCCACCGCGGTGGGGTTGTGCGCGCAGGTGAACGACACCACCATCGTGTCGTTCCAAGCGGGCGCCGGCATTCCGCGCGGTGAAGTGCGCGCAATCGTCCCCGGCGAGCGCAACGCGTTCTACCTCTTGGTCGAGAACCGCGGCGTGTATCGCTTCGACGGCATGCGCGCGGTCGAAGTCGAGTCCCCCGCGGGTGTGCGGTTCGCGCGCGCGGAGTCGATCTCGTTCGGCGGCGACGGCACGCTGTGGGTGGTGGGCGACGGCTGGGTGTTCGCGCGCCGCGGCGGCAAGTGGTCGCGCGCGCCGCTGCCGTCGTCGGACGTCGACGCCAGCTGGCGCGTGGTCATGGCCGACGGGAGCGGCGCCTTCGTGGGCTCGAGCGACGGGCGCGTGGTGGCGCTCGGTCGCGGCGGCGCGTTTCGCGTGGTGCTGCCGGGCGGACTCCCGGCGCCGCGCGTGCAGTCGCTCACACCCGACGGCAAGGGCGGCGCGTGGTTTCTGTGCGACGGCGGTCTCCATCGCGCCGACGCCACCGCGCGCACCTACGCGGCCGAGAACGCGCCGCGCGACGTGCGCGCGATCGCGCTCGCGCCGACCGGCGACGTGTGGACCGCGGGTCGCTGGACGGTACGACGCCGCGCGGGCGACGCGTGGGTCGACGTGCGCCCCGACGTAGTGGAAGCCGACCCCGCCTTCACGTCGCTCTTCGTCGACGAGATGGGCGCGTGGGTGGGCACGCGCACGGGCGCGCTCTATCGCTACGACGGCAGCATCTGGTTGCGACTCGCGCGCGCGACCGCGACCACCGGGGGCGCCATCGCCCAAGTGCGCGCGGCCGACAGCGGGGCCTGGGCGATCTCGTCGGGGCGCCCGGCGCGCAGCCACGACGGCGGGTGGCGTCGCTACCCGGGCATCGACAGCGCCGCCACCGTGGTCGACTTCGCGCGCGGGCCCGCGGATACCTGGGTCGCGGCGACGGAGACGCGGCTCTACTCCTTCGACGAGGAGAAGGGCGCGTGGGCGCCGGCGCGCGAGTGGAACTCGGGGCCGGGCGGCCTGGGGGCGCTGCGCGGGCGCATTCGCGCCATCGCCTTCGACGCCCAAGGGCGCCTCGTGGTCGGGACGACGGCGGGGGTGGCGCTGTGCAGCCCCAAGGGCGTGCGGTGGCTCACGGCCGCCGACGGGATTGGCGGCGGGGAAGTGGCCGACGTCGCCCTGGACGGCGACCGGCTGTGGGTCGGGTTTGCCGAAGATGGTGTTTCGGTTATTTCGATACGTGAGTTATGGTGACGGCCGGGGAGCCACCCGCGGGCGGGGTGCCCGTGAAATGGCGTTGGTGGCCCGTATCGGCCTGTGCTACTATCAATTCAGCCCCTCAAACATAGAAGAGGTCAGCGAAGAGCGTTTGATATCGACTCCATGAGGCGCGCTGCCGCTAGGTCTGGCGGCGACGCACAGCTTGCATCCAAGGGT
Source organism: uncultured bacterium (assembly GCA_964560355.1). Classification (GTDB taxonomy): domain Bacteria; phylum Krumholzibacteriota; class Krumholzibacteriia; order WVZY01; family JAKEHA01; genus JAKEHA01. The sequence goes on along the minus strand of CAZLLI010000054.1, from coordinate 884 downwards.
TCCCCTGCGAGGGAGTTGAGTATCGATGTGGTCGTCGCTGTTCTGGGTTAGCCTCGCCCTTCTCGTTTACGTCTACGCCGGTTATCCCGCCCTCCTGGCCGCGCTCGGTCGTTTGCGCCGTCGCGCGCCCAGTGCGGCGCCGGACAGGCGGCTGCCGTCGGTGTGCTTGGTGGTCTCCGCTCACAACGAAGAGGCGGTGATCCGCGCGAAGATCGAAAACAGCCTCGCGCTCGAGTACGGGGGACGCCTGGCGATCGTGGTCGCCTCCGACGGCTCCACCGACCGCACCGACGCCATCGCGCGCGAATACCACGACCACGGCGTCGAGCTGTTCCACTGGCCCGTGCGGCGCGGCAAGAACGCGGCGTTGAACGACGTCGTGCGCGCGCGGCGCGAAGAAATCATCGTGTTCAGCGACGCCAACTCGCTCTACGCGCGCGACGCCGTCGCCGTCCTGGTCGCGCGCTTTAGCGACCCGCGCATCGGTTGCGTGGTGGGCGAGCTCAAGTACACGCGCGACGCCAGCACGGTCGCGCAGGGCGAGAGCCTGTACTGGCGCTACGAGTCGCGCGTGAAGAAGCTGGAGAGTGCGTTGCAGAGCGTATTGGTGGCGAACGGTTCCATTTTCGCGGCGCGCCGCGCGCTGGTGCGCGAGCTCTACGTCGACGTGTCGAACGACTTCCAGACCGCCTTCGACGTGGCCGACCAGGGCGCCGGCGTCGTGTACGAGCCGGCCGCGGTCGCGGTCGAGCGCTCGGCCGAGCTGTGGCACGAAGAGTTCGGCCGCAAGGTCCGCATCGTGCTGCGCGGCGTCACCGGGCTCGCGCGTTTGAGCCCGCGCATCCACGGCTTGCGCGCGTGGCAGTTCGCGAGCCACAAGCTCC
>CAZLLI010000053.1:1444-18607 GCA_964560355.1 uncultured bacterium | reverse complement strand
TCCAGGTCGACGACGCGCGTGTGCTCGTCGACCACGACGTTCTCCAGCACGGTGCCGAAGCGCTTCGTCGTCGCGTAGATTTCGGGTTCGCCTTCCTGCGAGAGTCGAATCACCTTCGCGTAGCAACCGCCCTCGAAGTTGAACACGCCGCGATCCGACCACCCGTGCTCGTCGTCGCCGATCAACCGGCGCTTGGGGTCCGCCGACAAGGTGGTCTTGCCGGTTCCCGACAACCCGAAGAACACGGCCACGTCGCCGCTGGGACCCTCGTTCGCGCTGCAGTGCATCGAGAGGACGCCCTTCCGGGGCAGCAGGTAGTTCATGGCGGTGAAGATCGACTTCTTGATCTCGCCCGCGTACACGGTGCCGCCGATCAGCACGATGCCGCGACCGAAGTGGACCAGGATGAACGCCTCGCTGCGGGTGCCGTCGATGGCGGGGTCGGCCTTGAAGCCGGGCGCGCTAATGACCGTGAACTGCGGCGTGTGGTTGCGGCTCTCCTCCGGCTTGATCGGGATGAACATGTTGCGCGCGAACAGCGAGTGCCACGCCATCTGCGTCACGACGCGAATGGGAATGCGCTGGTCGCGGTCGGCGCCCGCCCAGCAATCCTGCACGTACACCATGCCGTCTTGCAGGTACGCCTGCACGCGGTGCAGCAGACGATTGAATTTGTCCTCGTCGAAGGGGCGGTTGACCTTGCCCCACCAAATGTGCGGCTTGCTCCCGGCTTCCTCCACGACGAACTTGTCGTCGGGGCTGCGACCCGTGTACTTGCCGGTCTCGGCGACGATGGGGCCGTCATTCGCGATGACGCCTTCGCCGTTCATCACGAACTCTTCATAGAGCGTGGCTGGAGTCGGATTCCAGAGCACGCCGCCGAGGTTGGTGAGGCCAACGGCCTCCAGACCGACCTTCGGCGCGAACTCGTTTTGAGACATCGAAAAATCCTCCGTTGATGGAAAAAGCGAAACCCTCGGCATGCGGCCGGGGTTTTGCGCATTCGATGATAGCTGGGAATGCGCGAAAGAGTGTAGCGGCTCGGGGGCCGACTTTCCAGGGGATTCTGGGGCGGCCGGCCCCGAGTCTACTGCACGCGAACGCGGTAGCGAATCACACCGGCCTGTCCGGGCGCGAGCACGAAGCTCGTATTCTTCGACAGAATGACGCGCAGCGTGCGCGACGGCGAATCGTACTCGCACTCGTCCGCGTCCGCGTCGTTGAAGGTGAGATACACCGGCGCGCCGACGGGCGGACGCCATTCGAGGTCGCGCCCCGCGCCGAACGCGTTCGGCACCACGTCGACCCACGACGAGATGGGGTCGACGATGACGACGTTGGCGAGGCTGTCGGCGCCGGCGTTGAACACGCGCACCGAGTATTCGATGGCCTGCCCGGGCGCGGCGTTGGCGCGGTCGGAGGTCTTCTGCATCGCGAGTCGTCCCGCCGCGGCGTCGACCACGAGGATGACGTCGGTGGCGTCGGCGGTGAGCACGAGCGCGGTGCTCGTCACCGACTGTTGCGCGTGCACGTCGACCACGATGGTCGACCCGATGGTCGCGCTCGCAGGGATGGTGACGCGCAGGAGCACGTTCAGTACGCCCGCGCTGGGCGCGGCGGGGTCGAGGTCGCCGTCGCTCGCGACCAGCAAGCGGTCCGGACCGTCGAGCAATCCGTTCGCGTTGACGTCGAGGTACCACACCAGCGCGGAGAGCGAGTCCGACGCCGTCGCCGCGAGGTCGACGTGCCCCGCCGTGCCCGCCTGCACGCGGTGCGAAAACACGACGAAGCTCCCAAACGCGCCCGGTTGCGACGTGCCCGGCGTGATCGTGAGGTCGCCGACGTCGGCGAAGTTCACGTCGACGGTGTCGCCGGCCGCGATGGTGTACGACCCCATGGTGTCGGGCGAGAGCGACACGTAGCCGCTCGGGTTCTGCTCGGTGACGACGAGCCCCGCGCCCGCGATGGGCAACGCGTACGACCCGTCGCCCGCGGTGACGGTGACAAGCCCGCTCGTCGTCTCGGTGACGAGCACGCCGCCGAGACCCAAGTCGCCGGCGGAGAACACGCCATTGTGGTCGCGGTCGTCGAACACGAGCCCGCGCACCAGCCCGCGCGTCTCGGTGACGAGTGCCACGCTCTCCGACTGGTTGGGCGGCCGCGACGACCAACTGTCGATGATGGCCGTGTGCGCCGCGTTCGCGGTGGGCGGCACGGTGACGTTGACAACGTAGTCGACGACCGCGCCCGGCGCGAGGAGCGGGGTGTAGAACGGCGTCAAGTACGTGACCGCTCCGCGCGTGATGGTGACGCTGTGCACGGGCCAGCCGACCGGCGGAGTCCACTGGACGCGCATCGAATCCGGGAACGACCCCGCGTTGCGCACGCGCAGCGTCGACGTGTACGCGGTGGAAGGCGCTGCGGTTCGCGTCGAGGTTCCGCCCTGCCCCGATCCCAGCGCGCCGAACACGTCGAGCCCGTTGCCGTCGATGATCATGTCGGGGCGCGGGGGACCCACGATGGTCACGCGCGCGGCCATGCTTTCGAACGAGGTGGCGTCGTTGATCGACACCACGTCGAGGATGTACTGGTAGTTCGCCACCGCGGCGCCGGCGGGAATCGTCACCGTGAACGGATACACGCGCGAGCCGCCCGCGGGCACGGAGCCGGTGGTGAACGGCGTCGCGGCGCCGTTGAGCAGCGCCGTCCAACCGGGAATCGCGACCCAACTGACGCGGTAACGATCCGCGCTCGGTCCCTGATTCTGGAGCTCCACCGTGAAATTGAGCGTCGCCGGCGCCGACGTGGTCTGGAGCGACGCCCCGCCCGCGCCGCTCCCGAGCGCGCCGAACACGTTGTTGCCGTTGCCATCGATGAGTCCGTCGACCACCGCGGGCGGAACCACCACCACGCGGCCGGTGACGCTGTCCATGAGGAACGGTTTGTCGACCTTGCGGCCGTCGAGGATGACGTCGAAGGTCCCGCCCAACGACGACGACGGCACCGTGACGCTCAAGGGGTACGTCCCCGCCGCGATGCTCGCGATCGGCGTCGCGCTCCCGTTGAACGTCACCGTCCAACCGGCGGGCGCGCTCCAGCCCACGCTGAAATTGTTCACGCCCGACACGTTTCGAATGTTGACGTTGAACACCGTCGTCTGACCCGGCGCGACGGTGTGGATCGAGGTACCACCCAAGCCGGTCCCGATAGGGCCGTACACGTTGGCGCCCAGGCCGTCGATGGTCATGTCGATCTCGCTCGGCGTGGCAACACTAATGGTCGCCGCGACGCTTTCCGTGATGCGGTTGTCGACGCGCGACGCGGCGTTCAGGATCGACTTGTAGGTCCCGTACGCCGCCGCCGCCGGAATGACGACCTTGAGGGTGTAGCCGGCCTGCGAATTCGCGTTGATGCGCGGTGACACCACCGGGAAGGCGCGGTCGACGCCGTTGATGTTGATGGTCGCGGTCCACCCCGCCGCGGGCGCGGTCCACGTGAGCGTGAAGGAGTCGGCCGCGGCGCTTTCGTTCTGCACGATGATCGGAAACTGGACGGTGGTGCCGCGTTCGCCCGCGTTGGAGCTGCCGCCGCCCAGCCCGGTGCCGGTGGCGCCGTAGATGTCGTCGCCGCTCGTCGCGATGATCATGTCGACGCGCGGCGCCAGGTTGCGCAGGATCGACTTGATCGAGTCGCGCTTGGTCGCGTTGGCGGTCGACGTCGCGGTGAGAATGTTGGTGTAGTCGCCGCCCTTGTTGGGAGACGCGACGCGCAGGTTGAGTGTCATGGTGACGGTCGCACCCGCCGCGATGCTCGCGGTCGTGAAGGTCGCATTGTAGGTGGTCGCGTTGTAAACCACGGACGCGGTCAGGCCGGCGTCGTTGGTCCACGCGACGGTGTACGTCGACGCCGCGTTGCCGGTGTTGCGCAGCGTCACCGTGTACGGCACGGTGACGTCCCACGGCGACGTGGTGAGCGCGAAGCCGCCGGTTCCGTTGTCGCCGATCACACCCACGCCGTTGCCGTTGACGGTGAGGTCGGCGCCGTAGATCGCGCTCACGATGGTCGCGGTCAAGCGCGCGCTGTCGACGCGGCTCGCCTGCGCGGTGCTGGTCGCGTTGATGATGGTGTTGTAGGAGCCGTTGGCGGCGCCCGCCGGCGCGAGCACGGCCACGCGATAGGTGGTCGAGGCTCCCGCCGCCATCGCCGGCAACGTGTACGGGAAGGTTTGGTACGTCCCACCCACCAAGATGCGCGCGTTCCACCCCACCGGCTGGGTCGCGGTCAGGCGGTACGTGTCCGTCACCGTGCCTTCGTTCTCGACGCGCACGTAGTAGAAGAGCGAGTCGCCCGCCGCACCGCTCTTGGTCGAATTGCCGCCGTTGCCGGTGCCGGACGCGCCGAAGACGTCGTCGCCGTTGCCGTCGACCGCGAGGTCGACCCACATCTTGTAGATCAGCGACACGTCGTCGATGTAGGTCCACGTCTCGTAGAGGGCGTCGAGCAAGTTGGCCTGCTCGAAATACAGACGAATCGTCGACCCCGCGTAGGTGGTCATGTCGTGCCCGACCGGGAGCGTGTTGTCGTCGGACAGCCAGCCGCTGTCCTTATAAATGTCGTTCCACTCGCTGAAGGCGTAGAACAGCACGCGCTCGCGCTGGACGTTGGCGGTCGTGCGGACGTCGACCGTGAAGGGGTCGTAGTTGTCGCTGTCGTAGCCCTGCATGCGCCACTTGAAGTTGAGCGTGGCGCGCGAGATGCCGGCGGGAATGGTCACGTCCTGGTACATGTACCCGTACGCGCTGGTCACTTGCGTCACGTACTTGAACCCGAGCAGCGCCGAGTAGCTGCCGGAGTACGGCAGGTCGAGGGTGACGAGGTGATCCGCGGCGTTGGTGTTTTGGGCGTTGTTGATGCGCGCGCCGTTGACCCACGACGCGCCGAAGCTCCCCGTCTCGAAGCCGCCGTTGACGATCAGTTCGCCCGCGCGCGCGGGCAACGCGGTCCACGCCGTGGCGACGAACAAGTATGCGATGAGAATCTTGCGCAGCATGACTACTTCCTCAGTCCTTCGAAGTCGGACAAGAGCCAATCCGACAGAATCATCTGCAGGCGCACGCCGAAGCCCCGGCTCCACGCGTCGGTGGTGCTGACGTCGGGGTCCTCGAAGCCGTTGACGCTGTAGCCCACGCCGAGGCGAATCGACCGGTACACCAGGCGGCCGACTTCGACGCCGGCGCCGTACTGCTCGGTGCCGCCGTCGCGGAGCTTGAGCACGCGTCCCCACGTGTCGAGATCCCACCCGCGCGCGAAGCGCCACACGTACTGGCCGAGCAGGAGATCGGTATTGGTGGTGAGTGCCACCTCGTCGCTCCAGTCTTCGACGTGCTTGTACGCGTACTTGAGGCGCAGCTCGTGCTGCGGGGTCGGGAACGCGTTCACGTCCCACGACGCCACCAAGCGCCAGCGAATCGCGTCGGGCTCGATGGGCGCGTAACGGTCGTAGTAGCTCTTCACCATCGCGAGTGACTGCACGGGCGCGAACGGCGAACGCCACGTGCCCGCGACGGTCGCGTAGTACTGGGCCTCGTCGCGGTCGACGCCCGGCTCCATCTCGTGCGTCCCGATGCCGAGCACGTTCTTGGTGAGCCACGCGAATCCGCCGCCCAATTGCTGCGCGTTCGACAGTCGCACGAGGTGCTTGTCGCCGTTCGACTGCCAGCGGTACTCGTACCCGCCGTCGACGAAGTACGACCCCGGCACCTTCGACCCCAGCCCCGCCGTGAACGACACGTACTCGTCGTCGTCGCGCCCCGCCATGGAGAGGAAACCTTCGACGCCGAGCGTCGCCGACGTGGTCGGGTTCAAGCGCAGCTTCTGGCGGATGCCGCTCACCGCGCCCATGCGCGCGTCGCTCGCGACGCGGTCGAGCGCGTAGCGCGTGTACGCCTGGGTGCCGTGGTCGGTGGTTCCTTCCACGCCGGCGGTGAACTGGTGCGTGGTCGACTGCGTGCTCGCGGTCGCGTACTCGTAGGTCGCGATGGCGCGGAAGCGTTCGGTGAGCGGCGCCGCCAGCACGGTCTTCAAGCGGTTGGGATAGTCGTCGACGACGTCGCCGGCGACGTTTTGCTCGAGTGTCGTCGACACGCCGAAGCTGCCGCGGTTGCCGATGGTCAGCCCGGCCAGCGCGAGCACGCCGCTCGTGTCGTCGCCTCCCTGGTTGGTGGGCTCGTCGTGGCGCGCGACGCGCAGCCCGGCCGACATCTCGAGCAGACGGCGGCGGTAGTCCACCGTCGCGCGCGCCGACTCCTTGAGTTCGTCGGTCGACTGGTACTCGTGCGTGTAGCCGTCGGCGTTCACCGACACCTGCTTGTTGACCGCCCAGCGCCCGTCGAAGCCGGCCTTGACACTCGCGTTCTCGCTGTCGGCGCCGCGGAACGACGGGTTCGAGAAGTCGCCGTCGACGCGGCGCAGGTAGAGGTCGAGCTTGGAGTCGCCGCGCGTCGCGCTCGCGCCGATCTTGTAGGCGTCGCCGTCGCCCACCATGTCGTCGTTGCTGCGCGCGATCTCGCCGCCCACGCGCAGGCCGCGCCAGCCCACTTCGCCGTCGGCGCCGTAGAGCGCGTAGCCAGGGCCGTCGCCCGAGTTGGCGACCGCGGTCAGACCCGCGCGGTAGCGCTTCCCTTGCGCGACGTCGCCGCGCACGCCGAACAGGTAGGTGTCGGCGCCGTCGGTCTCGGTCTGGTACGTGACCGAGACGGTGTTGGGGTTGAGCTCGCGGTCGGTGACCGGCACCGGCTCCATGAACAGGATCGAGCCGTCGTACGGGTTGATGGTGTAGTCGCGGCGGCGCAGCATGACACGCGCCTCCAGCACCTTCTCCGACTGGAAGCGGTCGCGCGTCTCGACCACCACGCGCTCCGAGTTCTCCACGATGGGCGCGCGCGAGAGGTAGTAGAAACCGCTCGTTCCGTCGGCGGGGATGTCGTCGGTGAAGGTGACGAAGTCGGTCTCGGTGAAGAACGCGCGCACCGAGTTGGGGCCGTCGACGAGTGCGGTCGACAATCCCGTCACCACCTGCTGGTAGGTGAGGAACTCGCCGCGGTCGATGGGCGTGCGCAGATCGCTGTAGCGCAAGTACGACTGCCCGCGGTCGAACGAGACGTAGTTGCCGCCGCGCGCGGGAGCCGCGTAGTGCAACAGCGACGCGTCGCCGTACATCGGATACTGCTTGTCGGGGTCGGGCTGCTTCAAGAGCGGGTCGTCGTAGCGCTTCTGGGTGTCGAGGCGCGCGGTGACGCTGACGCCGCCGGGTGCCGCGCCCTGCACGAACAGGCGCGCCTGCGCGTCGCCGTCCAAACCGTCGGTGTAGTGCTCGAGGCCCTGCCCGCTGCCGGAGCCGCCCTTCTGGTACGAACCCGCCGACAAGTCGACGATGCCGGTCGCGAGCAGCGGACGGTCGGGTGCCACGAACACGACTTCGGTCGACGCGCGCATGCCGTCGAGCTCGACCGCGATGCGGTGCGAGCCGGTCGCGTGCTGCGGCTCGACGTCGAAGCTCACCAGTCCGTCCAGCGTGGTGGCTTGCATCTCGCGCAGCGCCGGACGCGCGTCGACGTTGTCGACCAGGTCGGCGCCTTCCACCAGCGTCACCGCCCAGCCGTCCATCACCGGCAGGCCGAAGCCGTCGTGCACCGCGAACTTCACCGTGACGCGCGTGCGCCCGTCGGCGGGGACGACGTGGCGCGCGTCGAGCGCGACCAGCTCGGCGGGACGCGACGACAGCGCGACGCGCACGCTGTCGCCCGCTTCGCCGCCCTTGAGCAGCGCGGCGCGCACGCGCAGGTCGTTCCAACCCGCGTTCAGGCGCACGCCGTACCAGGTTGTGGTTTCTTCTTCGTGCGCGACGTCGACGGTGCGCTGGCCGACCTGCGACTCGTCGACCGCTTCCCCGTTCACGAACAGCGTCACGCGGCTTCCCAGCGGGTGGCGCGCGCGCACCGTGGCCTGGTCGCGGTTGGCGAACACGGCGTCGTCGTGCGGCTCGACGATGGCGACCTCGCCCGTGTGCGCGGGCACCGCGGGCGCGACCGCGACCGGCGCCGGCACCGGCTGGGGCGCCGGCACCTGCTCGGTCCACGCAAGCAGCTCGCTCACGCCGCTCTGCGTCGCGCTCGCGAGCGGCCGAATCGTCGCGACGCGCGGCATCGCCGGCGCCTGGTCGTCGTCGGGCGAAGTCGTCTCGCGCGCGACATTGGGAACCGCACTTCGAACATCGCGTCGGAGGACGAGCGAGTCGACGGGCGCGGGGGCAACTCCCGCATCTAGCAGCGACAGCGTCGCGACGATGTCGCGGATGCGCGCCGTGTCGGCGAGCGCGACCGTGAACACGACCTGGCACGCGATGGCGTGTCCCTTCGCGAAGCCGTCGAAGCGGAACCCGTCGCCGTCGCGCACCAGTAGCGAATCGCCCATCGACGCGGCGACGGTGACACCGACCAGCTGCGGCGGCGCGTCGACGCGGAGCGTGCCGCGCTGCGCGCGCACGCTGGTGGTGGTGAGCGACCACGCCACCGTCGCGCGCGCCGAATCGGGCAGCTCGGTGACGTCGCGCACCGCGGCCGCGACCTTTTGCGCCGGCGACGAGCGGTCGTGGCCGGGCGGGATGAAGCTCACTTCGACGCGGCGATTGAGCATGCGGCCGTCGACGGTGGTGTTGCTCGCGACCGGGTGCATGTCGCCCGCCCCCAGCACCAGCACGTGCTCGGCCGGCACGCCGAGCGACACCAGCACGTCACGCACCGACTCGGCGCGCGCCACCGACAGCTCGAAGTTCGACGGGAAGCGTGGCGTGTGAATCGGCACGTTGTCGGTGTGGCCTTCGATCAGGAGCTGCCACCCCGCGTGGTCGGCGAGGAAGCGCGCGACGGGCGCGAGGTCGTCGCGCGCGCCGTCGACCAGCGTCGCCTTGCCGAACGCGAAGTACGAGCTCGGAATCACCATCTCCTGGTGCATGCGCGCGCGCGGCGTCACCGTGAGTCTCTCTTCGCACACGACGCGCTCGCTCTGCTCGATGGTGGGCGGCGGCAAGCGGCGCAGCGGGAACCCGACGCGCGCGTGGCCGGGCGCGATCAAGTGCACCAGGCGCTCGTTGCGCCGGCCCACGGGCTGGGGGCCGTCTTTCACCGGGCCCAGCGCTTCGTCGAACGACACGTCGGGCGGGAGCGACCCCTCGTCGAGGCGCACCACGCGGTAGCCTTCGAACACGTGCGGGATCGAAAACACGCCCAGCGAGTCGGTGACGACGTGCTCGCCGCTTTCGAGGTACAGCGACACCTCGGGCACGCCGGCCTCGCCTTCGTCGCGCTTTCCGTCGCCGTCGTCGTCGATCCACACGTCGCCGAGGATGAAGCCCTCGATGCCCCACTCTTCGTTGTCGATGCGAATCGCCGCCACCGCGGGGCCCGCGCTGACGCGGTCGCCGCTCTGCGCGTCGCCGTCGGCGTTGCCCGACACGCGCGCCCAGCCCTGCGTCTCGCGGCTGTTGACCGCGAACTTGACGGCGGTCGAGAGCGACGCGCCGGGCGCCAGCGTGCCCGCGTCCCACACCAGCGACGTCCCCGAGCGCGTGACGCCGGCGCCGGAGAGGAAGTCGAGCGACGGCATCGGCGCTTCCAGCACGCGCACGTTGTCGACCGCGATCGAGTCGGTGAGGTTGGTGACGGTGACGGTCATGGTGACGACGTCGCCCATGGCGGCGGTCGCCTGCCGGAAGGTTTGCTCGAGCCCGATCATGGTGCGCGGGTCGGGCACCACCGGCATCACGATGCGGTCGACGGTGCTGTTCGTCACCGTGCTGTCGAGCGACGACTGCGCGAAGACGTTCAGCGCGGTGTTGGCGCCGAGCGAGTAGCGCAGCGGTGTCCCCGGGCTCGACACCACGATGCGCACCGGACGGGTTTCGCCGGCGTTGACCGAGCCGAGCAGAAAACCTCCCGGGCGCGCCGACGGCGGGAGCGGCGTGCCGCTGGTGTCGGTGCACGCGATGGTGACGCCGGGCGGGAGTGTCGCCGCGTTGGCGACCACGACTTCGACTTGGTCGGCGCCGGCGGCCGCGTTCTCGACGTCGTTCTGGAACGTCACCGTGTCGGCGGCGGGCGCGATCGCGATCGACGTCTCGTCGTCGCTCGATCCCTCGCCGCCGGGGAGCGCGCGCGCGTTGCCCGCGGGGCCGAAGTAGAGCGACGCCGCTGTCACCGCACTCGTGACTTGCACCACGGTGGCGTCGGTGGTGGGCGCCATCACGATGCGACGGTGGCGCAGGTTGGGGTCGCGCGCGGACGTCGCGCGCAGCTCGACGAACGACACGCCGGTGCCGACCGCGGGCAGCACGATGGCGCAGTCGACCGGCGTCGACGTTCCCATCGCGAGCGCGAGAAATGCGGGGTCGTCCTCGCCCGCGTCGAAGCGGTTGTTGGCGTTGGCGTCGAGGAAGAAGATCACGTTGGCGACGGTGAGCGTCGACGGCGGCAGCGTCGCCGACGCCATCGCCACCGAATCGGGCGCGTTGCCGAGGTTGTCGACCGCGATGCGCGCGTAGAGCGTGTCGCCGGGCGCGCCGAAGAGCGAAAACGCGGGCGCCGCGACCGAGCCGGGCGGCGTCACGCGCAGAAGATACGTCGCGAGCACGCGCGTGAGGGTCGCGTTGGAGGCCGTCGCACCGGTGCCGCTCGGCTCCGAAAAGGTCGCGCCGGCGAGATTGGTGATGTTGGTCCCCGCTGGAGTGGTCTGCGCGCGTGCGTTTGGCACGAAAAATAGCGCCGCGAGCGCGAGCGCGAGCATCGTGCAAGTCGTTTTCAAAAAACGAAAAACGACGAGACCACTCGTCGCTTTTGGATGCGATTTCCGCACGAAATTATGCCCCGCGCTGCGCGTCATCTCTGAAAACACGTGCGGCCGGCGCATGCGGGGGAGCCCATTGGAGCTCCGCCCGCATGCGCGGCCGACTGCGAGCCGCGTTCTCTTGAAGAACGCTTACTGGATGCGAACCGTGAACCCGACTCCGGTGGTCGAGCTCGCTCCGGCGAGCAGGTTGCCCGCGAATACCCAGCGCACGTTGGTCACGTTCGCGTCGTATCCCGCGGGTGCGCCGCCACCGCCGCTAGCCGGCGCGTACGTCCACGTCGCTCCGTTATCGTCGGAGTACTCGATCGTGATGGACGTGATCGACGCCGGCGGCGTGCCGGTCACCGCCGAACCCACCTGGAACTGCGTCCACGCCGGGACCGCGTCGTAGACAACGATCGTGGTCAGGTCGCTGCTGCCCAGGTTCTGGTAATCGACGGTGTAGGTGAGATCCGTGCCCGGCACTTGGTCGCCGGCCGGGTTGACCGACTTCACGAGCGACAGGTTGCCCGCCACCACGGTGGTGACGTCGGTCGCGTTGTCGGTCGCGAGCGTCGCCTGGCCGGTGGCCGAAAGCACGCCCACTTCGACGGTGCCCACCGGCGTTCCCGCGGGAACCGTGAGGCGGACCGTGATGTTGGCGCTCGCGCCCGGCGCGACGAACAAGCTCGTGATCGGCGTGCTGAACGCGTCGAAGAAGACGTACGTCCATCCTTGCGACGACGCGTACGTCAGGTCGAACGTGTCCGCCACGTTGCCGTTGTTGGTGACCGTGTGGGCGTACGTCACGGTACCGCCCGCGGTCGCATTGCCCGTGTTGTCGGGCGCGAAGTCGACCGACGCGAATGCGTTGACCGTCACCGTGTTGGCGATGGTGTCGCTCTGGGTCGCGTTGACCGACGAGGTCGCCGTGAACGACGTGCCGTACACGGCCGGGAGGGTGCCGGCGGGCACGTCGACGCGCGCGATCAGGTTGGTCTCGCCGCCCGCGGCCACCGGGCCCGTCGACGTGACCGGCGTGAGCTCGCTCGCGTCGAGGACGCCGTTGCCGTTGGCGTCGATGTAGAACGTGACCGTCCACGTCGCCGGGATGGCCGACGACAGCGTGAAGTTGTCGCTCGAGCCGCCCGCGTTCACCACGTCGAGCGCGAAGTCCACGGACGTGGCGGGGTTCGCGTTCTGGTTGACGGCCGCGTTGTTGGTGGTGCCGTTCGCGCCGTCGTAGTTACCGATGTCGACGCTCGCCGGCAGCACCGTCAGCACGCGATCGGTGGTGAGGTTGGTCTCGCCCGGCGTGTTGGCCGACTGCGCGCGGATCACCGCGTCGAACGGACCGCCCGCGCCCTGCGAACCGGGGATGAGAAGACGCACGACGATGTCGATGGTGGCACCGGGCGCCAACGGGCCGACGTCGAGAAGACCGTCGAAGTCGGAGTCGGTGAGCGGCGTGACACCGTCGCTTCTATAGAAGAGCGTCGTCCACGTGCCCGGAATCGTCGACGAACCGTCCAGCGCGACGTTGACCGCGTCGTTGGAGTTGCCGTCGTTGCGAATCGTGTTGGTGAAGCTGACCGCGGTGTTGGCGTACGCGGTCGCGACCGACTGCACGTCGTCGTTGTAGTTGGGCGGCGTGCCCGCACCCGGGTTGCCCGCGGGGCCGATCAGCACGTTCGCCAGCACGCCGACCGTGACCGGCGCGTTGTTCGACGTCACGATGGTCGGATTGGGCGTGACGATGTTGTTGTCGACGTACGCCAGCGCCGCCGTGTTGTTCAGCACACCCGGCGTCATGCCGACCGGAACCGTCACTTGGTACGAGAAGCCGTACGACTGGCCGGACACGATGCCGCCGTTGGTGATGTACGCGACGGCGATGTCACCGGCGCCCGCGGTCGTGCTCCACGTCCACGTCTCCGGGCTGCCCGCCGTCGAGCTTCCGCTCGGCAAGTACAGCACGGTGCCGCCGGCCGGGAAGCCGGTGGGGACGCCGAACAGTGGGAGCGGGTTGCCGCTCGCGGGGTTGATGGGAATCACGTCGTACATGAGCACGCCCGTGAGACCGACCGACGCGACGGTGACGCCGTTCGCGGTGTTGGTGCCCGTGTTGGTGCCCGAGAACGTGTACGTGATCTGATCGCCTTCGACGACGAAGGCCGGCGCGCCCGCGAGGGCGGCGGTCATGACGGCGTCGTTGACGACGGTCGTGCGGTGGTAGTTGCGCGTGTCGACTTGCGCACCGTCGCCCACCGACGTGCCCTGCACGCCGGCGTACGCGACCTGGCCCGCCGACGCCGTGCCCGGCACCGCGTAGGTGACGATCAAGCTGACCGACGCGTTCGCCGCCAGCGGTCCGATGACGCCCGGCGCGCCGCCCACGCTGATCGCGGGCTCGCCGCCGTCGACGACACCGTTGCTGTTGACGTCGTGGTAGACCGAGATGTTCGCCAGCGCCAGCGTGATGGTCGTGTTGGCGCCGTCGAGCAACGGCACGACCGAATAGCTGTCGGTGTCGTTACCGGTGTTGGTCAGCGTGTAGCTGTAGTAAACCGTCTGTCCGCCGATCGCGTTTTGCGAAAGGGCCGGCGTGACCGGCGGCGTTTCGCCGGAGTCGTCGGGCAGAATCGAGACGCCGTAGACCGGCAGCACGATGGTGACGACTTCGTTCGAAACCGAGCTGTAGGTGTTACCCACCAAGTCTTCGTAGGTCGCCGACGCGCGGTTGCGGATCTGCGTGCCCGCCGGTGTGATCTGCGCGAACGCCGACGTCACCGTGAGCAGGAACGCGACCAGCAACAACGGCAGGGCCAGGATGTGCTTGTTCTTCATCGCAGCATCCCTCCCTACTTGACCTCGGCCCGGTACGAGAATGCGATCTCGTCGGCGGGCGCGAGGTCGCTGGAGAGCGTCCAGCGAATGTGAGTGATCATGTCCGCGGTGGCGTCGACCCAGACCTCGCGACCCTTCGCGTCGGTCTGCTTCACGCGCACCGGCCACTTGTGGAACGTCTTGGCTCCATCGACCGAGAAGAGGACCGATGTCGACTTCGGCGACTGCGCCGTCTTGGCGACGTAACGCGCGCCGACCGGCACCGGGTCGGTGATCGAGAGCTTGCTGACGGCCTGGTCGCCGTTATTGGCGTACTTCAGCCGATACTCGATGACGTCCTGCGGACGAGCCTCGTCGGCAGGCAGGTAGACTTCCTTGCCGTTCTCGCCGACGATGACCTTGACGGCCTCGATCGAACCCGTGACCGGGCTCTCGGCGATCGCGAGCGAGGTGATGAGTCCGGCTACCAGCACGGACACGAACACTGCGCGATACAAATTCGGACCTCCCTGGGGAAAGAAAACTAGGGGAGCGGGTGCGACCTCGACGCGAGTCGTAGACGCACCTTGCCCACTCCACCGGGCGCGCCCACGGCAAGCCACGTTCCAGTCGCGGATGAGAGCGGTCGGAAAGGGGGGATACGTCCCCGTTGCAGCGAGATCGCCGCATGGGAACGCCTCACAAAGGGGGTCGGGGGCGGGATTCAGGAGGGCGCGCGGGGGCGCGTCGCGGCCTCGCGTGGACGACTATTTCCGGTCGCTCGCGCGAGTCTGCAACGCGTCCCGGCGCGGTCTTGCAATGTGCAATTGTTGCCTATCGTGCCGGATGAGGTTGTCAGCGATATAGAGCCTTCACGGCCCCCCACGTCGTGGTGCGGGCCGCGACCGGCGAGCCAGTCACGTTCACCTGCACGATGCCTTTCACTTCGTGGCCGTCGTAGAGCGAGACGACGCGACACAAGACCGCTCCGCCACCCGTCAGCTCGTCGGGCAAGTCGATCGCGAGCGGAGGCGACGCACCGTCGAGTATCGTGCCGCCGAGCACGGCTGCGTGCCACGGGAGCGCGTTGAACACGGGGTCCTCCCAATCGAGCTGCTCGGGCGAGAGCAGACTCGCCTCGGCCAACTCGAGCACCACGATCGTGAGCGGCAGCGGGCCCGGATTCGACACGCGCAGCAAGAGATCGTAGATGGGATCGAGCGCGATCTGGAACGACGGCCCCTCGGCCGCGCTGCAGGCGGGCGGATACTGCTCCCACGGCATGGTGAAGAAGAGAATGTCCGTCGTCGTCACCGACAGAAACGCCGTGCTCACCTTGGCGTGATAGCGCAGCGTGACCGCTTCGCCCAGGTCGACGTCGTCCAGGTCGGCGACGAGGAGCAGGTTGCCCGCGTTGGGCACCAGCAACGGAGTGCCGATGATGTTGGCGGAGCCGCCGTCGTAGCCGACGTCAAAGAGGATTCCGCTCACGCCGACGGTCGCAAGCATGGTCACGGCGTCGTCGGTACACGAGCGCGCCTGAATGACCTCTTGGATGTCGTAAACGGGGAGCGAGCACGCGACCGCGATGGGCAGCAGCACGACGAGAAGACGCGCGCAGCGAGGATTTCGAGTTAGCCGAGACACGATGGACACCTCCGTCATCGAGGGAACGAAGTCCCCCGGTTGTTCAAATGCCGGACCGTTGAAGAACGAACACGCGACGCCTGCATCGCCCTGTCGTCGGCGCCCCGGGCGGGCGTAACAGCCCAGGACGCCGACGAACGGCCTGTCGGCCTCAGCGGGCGATTACGAGCTTGCGCGTGATGGTCGACCCAGCCGCGGCGACGCGGTAGAAGTACACCCCGCTCGCAAGCGCACGACCGTGATCGTCGCGCCCGGCGAACGGAATCCGGTTCCACCCCGCGTTCGCGCCGCGAACCGCTAGCGTGCTGACGCGCCGCCCCGCGACGTCGAACACGTCGACGGAGATGTCGGCGCTCACCGGCAATCCGATTTCGAAGTCGGTCGCCGCCGCGAACGGATTGGGATGGTTCTGCAGCACCGTCAGCACGGCGATGGGCGGCGTGTTGCCGACACCGGTGGTCGCTTGCACGCTGGCCTCGTTCGACGGCGGCCCCTGATTCGCGTGCACGTCGTACGCGGTTACGACGTAGTACAGCGCGGACGCCGGCGCGCCCGCGTCAATCGCAAGCGTATCGTCGGAGCTCGCAAGGAAATGGATCGGCACCGGTGTCACGCCCGAGGACGTGGCACGATAGAGCGCGTAGTTACGGAGATCGGGCGCGATGGCTCGATTCCACCGCAGCTGCACGTCGCTTCCAACGCGCTGCGCCGTCAGCAAGAGCGGCGCGGGTGGAGCCAAGTTGTCGACCGAATAGCCGAACGCGGGCAGCGACTTGAAGAGTACGAATTCGTCCGCCGTGTGCGCCACGACGCGGAATTGGTGAACCGCGAGATTACCCGCCACCGAATCCGCGCGCGTCTGCGCCGCGAAACTGTAGTGCGAGTCGAGAACCGCATCTTGATTGCCGACCCACTCCCAGTAGTAATCGATGGTCGGTGTCTTCTCGCGATAGAACGCGCTGCCCGAGAAGTTGGCGCCGATCGATCCCGGGCCGTCGAGCACGCTCGCCGTGCTCGCGGCCGCGGGGTCGGTCGCTCGCCAAACCGAGTAGTACGTGATGGTCTTGACCATGTCGCGATCTTGATCGCTCGCGTTCCAGTTGATCTTGACCTTGCCGCCTTGGTCGGCGGGAACGTCTGCGACCGAGGTGATGAGCGGTTCGGAATGTCCCCAATAACCGAAGACGTTGTCGATGCGCTGGGCCATGATTTCGTAGCCCTGTCCCGACGGGTTGAATATCCACGAAAGAATTGCCCCCCCCGCCCCGTCCGCGATCATCGATACTTCGTCCTTGTCGCCGTAGGCCCGCGTGATCGCGATGCCGTCGTCTTGCCACAGGTCCTTCGCGGCTCCGTTCACGCGCTGCGCGTAGACGTCCCAATCGACGTAGCGTGTTTCTCGCCATGCGACAACGATGCCGCCCTCACCGTCCGGCACCACCTTGGGATTGACGTGATTCCCGCTAATGTTGTCGCTTACGTCGACGCCGTACTGGTACCAGAGTCGAACACCCGAGGCATTGAACCGCTGGGCCGTGATTGTGTAGGCGGTGGCTGAGTACAGCTTCTGCTGCCACGCGACGAAGACTCCGCCCGCACCATCGGGTGCGATCGACGGAACCTCGTTGATATTGTTGAATGGGGTCGCCTCGACACCGTCCCACGTCCACCAAGGAACTCCCAGCGATGTCATCCGCTGCAGGTATACTTCTTGGCTACTCCGCCGATCGTCCCACGCCAGAATCGCTCCCCCCGCACCATCCGTCACCATTCTCGGCCTGATTTGGTCATAAGCGAAGGAGCACACCG
>CAZLLI010000053.1:0-1344 GCA_964560355.1 uncultured bacterium | reverse complement strand
GCACCATCCGTCACCATTCTCGGCCTGATTTGGTCATAAGCGAAGGAGCACACCGCCAGCCCGTTCGTGGTCCAGACCGGGAACCCCAATCCCGACGTCTGCTGCATGTAGATGTCGCCGTTACCACTCCGGTAGTCTTCCCACGCCACGAAGAACCCGCTCCCGCCGTCCGTGAGGAGAACGGGATTGATCTGATCTCCCGCTGCCGTGCAGATGGGATTTCCGTTCGGGCCCCACGTGAGGGCCCCGGCACTGGTCACGCGCGCGCCATACAAGTCGATGTTGGTACCGCTCCGGTAATCCACCCATACGATGAACGCTCCACTCGTCCCCGTGCCGAGGATCTGCGGGTAACGCTGGTCGCTGCCGAGAGCGCAGACGGCTATGCCATTGCCGGCCCACTGCGCGACGCCGGACGCATTCAAGCGCTGCGCATAGATGTCCCAGTTGTTGCTGCGCCGGTCTTCCCACGTGACGATCGCACCGCCGGCGCCGTCGCTCGCGACTTGCGGGTAGTCTTGGACGTTCACCGCCGCACTCACCACGACCCCATCCGTCGTCCAGAGCGGAACTCCCGAAGCGTCGACACGTTGGGCATAGACACTCGTTACCCCGTTTCGGGTGTCGTACCAGGCGATGAGTGCGCCTCCCGCGCCGTCGGACGTGGCCACGGTCTGTGTCTGATCGTTCGGGGCGGCGGAGACGAATACGCCATCCGGCTGCCATTGCGCCCACGACGTGGCGGCGGCGGTCATAAGAGCGGCGGTCACGACCACCGTCTTCGCAAGTCGATGCATGGAATCTCCTGTTCCGCACTACACCGCCTCGAAATCCGAGGCGACCTAGCGCCCTTCAGAAGATTCGAAATGCCGCACGGTCGGAACCGAACGGCCTTTTTTTGAAAATCTTGGGGGAGTCGCGCGGGCGGCTAAAGTCGATGCGCCCGGCCCAGATACATGATGAGGAGGCCCTGCTCGGGGGCGGTGTCGCCCCACAAGGCGGCGACTGCGAGGAGGTCGGGAACGTGGTCGCCGTTGAAGTCGCCGGCGCACAGGTGGTGGCCCATGTGCGCGTCCTCCCGATCGCCGACGATGCGCCACGCCGCCGTCGCTTCGCAGCCTTTGGGACCGCCGCGATACACTTCGATCAGCCCCACGTGTTTGGTCTTTCCGTCGGTGTATTGCGGCGCGCCGATGGCGATGTCGTCGAAGCCGTCGCCGTCGACGTCACCGATGCCGTCGGCATAGAAACCGTACAGCGAGTACGGGACCGGACCGAGCGCGGTCCAGCTCGGCTCGGGAGAAGGGCCGTTGGGTCCGCCGTGGAATATGAGGACGCGACCGC
>CAZLLI010000052.1:0-18969 GCA_964560355.1 uncultured bacterium | reverse complement strand
CCAAGCTGATGGGCCGCCTGGAAGCGATTCCGGGGACCCACGTCCGCTACTTGATGTAGCTCCTACTTCTTCGCGCGCAACATGCGCGCCGCAATCCAATCCGAAACGGTCTTGAGCGCCACCGGTGACATGGTCTCTTCGATGGTGCCGTACTCCGAGGGCGCGCCCGTGGTCGCGGTCTGGAACAAGTGATTGAGCTTGGGAAGCTCGGTGGTGGTGACATCCTGGTTGCCGCCGGCTTCGAGCGCCCGGCGAATGGCGGGCAGGTTCTGACTGGGTGGGACTTGCAAATCGAGCTCGCCGTTGATCGCGAGCACGGGGACGGTGACGCGGCGCAGCGTCGCCGCGGGGTCGTAGTTGAGCAAGTAGTGCATCCACGGTGTCGCGAGCATCTGCACGCCGCCTTCTATCCCCGCTTTCTCCGCCTCGCCGAGCGCGCCTTCGGGGAGCCCGTCGACGAACGCCTGCGTGACTGCGCGTAGCTTCGTTTCGCGAACCGCAGGATCCGTCTCCGCCTTCGCGACGGCGAACATCTGCGTCGCCAAAGCTTCGTTGCGCGCGATGTACTCGTCGTCGGCGCCATTCGCCTTGAGCAAGAGGCGTGACTGCGCGCGCAAGAGCTCGTCGATGGGGACGCCGACGCCCGCCATCAGCACGACGAAGGCGACATCGCTCGATTTCGCCGCTACCAGCGGTGCGGTGACGCCGCCCTCGCTGTGGCCGACGAGCCCGATGCGTTTCGGGTCGACCTCCTTCTGCGCCTTCAGGAACGCGACCGCCGCCTCCGCGTCCGACGCGAACTCCACCGTCGTAGCCTTCGCGAACGAGCCCGTCGACTCGCCGACGCCGCGGTCATCGGTGCGCAGCACCGCGATGCCGCATCGCGTCAAGTAATCCGCGAGCACGAGGAACGGCTTGTGGCCCATGATCGACTCGTCGCGGTCTTGCGGCCCCGAACCGGTGATGAGGAGCACGGCGGGGTGTGGTCCGGTGCCCGCCGGAATCGTGAGCGTGCCCCCGATGGTAACGTCACCGTTCGCGAAGGTGACGTTGCGCGACGGGTACGGGAAGGGCGGCTTCGGTTCCTGCGGCCGCTTCGCCACCAACGCCGACGCGGCCGTGGTTCGTTCCATCGCGAGCGGCAGCGCGTTCCCATGCTGCGTCCAGGTGCCCGTGAGCGTCTTGCCGGCCTCGTCGAGAGTGGCGGTGTATACCGCGTTGAGCGCGCGCAGCTCGACACGCAGGGCCTGGCCGTCGAAGGCCACCGCGTCGACGGGGATTCCGTTCGCACTCTGGTCGATGCTGTCAATGGTCCCGTGCAACACGCCGTCGTCGCCGCGCGTGACGTGCAATACCAGGCGAAGCTTGATCGCGCCCACTTCGAGCGCGCCCAGCCAATCGCCCACGATCTTGGGAGTGTCCGCCGCGATCGCGATTCCGGCCGCCAAGGCGAGCGCCATCCACGTTCCGAGCAACGAGCGTCTATTCATAATCACCCTTCGGTAGTGTCTCATGCGTTTCGGTGCGCTTCGCGTACGCCTCATAGAAGCGCGCCTTCACCGTGTTGAGCTGCGGCGCCGACGCCTTGCGCTCGTAGTTCGAGTCGAGCTGCTGCAGCACGAAGTAGGTGAGCGCGACGAAGAACGTCGGAATGAGATACGGCAAGCGTCGACGCCACGGCTTCTGGTACAAGAGCCGTGCGGCGAGCACCGTCCCCGAGGCGAGAATCATCTGGAAGCCGACCGACACCAAGTAGAGGAATCGAATGTCGAGCCAGTCGGACGGAAAGCGGAAAAAGCAGAACGGCGTCACGACGATGTAGGTCCAGGCGATGAAGAACCGAATCACCCGGTTGCCGAAGATGAACCCGAACACCGAGTACGACACGATGCACAAGAAGATGACGACGCGAATCGCGGTCGCGAACTCGTAGATGAAGCGCACCAAACCTCCGGCGCCGGTGACCAGCGTCGACGAGTGAATGGGGAACACCATGCGGACGAGGTAGGCCGCGTAATTCTTGGCGATCGACCACGGCGAAAGGTCGAGGTCTTGCGCGCCCGGGACCGCGCCTTGGGCGACGAGCTTCACCACCAGGACGACCAGGGTGTAGCCGGAAAGAGCGACGAAGTTCGAGTCGAGGAGCTTGCGGCCGGTCTGTTCGCGAAACAGCAGGTTGAAGGCGAACATGAGCCCGATGACCGAGAACGAGGTGGTCTTCGAGAGCAGGCTCAACGTGAAGAAGACCAAGCAGAACAAGAAGTTACGGGTCCGAAGCGCTCCCCGGTCGTGGAGCTCGTTGCGGACGTAGAAGATCATCGTGAGGAGCGTGGTGGCCGTGATGACGAGGTCGCTCACCCCCGAGACCGTCATCACCGACTTCCCGTAGTTCCCCACCGCGAACGCGAACAACAGGCTCGACAGCACGGCGATGGCCCGGTCCTTCAAAAGGGTCCGCAGCAGCGTGTAGACGAGGAACGCGTTTGCGGAATGCACGAGGACGTTGAACAGGTAGTAGCGTTCCGCATCGAGTTTGAAGGCTTGGAACTCGAGGAAGAAGATCAGATTGGGCAGCGGCTGGAAGGTCTGGTGGAGCCGGGTCGAGAAGATCTCCCGCCAATCGCCTTCGATCCGCAGCGCCTGGATGAGGTACTCCCAGTCGTCGCCGTGCCAGAAGGAATTGTTACGGACAAGAGAGAAGAATAGGAGCCCGACCAGGTTCAGGACCAGGTAGAGGGCGAGGTCCTGCCGGCGCGACGAGGGCTTCGGCTCGGGGTGAGTCGGCATCCGGGAATCCTTGCTAGACGGGTGGGAGGCATCATAACCCAAGTGGAATAACGCTTGCTGTAATTTTTGAACGGGTGCTATAAGCAGCACACTTTCGACGCCGCCGGCGTGGTGCTCGGCGCGACGAAGGCTAGCTCGACAACCGAACCCGTCCTTCGGGAGGACGCCCGTGAGCCAGCTCCGACTCGGTGCCGCCGACTTCATCGCCAACCGGCCGCTCGTGTGCGGGCTCTCGAATGGACACGGCGACCTCGCGCGCCTCACCTACGAGTCCCAAGCCACCCTGGTCGATTCCTTCGAGCGCGGGCGCTACGACGCCGCGCTCGTCCCGAGCATCGAGTACCTGCGCGGAACGGGCCGTTTTCTCCTCCCGGGCCCGGCGCTGGTCGGGCGCTCGGCGCCCGGCGGCATCGTGCTGGTGTCGCAGAAACCGCTCGAAGAACTCCAGCGCGTCGCCGTCGGCGAGTGCTGTCGCACGCCGGTCGCGGCGCTCCGCATCGTGCTCGCCGAACAGCAGCACGTCTTCCCCGATCTGTTGGTCGAAAAGCGTCTCAACGAAGACGACTGGCGCGACCGCTACGACGCCGCGCTCATCACCGGCGAAGCGGCGCTGCGCGAAGCGGCCGCCGCGCCGACCGAAGGACTGACGCGCTTCAACGTCACCGAGATGTGGAAGTCGCTCACCAAGACGCCGCTCGTGCACTCGGTGTGGGTGTGCGACGAAGAAACGCGCCTCGACGAAATTCGCGGCACGCTCGCGTCGCTGAGCGCGTACGGCCTCGAGCGACTGGCGTCACTGGCCGAAGAAATCGCCGCCGCGCTTTCGATGGATGCGATGTTCGCCTACGACTACCTCACTCGCACGTGGTCCTACGAGCTCGGCAGCGCCGAAATGGACGGCCTGCGCGCGCTCTCCGACTTCGCGCGCAAGTACGACCTGATTCGCGAGAGCCGCTTCGCGAACGCGGTCAGCGCGTAGCTCTCCTGTCTCCATCGTCCACGAGCCGATGGCGCATTTCGCGCCGTTAGGCTATTCTCAGGCCTTCGTACCCGGAGGCCGTCATGTCCGATATCGTCCGCGAGTTCAACGAATACCGCCAGAAGATGAACGACCGCATCCTCGCGACCGACAACCTGGTCGTGAAGCGATTCTTCAACCTCGACACCAACGTGTACCAGGGCGGGGCGCTGCCCGCGAAGACCAAGGAGATGCTGGGGCTGGTGGCGTCGATGGTGCTGCGTTGCGACGATTGCATCGCGTACCACGTGCAAGAGTGTCACCAAGCCGGCGTCACGCGCGAAGAGTTCTTCGAGATTTTCAGCGTGGGGCTGGTGGTGGGCGGGTCGATCACGATTCCGCACATGCGGCGCGCGGTGGAGTTCCTCGACGCCTTGGAGTCAGGCGCGAAGTAACCCATGTGGACCGCGATCCGGCACTTCATCGACCGCCACGACGCCTTCGTGGTGACGTCGCACATCAACCCCGACGGCGACGCCATCGGCTCGGAGATGGGGCTCGCGCACTTCCTGCGCCAGCTGGGCAAGAAGGCAGTCGTGATGAATTCGACGGAAACGCCCGAGGTGCTGCGCTTCCTCGCCCCCGACGACGAAATTCGCATCTACGGCGACGCCGCGTCGAAGGCGCTGCTCGACACCGTCGACGCGTGCATCATCGTCGACGTCAATAATTGGGAGCAGCTCGGCAACATCGGGCGGGGATTGCAGTCGCGCTCGATGCCGCGCGCGTGCATCGACCACCACCAAGGCGGTACCAACGGTTTCGCCGACCATACCGTTACCGATACGTCGGCCGCCGCGACCGGACTCCTGATCTACGAAATGATCCGCGCGCTCGACGGCACCATCACGCGCCCGATCGCGGATTCGCTGTACGCGGCCATCATCACCGACACGGGCACGTTTCGCTTCTCCAACACCGACGCGCGCGTGCTGCGCGCCGCCGCCGACCTGTGCGACGCCGGCGCGGTGCCGTACGAGATGCACCGCAAGGTTTTCGGGAGCAAGAGCTGGGGCGCGGGACGACTGCTGGGCCCGGTGTTGAGTACGCTCGAATCGGAATCGGGCGGCAAACTCGCCATCATCTCTGCGACGCTCGAGATGGTGAACAACGCGGGCGCGACCTACGACGACATGGATGGCTTCGTCGACTTGGTGCGCGCGATCAAGGGCGTTGAGCTGGTGTTGTTCTTCAAAGAGACCGAGGAAGGCGACATCAAGGTGTCACTGCGGTCGAACGGCAAGGTCGACGCCAACGCGATCGCGAAGCAGTTCGGCGGCGGCGGCCACACCATGGCGTCCGGCATGCGCGTCTCGGGTCCCCTGCCGCGCGCGGTCGACACCGTCGTTTCCGCGTGCCGCAACCTGGCGGCGTTCGCGATTCGCTAGCGCGACTCCCCCACCACTTCCCACACCGCAATCTCGCGTGTCGCGAAACGGCCGCGCATGCGCCGGTCGTTTTCGAAGCGCTCGAAGGCGTCGATCATGTCGTCGGGGCGCAGTCGATAGACGATGTAGACCGGGCGCTCGAGCGCGCGCAGTCGCAAGAGGTCGAGGTCGGCGGGGCCGCGCTGCGAAAAGACGGCGTCGCGCACGCGCCTGCGCTCGAGCATCTCGTCGTGCGGATAGCCCCAGTTGCGCGCGTAGCCTTCGGTCCCGAAGTAGAGGTCGCGCGACGCCAGCACGGGCACGCGCACGTTGTCGGCGTCTTCCACGACGACGGCGTCGCGCGGCGCACTCTTCGCTATCCACCCGTACACCGCGCGCTCCGAATCGCTCACGTCGAACGTCGACGGGTCGCGGATCGCTTGCGCGAAGTAGATCGCGTGCAGCGGCACGATCGCGGAGGCGACAAGAGCGACGGCGAGGCGTCGCGCGCGGGCTGCGTCCCACCCGCGCTCGAGCGCACCGGCCGCGAGAGCGGCCAGTGGGAGATAGAGCAGAAACGCGAATTTAGTCTCGTTGTTGGTGGCGAGGTCGACGGTGAGCGCCACCACCGCGACGCCGACCGCCCACGCGGCCAGTAAGCGCGTGGTGGCGTCGTGCCGCTCGGAGCGCGCTTGCGAGATCGCGAAGACCAACGCCGGGAGCACGGCGAAAAGCAATCCGATCGCTTGCGATCGCTGCAGCGCGAAGCCGATCGACGATTCGTCGCTCCCGCGCGGCATGACCGAGTAGACGTACGGCGCCGTGATCGCGAGCGCGAACACGATCCACGCCACTAGGCGTGCATACGACGGCCCGCCCGGCGCCGGCTGCGCGCGCACCACCAGCAGCACGGCCAGTACCACCGCGGTCACGATGGCGATCGTGAGCCCCGTCACCATGTGGAGCAGCATCGCGCCGACGATGCACAGCACGAATGCGACGTCGTGCGACGGACTCCACTCGCCGCGCCGCGCGCGCACGAGCAAGAGCAAGAGC
Organism: uncultured bacterium; assembly: GCA_964560355.1. Taxonomy (GTDB): domain Bacteria; phylum Krumholzibacteriota; class Krumholzibacteriia; order WVZY01; family JAKEHA01; genus JAKEHA01. Next base: position 12,741 of record CAZLLI010000052.1, on the reverse strand, counting down.
GTTGCCGCGAGCCCGAAGGTCAGCGACAGCGCGGTCCCGACCATGAACTTGTCGAGGAACATGAACTGGTTGCCTTCGACCGAGAGTACCTTCATCGCGGTTGCGTGCCCGGCCGGCGTCCACGCGAACATCGAGCGCAGCGTCTCTAGTCCGTGGGTCTCGCCGAAGACCGCGCGCGCGAGCCGGATCGGATACGAGAGGTAGAACCACCCGTTGAGCCCGAAGATCCACAGGCACGTTGCGAGCAAGCGCGGGCCGGCGCGGCGCGTGAACTCCCCCGCGAGCGCGAAGAACGCGAGCACGGTCGACGCGAGCGCGATCGCGTTGAGCACGATCATGGCGTGGAAGTAGTCGATCCGGCACAGCGACGCGCACGCCGCCACGACGGCGTGGTACGCGTACATGTACTGGATGCGAAGACCGGCGAAGTACGGATCGGTGAGCGGGAGTCCGTCGCGCGCGAGCTTGTTCGCGACGGCGGCGTGGAACCAGCTGTCTTCGCGCACGCGCCACCACGTCTCGGCGAGCGGGAGGGACAGCGCAAGCACGGCGGCGGCGGCGATGATGATGAATGCGCCGATGAGCGCGCGATGATCGTCGTTGGCGCGCGTCGCCGTCGCGCGACGCGAAAAGAGGAACGTACCGACGCCGAACCACTTCGCGACGTGGGTCGCGAGGTCGACACCGGCGCCCGCGAGCATCGTGAGCAGAACGACGCACGCGAAGATCGCGGGCGAGAGCGCCGTCGCGACTCCGAGCGCCACGTCGCGACGGGGCGTGATTCGCGACGCGACGGCGTAACCGGGGAACACTCCCGCAGCCAAGACGAACGCGACCACGCGCGCGGGCGCCCACGGAATCCACGAGAGGAGAAGCGCTCCCATCGCAATCCACGATCGGTGGGGGTTGCGGCGCAGTTCGTCAGAAAGTGGGGACGCGTGCATACAGACGTTTGATATCGAGCGCGTCTTTCACTCTATATATGAAGACTGGCTCGACAAGAGAGACGGCTCTGGAATTGCAAGCGCGGGGAGCGCAAGGGTCTCAATTCCAGAGCCGTGTGGTGATGGAGGTTGCTAGTGCTCTCTTGTACGGTCCACCTCACGGAAAGTTTCAGGCGGGCGTCGCGACGCTCGCCATCGACTCCGCCTTGAGATTTCGGTACACGTGGGCCAGCGCCAATCCACTCATCGGAAGCGTGACGAGAATCCCGACGCCTAGACAAATCAGGCCCAAGAGGTTCAATCCGACGAGGATGAAGAACAGCACCAAGAGATCCATGGTGCGTCCACGCGAAATATCCCAGCTCTGCTGAATCGCTTCGATCGGGCCCGACTTGTTGTCGACGATCACAAAGCCGACGAACCACAGACGGATCATGATGATGATCCCAGGCACGATGAGCAAGACGAGCCCCATCGCGGTGGCGACACTGGCGATGATGCAGGCACCCAAGTACTTGTGGAATTGTGAGACGCCGTCGAAAAGGTTCTCGAAGATGGGGCGTTGGCCCTCGGCGAAACGCAGGTAGATTTTCGCAAGTCCGAGGGTCAGCGTCGCCGACACCGCCATCGCAATGACCTCGATGGCGAACTGCGGGGCTCCATCCTTCAGAGCGACATCCCCACCCCAGTTGATCAATGCAGGAATCCCCCACGCCAGGAATATCGTCCCGGCCAGGAAGAGGGGGTACTCCCGAAACGTCCTCCACCCGAACTGAATCGCTTCCGCGAGCGGAAGTCCCGGAGTCTTGGCCATTCTTTCCTCCTCGGCGGGAGGTTACACTAGACCGCCTGTGGTGGGTATACGAGATTATGGCGCGTCAGGTTAACCCAATCTTCACCGAGGTCCATCTGTAATGAGCCACGTCGAGCCACGACTGCTGCTGCTGAGCAACTCGCGAAACTTTGGGGGCGGCTATATGGAGCACGCCGAGCCGTGGATTCGCTCCTTTTTTGGGGCGACGAAACGGGCGGTCTTCGTCCCCTATGCCGGCGTCACCCTGGATTGGGACGAGTACACCGGCATGGTGACGGAGCGCTTCGGGCAGATGGGGATCGAGGTGCGGTCGGTCCATCGCGCGAAACACCCCGTGCCCGAGATCGAAGCCGCGGAGGCGGTCTTGGTCGGCGGGGGCAACACGTTCCACTTGCTCAAGCACCTCTATCAGACCGGGTTGTTGTGGGCGATTCGGGCGCGGGTGCGCGCGGGTGCGCCGTACATGGGATGGAGCGCGGGGTCGAACGTGGCCTGCCCCACCATCAAAACGACCAATGACATGCCGGTCGTGGAGCCGGCGCGACTCGACGCAATGCGACTCATTCCCTATCAGATCAATCCGCACTACACCGACGCGACGCTTCCCAACCACGGCGGAGAAACACGCGCCCAACGCTTGGCGGAGTTCACGAAATCCAACCCCGGTATTTACGTCGTAGGATTGCGTGAAGGCAGCGCGATGGAAGTCTCGAACGGGACCGCGACTCTCCTGGGTCCACACAGCGCGCGGATCTTTTTCAATAACCGAGAACCGGTGGAGTGTGCGCCGGGCGCGTCGATGGAGTTTCTATGGAACGTCACCACGTGAAAAGGTTGGGAACGATGATTGCGGTCGCGTGCTGCGCCGCGACGGGAGCGCTCGCGCAGACGCCGGCCGCGCCGGCCGCGAGACCAGTGCTGCAAACCGTCGCGAGCGGCGCGACGCGCGCGTCGCTGCTCGAGCTATACACGTCCGAAGGCTGCTCGAGCTGCCCGCCCGCGGAAGCGTGGATCTCGAAGCTCACCGCCGACGATCGCCTGTGGAAGGACGTCGTGCCGGTGGCGTTCCACGTCGACTATTGGGATTGCTTGGGATGGATCGACGTATTCGCGCGTCCCGAGTACAGCGAGCGCCAGCGCGACTACGGGCTCGCGTGGAAGGCGGAGACGGTGTACACGCCGGCGTTCGTCGCCAACGGCACCGAATTCACGAATTGGTCGACGAAGGCGCTTCCCGCGACGACGTCCGATCCGGGCACGCTCTCGCTCGACGTGCGCGCGGGCGCGTCGACGATTCGATTCGAGCCCGGCGCCGATGCGCGCTTGAAGGGCGAACCGGTCGCGTACCTCGCCGTGCTCGGCATGGGAATGTCGCGCAAGATCACGGCCGGCGAGAACGAAGGACAAACGCAAACACACGATTTCGTCGCCATGGATTTGCAGCGCATCGCGCTGCACGAGTCGAACCACGCGTGGGTCGGAAACGGCGCGTGGCAAGTCGTCAAGGCGGCGACGCCGTCGCGCTACGCGGTCGCGTTGTGGATCGAGGATGAGCGCGCGCTTCCGTTGCAAGCGACGGGGGCGTGGCTCGCACCCGACGCGGCCGCGGCGCTCAAGGTGATATTGGAAAGGGGCGATTCGATGTCGAAGATCAACAAGACCGACGAGGAGTGGAAGGCGATTCTCTCCCCCGAGGCGTACCGCGTGGCGCGCGAGAAGGGCACCGAGGCGGCGTTCACGGGTCAGTATTGGAACAACCACGACAAGGGCATGTACGTGTGCAGCTCGTGCGGTCAGCCGCTCTTTTCGTCGGATACCAAGTTCGACTCCGGCACGGGGTGGCCGAGCTTCTACGAGCCGGTCGACGGCAAAAACGTGGAGACCGAGGGCGACAACAGCTACGGCATGCGCCGGACCGAGGTGCTGTGCAGTCGCTGCGAGGCCCACCTGGGGCACGTGTTCGACGACGGCCCCAACCCGACCGGGCTCCGATACTGCATCAACTCGGTGTCCCTCAAGTTCGTCCCCAAGGACGCCAAGGGCGACAAGTCGAAGAAGTAGCCAGGGGCAACGCTAACATATTGTTTCTAATATAGATTTGCGTGTCGACGGGTGCGTCTCGAATATAGTAGTAGCTCGGACAGCTATTCGTGATTCGCTCGTTGACGGACTTCAACAGCAAGTAGTAGCCTTCGCTACTATGAATCTCTCAGAAGCCCTCGAATCCCTCGGCCTGGCCCACATCGAGGCACTTTCCTACGCCCACCTCGTCAGCCACCCGTCGACAACGGGCTATAAGGTGGCGCGCGGGATCGGAAAACCAACTGCGAACGTGTATCGGGCGCTCGAGACGCTGGAGCGAAAAGGCCTCGTGATCCAGGATCGCGGTACGCCGCCGGCGTATCGCGCGCTCCCCCCGGACGAAATGCTTGCGCGTCTCGAGCGCGACTTCATGGCGCGAAAGTCTCGCGCCGCCGCGCAACTGGCCGCGCTCAAGCCCGGCGTCAGCGACGAGAAATTGTATGCACTCAAGTCGCACGAGCACGTCATCGCGCGCGCGCACCTGTTGCTCGCGGCCGCGCGACGCATCGTGTTGATGGAGGCTCCGCACGCTTCGGTTGCGTTGCTCGCGGACTCGATCGGCGACGCGCGCTCGCGCGGAGCGCGCGTGGTCGTCATTACGGATCGCGCCGAAACGCACGCGGACACCGTGGTATCGGCGCGCCGACCGATCGCCGCCATTCGCATGGTGGCCGACGCGCGCGAGTCGCTCGTCTCCGCGCTTCCCAACGACGCCGGCGGCGTGAGCGAAGCGCTGTGGACGCGGAGCGCGCTCATCGGTCGCATTCTCCACGACGCGCTCGCGTCGGAGCTGTTCTATGGAATGGTCGAAGACGGGCTCGACGACGGCTTGAGCGTCGACGAAGTGGAGGCTGCGTTCGATCGGTGCAGGAAGGCGCGCGAGGGCGTGTAGCGGGCGTCGCGGGCTAGCGTACGGTCGACGTCACCGCTTCGTCGAGGCGCGACCCCCGCGCCGCGGTACGACGCAAACGCAACGTGATCGACGTTCCCATGCGCACGCGCCCGTCGTCGCGCACGGTCCACGAACCACTGACGGAGTCGAACTCGCACGTGATCCCCGACGACGAGAGCCAGCACGCTTCCGCGCTGCGCGCGAGCACGAGCAGTCGCGCGGCGGGCACGTCGGTCGAGCGGACGCGCGCGCGTCGCATGAGCTCCTCGGCGGCGTCGCGCGGCGAAGGCAGTCGAAGCTTGGCGGCCAGCGCGTCGAACAGACCGCGGCCGTCGTCGGTGATGGTGAGGTCGATCTGGCGCGCGGTAGTGGCGAGCTCGAACGAGATCCACGACGCCCCGGCGTGCGCGATCGCGTTCTCGAGCAGCTCCTTGAACGCGCCGCGGCAGGCGTCGCGAACCAGGGGCCGATCGCCCGCAAGCAACGGGGCCGCGTGCTCCGCCCACACCCGCTCCGCGTTCAGCACCGGGGTCACCCGAAACTCCCGCGATAGCGAGGCGATCCGCCGCAGCACGTATTCGCGCGCGCGGGTCTGGCCGGCCTGGTCGAGGACACCGGCCTGGACGAGGGCGTCGAGGTGGCGGTTTGCGGCTTGTCGCGAAATCCCGTATGCTTGCGCGACTCGGCGGGCGATCCCCTTCGGGTCGTCGTCCACATGGTCGACGATGAAGCCTTGGATCGATCGGGTGCGGGTACGCTCCACGAACTTGCGTTTAGAATCCCGCCGCCGGTATTGTCAACTATTTTCCGGAGGGCTCGCGCGGCGGGCTCAACGGATTGTCAACTTTTACGGAGGGCATTGTCAACATAGACGCCGCCGCATTGTCAACTTTGCGGCATCAATTATTGTCAACTTATCTAGATAAACTAGATGAAATGAAAAGCCTCCAAGAATTCCTGAGAACCATACGCGTCGAGCACACGATCTTCGCACTTCCCTTCGCGTATGCGACGCTTTTCCTCGTCGAAGGCGGCTGGCCGACGGCATCCAACTTGGTCTGGATCACGGTTGCGATGGTCGCGGCGCGGACGGTCGGGATGGCGGCCAACCGGGTGATCGACGCGGAGGTCGACGCCCACAACCCGCGGACGTCGACGCGCTCGATCCCGGCCGGGCGACTCCACCGCTCGCGGGCGGTCGTCTTTGCGGGGGTCGCCCTGGCGATCTTCATCGCTGCGGTCTGGCAGCTCGACCCCGCGTGCCGGCTACTATGGCCGCTCGTCGTCGGGGCGATGGTCGCCTACCCGTACGCCAAGCGGTTCACCCCACTCGCCCACCTCGTGCTCGGCCTGGTCTACTTCATGGTGCCGACGTCCGTGTGGCTCGCGGTGACCGGAGAGGTGTCGAAGGCGTCGGTGGTGCTCGGCGTCGGGGCGGCGCTGTGGGTGGCCGGCTTCGACATCATCTATGCCTGCCAGGACGTCGAGGTCGATCGCAGCCAAGGCCTCCACTCCATCCCGGCTGACTTCGGGGTCGCGCGCGGGCTCGCGATCGCGCATTCGTTCCACATCGTCTTCGTCTTCTGTTTGCTGATGGTCGGGTCGATCCTGTCGGTCGGCCGCTGGTACTACGCGGGCGTCATTCTGACGACGCTGCTCCTCATGTACGAACACCATCTCGTCAAACCGAACGATCTCTCGAAAGTGAACGCGGCGTTTTTCACCACCAACGGCGTCGTGAGCATCGCGCTTTTCGCGCTGATCGCGCTCGACACGGTGATGTAACGTGGCGGTCTACGCGATCGGCATCACCGGCGGAAGCGGAGCGCCGTACGCGCTTCGTTTGCTCGGCGCGTTGGTTTCGTCGGGCCACGACGTTCACGTCGTGATTTCGCCGGCGGGGGAGAAGGTGATGCAGCTCGAGACGGGATTGAAAGTCGGCCGCACGCTGCGTGAGAAAGAAGACGCGCTCGTGCGCGCGCTCGAAGTCGGCGGAGAGGGAAGGGGATCGCTGCGCCTCTTCGACCCCATGAATCTCGCCGCGCCGATTTCGAGTGGGTCGTTTCCGTGCGCGGGGATGGCGATCGTGCCGTGCTCGATGGGCACGCTGGCGCGCGTCGCGAACGGCATTTCGTCGAACTTGATCGAACGCGCCGCCGACGTCGCGCTCAAGGAACGACGCCGTCTGGTGGTGGTGCCGCGCGAAACCCCGCTTTCCGAGATCCACCTGCGCAACCTGCTCGCGCTGCGCCAAGCCGGCGCCGACGTGCTCCCCGCGAGCCCCGCGTTCTACCACCGCCCGCGCACCATCGCGGACATGGTCGACATGATCACCGGCCGCATCCTCGACCGCCTCGGCGTCGACAACTCGCTGTTCTATCGGTGGGGGAAAGACACCGCGGCGAGCGACGTCGAGATGGACGACTAGGCAAAGAAAAAGCCCCGCGCCGTTTCCGACGCGGGGCTCCTTCGAACCGAATCGATTGATTCGATCAATTACATATTGAAGCCAACGCCCGCACGCAGCGACCAGTTCTTCACGTCGCCGGTGTCGTTGCTGATGACGTTGTACCAACCGGAACCAAGGGCGCTCATGCTCTCGTTCAAGCCAACCTTGAAACCGGCGCCGCCCTGGAAGCCGAACTTCGTCTCGCTGTTGCTCTCGAAGCCCGTCTGCTCCGCGTTCATCATGTTGACCGAAACGCCAGCCGCGACGTAGGGCTGGAACTTAACCGACGCGGTCGGGATCGTGAACTTGAGGTTCGCGCCCAACGAGAAGTCGCGCAGGTTCAGTTCGTCGTTGGTCGGCCCGCCCGGAATCTCCGTGCTCGAGCTCCAGTAGTTGACGAACGGGCTGATGTACAGGTTCGTCGCGGGCAGACCGAAGTCCAAGAACGCGCCCGCAACCCACGTACCGTCGACCGAATCCAGGCCGTCGACATCCGGGCTAACGTAGCCGGCTTCGACGCCAATCATGCGAATCGGGCTGGCCGCAAACGCGTTCATCGAAACGAACACGCTGCAAACAGCGAGAATCAAAAAGAGCTTTTTCATTTCGAGAAAACCTCCCTCGATGGGTCCCGGCGGAACTTCCTGAGGTGCCACAACGGCACCACCCACCGCGCGGGGTTCCCTCCACTTTGTTTTGAGTGACCGGGTTCACAATGCAAGCCTGGGGCCAGACCGGCCCGCCGACCCCTTTCGAAGCCGCCAACCACAATGAGAAACAATGAGTTAGCTTCGGGTCGAAGCGGCCCGAACCCGCCCTTGGGTACGGCGTGGGGTGGTGTCGCATTGTGCGGCGGCGGGAAGGACGGTACAGTGGCGCCTATGTCTTTCCGTGACCTGCGGTCCTTCCTGGCGGATCTCGAAGCCGTCGGGCAGTTGAAGCGCGTCCGCGCCGAAGTCGACCCGCGCTTCGAAGTCGCGGAGATCGCGCAGCGCGTCGTCCGCGAAGAGGGACCGGCGCTCCTCTTCGAGCGCGTGAAGGGCTCGCGGTTTCCGATCGCGATCAATTTCTTCGGGAGCTTCGCTCGCATCGAGCGCGCGCTCGGCATGCACCCGGAAGAGCTGGGCGCGCGGTTGATTCGGTTCGCGGAGGAACTCAACCCGCCCACGCTCGACCGTCTCCTCGCCGCGCGCGACTTCGCGCCGCGCCTCCTCGCGTTCCGACCGGCGCGCGTGTCGCGCGGGCAGAGCCAGGCCGTCGTGGAAGGGAAGCCCGACCTCGACGCGCTGCCCGTCATTACATGCTGGCCGCAGGACGGGGGCCGCTTCGTCACCTTTCCGCTCGTGTTCACGCGCCACCCGCGCACCGGGAAGTCGAACGTCGGCATCTATCGCATGCAGGTCTTCGATCGCGCGTCGACGGGGATGCATTGGCAAATCCACAAGGGCGGCGGCTTCCACTATCACGAGGCGGAAAAGGCGGGGCGCGCACTGCCGGTGTCGGTGGCGCTGGGCGGCGACCCCGCGCTCATGCTCGCGGGCATCTTTCCGCTTCCGGAGGCACTGGAAGAAATCGCCTTCGCCGGCATTCTCTCCGCGCGCCGCACGCGCCTCGCGCGCGCACGCTCGATCGACCTCGACGTCCTCGCGGACGCGGAATTCGTGTTGGAAGGCGAAGTGCGCCCGCACGAGCGCCACGCCGAAGGGCCATTCGGCGACCACTTCGGGCACTACTGCGACGTCGCCGACTTTCCCGTCTTTCGCGTCAAGACGATCACGCGCCGCGCGAACGCCATTTATCCCGCCGCGGTGGTGGGGAAGCCGCCGCAAGAAGACCGCTACATGGGCGACGCGTCGCAGATGATCATGGGCCCGTTGATTCGTTTGATTCGCCCCGAAGTGCGCGACGTGTGGGCGTACTACGAAGCCGGCTTCCACAACCTGCTGGTCGCTTCCGTTGAGGCGCGCTACACGCGCGAGCCCATTCGCACCGCCATGGGCCTGCTCGGCGAAGGCCAGCTCGGATTGAGCAAGGTGGTCGTGCTGGTCGACCGCGGCGTCGACGCGCGTCGCTTCCGCGAGGTGCTGCGCGCCATCCGCGACCACTTCGACCCGCGCGAGAACTTCCACCTCATCTCGCGCGCGCCGCTCGACACGCTCGACTTTACCAGCTTCAAGATGCACCTCGGGAGCCGCATGATCCTCGACGCCACCGGGAGCCGCGCGACGTACTCGGGCGGACCGCCCGCCGCGCCGGAACCCGGGCCCGAACGCGTCGCGCCCCTCGCGCACGACCCGCGCGAGCTCGCGCCGCACGTCAAGGCGTGGCGCGTGTGGGAAGAGACGCTGCTCGTCGTGCAAGTCGACCGCGTCGAACGCGACCTCGGGCGGCGCGTCCTGGAGGCGCTGGTCAAGGCGCGCGGGACGTCCCACCTCAAGATGATCGCGGTCGTGAGCCCCGACGTGAACCTCGACGACGACGTCGACACGCTGTGGGGGATCTTCACGCGCTTCGACCCCGCCCGCGACCTCGTGTTCACCGAGTCGTCGCTGAACGGCGTCCAGCCGGTTTACACGGGCGTGATGGGCATCGACGCCACCTGGAAGCCCGGCTACCCCGACGCCGTCGCGATGGACCCCGACACCGTGCGCCGCGTCGATGCGCGCTGGCAGGAATACTGGGAGTGACGCCCTCGAAATAGCGGTTGACACCCGCGCGCGGGACGCGTATCGTTGTTGCCGTTAGTTAGTTTGGTCTGCGTTCACTCTCGAATCGAATCGCCCGCCTTGTTAGGTCCGCGACCCCAGTTTGCAGATGAGCGCTTGAAATGAGTTCGGTGCTTCGGCACGCGGACTCGGTACGTTAGTGTCTGAAAGGAAACGCATGAATTCGAAATTGTATGTCGGTAATCTGAACTACGCGACCACCGAAGACCAGCTTCGCACGCTCTTCTCGGAGGTTGCTCCGGTGAGCTCCGTGGCTCTCATCACCGACCGCGAGACGGGCCGCCCCAAGGGTTTCGGCTTCGTCGAGATGGAAACGGCCGAAGGTGCCCGCGAGGCCATCGAGAAGCTGAACAACACCCAGGTCGACTCGCGCACCATCACGGTGAGCGAAGCGCGCCCGAAGAAGGAGTTCGGCGGCGGCCGCGACGGCGGCTTCGGTGGTGGCGGTCGGGGCGGTTACGGTGGTGGCGGCGGCGGGCGTCGTCGTTTCTAAGAACGCAGCGAAACCAATTCGCTTCTGAAGGAGCGCGGGGCTTTCGGGCCCCGCGCTCTTTCGTTTCCCCCCGCATCCAAAACCCGCCGTTCCCTCGTAGCTAGGGTTGGATGTAAACTGCGAGGAGAACCCCATGAGAACATTCACGTCGATTTTGTTGGTCGCTGCGATCGTGCTCGCGTGCGCGGCGGCTTCGAGCGCGGATGAAAAGAAGGCGGAGACGAAGACCGCCGTCGCCACGTTTGCGGGCGGGTGCTTTTGGTGCATGGAGCCGCCCTACGATTTCGTGAAGGGTGTGAAGCGCACCACGTCGGGCTACACCGGCGGGACCGTCAAGAATCCCACCTACGAGCAAGTGTGCACCGGCAAGACCGGCCACGCCGAAGCCGTCGAGATCGAGTACGATCCGTCGCAGGTGACGTACCAGCAGCTGCTCGACATCTACTGGCACAACATCGATCCCACCGTGAAGAATCGCCAGTTCGTCGACCGCGGGACCCAGTATCGCACCGCGATCTTCTATCACGACGAAGAGCAGAAGCGACTGGCGGAGGAATCGAAGAAGGACGTGGAGAAGATCTTCGGCAGCGTGGAAGTGGAGATCGTGCCGGCGGGACCGTTCTATCCCGCGGAGGAATATCACCAGGACTTCTACATGACCAACCCCGATCATTACAACGCGTACAAGAGCGGCAACGGCCGCGAACAACGCCTGAAGGAGTTGTGGGGCAAGGACGCGCCGACGTCTCACTAGTCGCGTCGACGCCCCCATCGACGATGAACCCACTCGACTCGCTCAACGCTTTCTCTCCCGAATTCTGGACGCCGGTGGCGGTGTCGATCGTGTGCGGAGCCATCGTCGGCTTCGAGCGCCAACTGCGCGGCAAACCCCTCGACGTTCGCACCGCCGTCCTTGTGTGCCTGGGAACGAGCGTCTACATTCGCCTCGGCGTCGTCATCTCCGGCGAGCACGCCGACACCATGCGCATCCTCGGCCAAGTCGTGACCGGAATCGGCTTCCTCGGCGCCGGCGTCATCTTCAACCGCGGCGCACACGTGCAAGGACTCACCACCGCGTCCGTGGTCTGGACCCTCGCCGCCATCGGCGCCGCGATCGGCTTCGAACGCTACTCCGCGGCCATCGCGATTTCGCTCGTCGTGTTCTTGATTTTGAACGCGCTGGAATGGTTCGAAAACCGCGTGGAGAGAATGCGTCGCGGCGCACACGCCCACGACGACCGCGAGCCCCGACTCTAGTTCGTCACTTCGAAGCGCTCGAGCTCGACGCGGCGCGCCGACGCTGCTCGTGGAACACGCCGGCGACACCAAGAAGGACCAAAGCGGAACCCACGATCGTCCAGGGAGTGATGCGCTCGTCGAGGATGAGCCAGCCGAGGAGTACGGCGATGACGGGATTGACGTAGGCGTAGGTGGCGACGACGTGGACGGGGAGGAGTTGCAACGCCTTCACGAACGACGTGAATGCAATCACGGAGCCGAACACGACGAGGTAGCCCCACGCCATCCAGGCCTGCGGCGTCGGGGTCGGGCGCGGTTCGCCGGATGCCAACGACGCGGCGAGCAAAAAGAAGCAGCCGAACAATAATTGATACGCCGAATTGACTTCGCCGGAGAGCTGAATGGGGCGTCGCTTCTGAATCACGGACCCGATGCCCCAGCTGGCGACGGCGAGCAAGAGTGCGAGCACGGCGATGATGTCGGAGCTGGAACCGTTTCGCATCACGGGATAATTGAGCACGGACACGCCGGCCATGCCGATGGCGAGCGCTCCGACGAGTCGCAGCGTGGGCGGCCTGCGATCGATGATGGACTCGAGCGTGGTCGTCCACAACGGAAGGGAAGCGACGACGAGTGCTGCGTGCGCGGACTCGGCGCGTTTCTCCGCCCAGGTCACGAGTCCGTTGCCACCGAGCCACAGCAGCACGCCGGCGGATAGCGCGATGAGGAGGTCGTGGCGCGTGGGCTTGAGCTTGCGCTTCGCGATCGCGCCCCACGCGAACAGGATTCCGCTGGCGACCAAGATGCGCGTCCCCGCCATGGCGAAGGGCGGGAAGCCGGCGCCGTCGCGCACGGCGATGCGGATGGCGAGGTAGGTACTGCCCCAAACGGTGTAGACGACGAGGAGATGGACGAGACCGCGGAATCGCACGGCAGGGCCCCCGGGAAAAAGGCGACTGTTAGCACACGCACGGGGGCTTGTCCAGGCGTTCGACTGCGCCTTGTGAAGGAATTGGGTTCGCTCTATACTGCAGGCCATCGCCATGCTCGAGTCTGCCCACGGCATCACCTTCACCGACCGAACGCTGCTCCCGATCTGGGA
>CAZLLI010000051.1:7568-19794 GCA_964560355.1 uncultured bacterium | reverse complement strand
AAGCTGGGCGTGCTCTTGCGCTTCAAGAAGAAGCAGGAAGTGCTCGCGGATTGATGCTGCCAAGGTGGACCGGCGTGGGGTAGGCTAGCGACGACGCATGCCGACCCACGCCGCCCAACCCTCCCGCTCGACCTACGCCGGTATCTTCGCCGTGTCCGCGGCGACGCTGTTATTCCAGGTCACCTTCGTTCGTATCTTCTCGGTCTCGATCTGGTACCACTTCGCGTTTCTGGTGGTGTCGGTGGCGCTGTTCGGCATCGGCGCGAGCGGCGTCGCGCTGTCGTTCGTGAAGCCCGGGCCGCGCGAGCAGTACCTGCGCGCGTGGGCGCCGATGTGGTTTTCCGTCTCGGTGCTATTCGCGTATCTTCTCACCAACGCGATCCCGTTCTCGCCGTTTCGGATTCTGCAGGATCGCACGCAGCTGTTCTATTTCTTCCTGTACGACGTCCTGCTCATGATCCCGTTCTTCTTCTCGGGGTGCGCGGTGGCGCTCATCCTGCGCGCGTATCCGGCCCGCGCGGGGCGGCTCTACGCGTTCGACTTGATCGGCGCGGCACTGGGCACGCTGCTGGTGTTCTTCGTGCTGCCGCTCTCCGGCGCGCGCGGAGCCATCGCGCTCTCGGCAGCGCTGGGGTCGTTGTCGTCGGCGTTCTTGTGGCCGGAATGGAAGGGGGCGCGCAAGTGGGGCGTCGTGGTGCCGGCGTGCGTGCTGATCGCATTCGGCGGGCGCGCGCTCCCCGACGTGCGCATGGATGCGACCAAACCGGTGACCACGGAAATCGAGAAGCGTGCCGGCAAAGTGGTGGTGAGCGAGTGGAACGCGCTCTCGCGCATCGACGTGGTCGAGAAACCCGTCGGCAACCCGCTCATCTTCATCGACGCGGCCGCGGCTACGCCCATCACGCCGCCGCAGGATTCCACGCGCGCGTCGCGCGACGTGAGCACCATCGGCTATCGCCTGCACCCGGGGGCGAACGTGGCCGTGATCGGGTCGGGCGGCGGCGTCGACGTGCAGAACGCGCTCGCGCTGGGCGCGCGCTCGGTGACCGCCATCGAGATCAACCCCATCATCATCGACTTGGTGACGAATCGCTACCGCGAGTTCGTGGGCGACGCCTTCCACGACCCGCGCGTACGTCTGGTGCGCGACGAGGGGCGCAGCTGCATCGCGCGCAGCAAGGAGCGCTTCGACGTGCTGCAGATCACGCTCATCGACACCTGGGCGGCGAGTGTGTCGGGCGCGTACAGCTTGTCGGAAAACTACCTCTACACGACGGAAGCGTTCGCGGAGTACATCGGCCACTTGAGCGACGACGGCATGCTGTCGATCACGCGCTGGTACTACGAAATGCCGCGCCTGGTCGGGCTCGCGCGCGCCGGATTAGAAGCGCTCGGCGTCGCGGAGCCCGCGCGCCACGTCATCGTGGTGCACGAAAAGATTCGCGCGCTGTTGCTCGTGAAGCGCACGCCCTTCACCGCCGACGAAGTCGCGCGCGTGCGCGCGTTCGCGGCCCCGTTCGGCTGGCTCGTCGAGCACGACCCCGTGCAGCCGGTGGCCGATGCGCCCTACACCGCGCTCCTCACCGCGCCCAACCCCGTGGCGCTCTACCGGGACGCCGCCGTCGCGCTCGAGCCCGTCCACGACGACAGCCCGTTCTTCTTCCAAATGACGCGTTGGAAGAGCGTCAACCTGGACGCGCTCAAGCAATTCGGAGGCATGGGATTCCTGGAGCCGCTCGCGATTCCGGTGGCGCAGATCGCGCTCTTGAGCGCGCTCATCATCTCGCTCGTGATGTCGGCGGTGCTGATCGCGGTGCCGCTGCTCGTGAAGAAAGGGCGCGCGGTGCCGCGCGAGCGGCGGGGGACGTGGCTGCTTTACTTCCTGTGTCTCGGCCTTGCCTTCATCATCGTCGAAGTCGTCCTGATGCAGCGCTTCGCGCTCTTCCTCGGCCACCCGACGTACTCGGTGACGGCGGTGCTGTTCGCGATTCTCCTCTTCTCCGGACTCGGCGCCGCGTGGTCGGATCGACGCGGCGGCACCACCGCCGACGTCGCCAAGCCCGTCGTGTACTGGCTGCCGATCGCGATCGTCGCGCTCGCGTTCGTGGTGCCGCCCGTGCTCGACGCGCTCATCGGACTCCCGCACGCGGCGCGTCTTCTCATCGCGATCGCGCTCATCGCGCCGGTCGCGTTCCTCATGGGCGTCCCGTTCCCGCTCGGCATTCGCGCCATCGCGGCGACGGGAGGCAAGCACGTCCCGTGGGCGTGGGCCGCGAACGGGTGCGCGAGCGTGGTCGGTTCGGTGTGCGCGGTGCTGGGCGCGATGGTGTGGAACTTCAGCACCATGCTGCTCGTCGCGGGCGCGATCTACGTGCTGGCGCTGGTCGTGATCAGCCGTTTGAAGCAGCCGCTGTCAGCGTAGCCACTTCTCCGCCAACTCGGGAACTCCCAGGCGCTCGCACAGCGGCGCGAAGTCTTTCGTGGGGCCGCGCCACAACAACTCGTCGAGATCGTCGAACACCTTCGCGTCGGTGCGGAGCGTAGCGAGTGTGCGAAAGAGGAGTGCGTCGTCGAAGTGGTCGCGGAGCGACGCCGCGAGCTTCGCCGCGCCGCGCACGGAAGCTTCCCATTTCGACTCGTCCTTCGGAATCGCCTCCAAGTGCTCGTAGCGTGCGAGCAGCGCGGCGGCGCTCTTCTCGCCCCAGCCCGCCAGGCCGGGGAATCCGTCCGCGGAATCGCCGACCAGTGCCAGGTAATCGGGGATCGACGCCGGCCCCACGCCGAACTTCTCGCGCACGCCGGCTTCGTTGCGGAGCGCGCGGTTGCGCCGGTCGTATTGCACCACGCGATCGCCCACCACGCTCTGCGCGAGATCCTTGTCGGGCGTGCAGATGAACACGCGCTCGACGCGCTTGTCCGCGGCCGCCTTCGCCGCGGCGGCTGCCAGCGCGTCGTCGGCTTCCTGGTCCACCATCGCCCACACCACCACGCCGAACGCGCGCAGCGCGTCTTCCAGCGGGTGGAATTGATTCCACAGCGCGGGCTCGATACCCTCGCCCGTCTTGTAGCCGGGGTAGAGGTCGTTGCGAAACGACTCGATGACGTGGTCGGTGGCGACGCCGATGTGCGTGACCCCTTCCTTGAACATCGACGAAATGGAATTCAAGACGCCCACCAGCCCGCCCACTTCCACGCCGTTCGCATCGAGGCGCGACGGCACCGCGTAGTAGTGGCGGAAGAGCTCGTAGGTTCCGTCGACCAGGTGGACGTTCACGAGTCGCGCGCGGCGTCTCTAGCGCACGATCACGAATTTGCGCGTCGCGACGCCGGCCTTGGTTTGCAAGCGTAGGAAGTACACGCCGGAGGCGAGCCGGCGGGTGTCAAGGTTGTGCGAGCGCGGCCCCGCGGCGACGCTTTCGGCGGGTTCCGAGAGCACGCGGCGGCCGGCCACGTCGAACACGTCGACGGCGACCGACGTCTCGGTGTCGATCACGTAGTCGACGTGGACGAAGTCGTGCGCGGGATTGGGCATGAGATTCAGGATGGTCGCGAGCGCGGGGGTCGCGCGCACGTTGGAGAAGATTTCGACCGGGCGCAGGATCCAATAATCGGGGTCGATGGCGACGCCGGTGGGCTGATTGTCGACGTGGAGCGCGAACACTTGGTCGCGCTGGTTGTTTTGGACGCGGAAGCGCTGGGTGCCGCCGGTGGTTTGCACGTCGATGTCTAATGGCATGACGAATACGTCGATGTTCGAATAGGGCATGGTCTGCCACTGCTCGACGGTGGTCCACACGTCGTAGCCGCCGCCGGGTGACGCCTGCCAGAAGCTGAACGAGCGATAGAAGGGCACGCCGAATCCGGGCGTCACCCACTGATAGAAGAACTGGTCGAGGTCCATGCCCGACTGGGTTTCGGCGGCGCGCTGAAAATCGGCGGTGGTGGCGGTGCCGAGTCGTACCGCGGGGTCGGCGGTGTACGCGCGCAGCGTGTTCTTGAAGGCGACGTCGCCGATGATTTGCCGCAGCATGTGCAGCACGACGGCGCCCTTCGCGTACACGCGCGACGAGTTGAACATGTTGCCGACGCTGGTGGTGTCTTCGAGCACGAGCGTGCCTTGCGCGTCGAGCGCGCTGTTGTAACGAATGCCGAGGATCGCCTCGTAGGTGCCGGGGTAGGTGCTCGCGCGCTGCTGGTAGTACAAGAGCTCCCCGTAGGTCGCGAAGCCTTCGTTGAGCCACAGGTGCGGCCACGTCTTGGGCGAGATGTTGTCGCCGTACCACTGGTGCGTCAGTTCGTGTCCCACCAGTCCCACGCCCGAGCCGCCCAACGATGTCATGGTCTGGTGCTCCATGCCGCCGCCGAAGGTGGTCTCGGAATGGCCGTACTTCTCGTTCGCGAACGGATAGGGGCCGAACCAGTCCTCGAACACGTCGAGTTGGTCGGCTGCGTTGGCCCACCCGGTGGGAAGCGCCGAGGTGCCGTCGTCGTACATCAAGTGATCGAGGGGCATCGAAAGTGGGCCGTACAATGCGGCCAGAGCAGGCGAACGCGTATACGTGGTCAGGTGACGGATGTACTCGCCGACCGCGACCGAAACCAAATAGCTCGCCGTCGGATAGTGCGACACCCAGTCGTAGATCTTATTGGGCCCGACCGTCGTCTCGCTCACCAACAATCCTTGCGAGCCCACGCGGTACAAGGACGGCACGGTGACGGTGACGCGCACGGAGTCGGCCTTGTCGGAGGGGTGGTCCTTGCACGGCCACCAGTCGCGCGCGCCGTACGGCTCCGACAAGCTCCACGCGAAGCGATCGCCGAAGCGCGTGCCGAAGGTGAAGCTCCCGAAACCGGTCGCGACGGGAATGCCGGAGTAGGTGACGTCGACGGCGAACGAGTTGCCGACCGCGACCGGCGCCGCCATGGTGATGTCGAGCACTTCGCCGGGGTGCGCGAACGCGAGCGCGCCGCCCCCCGCGAGTGCCACCGCGCTCACGTTCATGTGGTCGTCGAGGTCGAGAGAAAGCACCGACAACGGCGCGTCAACCACCTTGCCTTGGATGCGCACCACGCCCGCGATGGAATTGTTGGTGAAGTTGACGGTGAGCTGGAGGTGGTAGTAGGTGACGTCGATGTTGGCGCTCGCCGCGGAAAACGCGGCGCGTTGCGGGTGCATCGCGAAGGCGGTCTTGGCTTGTGCGCACTCCGCGGCGCCGTTCGCTTCCTGGAGCGAGAGGGGAGGCGCTGCCTGCGACACCGCCGCGTGAATGGACCCCGCGAGGACAATCGCGCCGAAGATCGTCTTGCCGTGCATTGGGTGCTCCTCGTGATTCGCTGCGAAGCGTGGGCAGGGCGATGCGGGGCGCCCCGAATGCCTCTATTATAATCGATACCCCGGCCCCCACGACAGCCTGGAAATGGCCCGCGCGCCTCTGGTAGCCTCGCGCTTCTATGTCCAGGACCCGTCGATTGTTGCGCGACCTCTTCGACGCCATCCGCGGCACCGAGCAGGACTACACCCAAGGCAGCATCTCGCGCGCCATGGTGCTGCTCGCGGTGCCCATGATGCTCGAGATGTCGATGGAGTCCATCTTCGCGGTGGTCGACGTCTTCTTCGTGGCGTCGCTGGGCGCGTCCGCGGTCGCCACGGTGGGGCTTACCGAGTCGATGCTGACCCTGGTCTACGCGGTCGGCATCGGCCTCGCCATGGGAACCACCGCACTGGTCGCGCGCCGCGTCGGCGAAAAGCACACGCGCGAAGCCGCCGACACCGCGGTGCAGGCGATCCTGGTCGGCATCGTGGCGTCGATCCCGTTCGCGATCGCCGGCATCGTGTTCGCGAAGCCGCTCCTCACGCTCATGGGTGCCGACGCGTGGGCGCTCGAGCACGGCTACAAATACACCCAGTGGATGCTGGGCGGCAACATCGTCATCATGCTGCTGTTCATTATTAACGCGATCTTCCGCGGTGCCGGCGACGCCGCCATCGCGCTGCGCGTGCTCGCCATCGCGAACGGGATCAACATCGTGCTCGACCCGGCGCTGATTCGCGGGTGGGGACCGCTGCCGGAGATGGGAATCGAAGGTGCCGCGGTCGCGACCAACATCGGGCGCGGCGTCGGCGTGATGGTGCAGCTCTTCGTGCTGTTCCGCGGCGCCAAGCACATCCGCGTGCTGCGGTCGCAGGTGCACGTCCACGCCGAGGTCATGTGGCGCGTGATTCGCGTGTCGCTGGGCGGGATCGGGCAGTTCATCATCGCGACCTCGAGCTGGATCGGACTCGTGCGCATCATGTCGACCTTCGGCGCGGAGGCACTCGCCGGTTACACGATCGCGGTGCGCATCATCATCTTCACGTTCATGCCGGCGTGGGGCCTGTCGAACGCGGCTGCCACGCTGGTGGGGCAGAACCTCGGCGCCAAGCAGCCCGAGCGCGCGGAGCGGTCGGTGTGGATCACCGGCTTCGCCACCATGGCGTTCATGGCGGTGGTGGGCGCGGCCTACATCGTGTTCGACGAGCAGCTGGTGGGACTGTTCACGCGCGAAGCCGCCGTGCTGGCGTCGGGTGCCGCGTGCCTGCGCACGGTGTCGTACGGCTATCTGTTCTATGCGTGGGAGCTCGTCATGATCCAGGCCTTCAACGGCGCCGGCGACACCATGACGCCGACCAAGATCAATTTCTTCTGCTTCTGGCTGTTCGAAATCCCGTTCGCGTACCTTCTCGCGCTCAAGTGGGGCGCCGGCGAAATGGGTGTATACTGGGCCATCGTGGCGACGGAATCGATGGCGGGCTTGGTTGCGATCTGGCTGTTCCGGCGCGGCACGTGGAAAACGCGGATGGTGTAACGATGTCGCACTCGTTGTTTCTCGCGGTCGGATACTCGGTGGCGTGCGGGTTGTGGTGGGCGACGAGCCGCGTCGTCCCGCTGTGGAAGGACCCGACGCGCTGCCGCTTCGACAAGCCCTGGCGCGAAGTCCTGTTCGTGCTGCTCGGCGTGGTCGGCACCATTGGACTCGGCCAGCTGTGGACGGCCGGCATTCGCCTGGGCGGTGGCGGCGCGGTCGGCACGGTGGCGGAGTCGATCAATCAGATGATCATCTTCGCGCCCATCGTGCTAGTGCCGGTGCTGCGCCGCGACGGACCCGAGAGCGCGTGGATCCAGTGGCGCGCGATCTGGCTGCGCGTCGCGATCGGCGTCGCGTTCGCGCTCGTGGTGCTGTTCTTGTTCACGCTCCTGCAGTCGGGCGCGCCGTCGTACGGCGAAACCCTGCGCAGCGTATACGCGCCGTCGAAGGCGCACCTCGCCGTGCAGGTGCTGCTCGAAGACCTCGCCATCGCGATCTTGTTCGTGCGGCTGGCGGCGGCAATGGGGCACCGCAAGGCCGTCGTCGCCGTGGCCGCGCTGTTCGCCCTCGCGCACGTGCCGGCCATGGTCGCCAACGGGGCGTCGTCGTCGGACCTCGCGGGGCTCGTGCGCGACTTTGCGCTCGGCGTGATCGTGCTCGGCACCGCGTGGCGCAGCGCCGACATCGCGTGGGTGTGGCCGGTCCACTTCGCATTGGACATGACGCAATTCCTGGGAGGCTCATAGGTGAACGCCAAGGCCAAGTCTAAAGCGAAAACCAAGTCGAAGACAAAGGCGTCGAAGCCGAATCCCGAGTTCGCGCTCATTAGTAAGAAGCTCGAAGCGATTCTCCGCAAATACGAGCGCGGCAGTCTCAAGAACACGCCCAACCAGATGGCGGGCGGTTTCTGCTTGATTGGTCCCAAGACCGCGACCAGCATGGGCCGCGAGGTGTGGTTCGGCGCCGTCGGGCCGCGCAAGAGCTACGTGTCGTACCACCTCATGCCCGTGTATTGGTTTCCCGAATTGCTCAAGGGCATCTCGCCCGCGCTCAAGAAACGCATGCAGGGGAAGTCGTGCTTCAATTTCAAGGAAATGGACGAAGACCTGTTCGCCGAGTTGGCGGCGCTCACCGAAACTTGCTACCAGCGCTTCAAGAAAGAGAAGCTGGTGCGCTGACGCCAATGACGGACTGGGTGGTGTATCTCGTGCGCTGCGCCGACGACACCTTGTACGCCGGGGTCGCCACCGACGTCGACGCGCGCGTGGCCAAGCACAACGACGGCAGCGGCGCCAAGTACACGCGCACGCGGCGACCCGTGGAGCTCGTGTACGTCGAGCCCGCGGCGGACCGCAGCGCGGCACTGGTGCGCGAACACGCCATCAAGAAGATGAACGCGGATGAGAAGCGGCGCCTGATCGAGCACTCATGATGCGGCGCATCACCGGGTTTCATCGCGACGAAGAAGGCCATTGGGTCGCCGAGCTCGAATGCGGACACGGCCAGCACGTCCGCCACGACCCGCCGTGGAAGGAGCGCGACTGGGTGGTCGCCGACGCCACGCGGCAGGCTCGCGTCGGCACACTACTGAATTGCGTCGAGTGCGACGCGCCGAAGGAGTCCGCATGAGTGAAGCGCAGCGCGGAGCCACGAAGCTCCGCGACCTCCTGCAGTACCAGGAGCATTCCATCGTGAGCCGCATGCTCCTCAAGAACAAGGGCGGCTCGGTGACGCTGTTCGCCTTCGGCCAGGGCGAAGGCTTGAGCGAGCACACGACTCCGTTCGACGCGCTCGTGATCGTGGTCGAAGGAGAGGCGCAGATCACCATCGACGGCAACGCGCACAGCGTCCGCGAAGGCGAGTCGATCGTCCTCCCCGCCAATCACCCGCACGCGGTGCAGGCGGCGCGCGCATTCAAGATGATACTCGTCATGATCAAGGAGCCCCAATAACCTATGCCGTTCACCCAACTCAAACTCCATCCCAATCTCGTCAAGGGCGTCAAGGACCTCGGCTTCACGCGTCCGACGCCGATCCAGGCCGACGCCATCCCGCCCGCGCTCGCCGGCCGCGACGTGCTCGCGTGCGCGATGACGGGGAGCGGCAAGACGGCCGCGTTCCTGTTGCCGATCGTGCACCATTTGATATCGCGACCGCGCGGCGCGACGCGCGCGCTCGTCTTGACGCCGACGCGCGAATTGGCCGCGCAGATCCTCGACGACCTGAACGACCTCGCGGTGCACACGCCGATTTCCGGCGCCGCGGTGTTCGGCGGCGTCGGCATGGGACCGCAGGAGCACGCGTTCCGAAGCGGCGTCGACGTGATCGTCGCGACGCCGGGGCGCCTGCTCGACCATTTTCGCTTCGGCTACGCGAAGATGAACCACCTCGAGTTCCTCGTGCTCGACGAAGCCGATCGCATGCTCGACATGGGTTTCCTCCCCGACATTCGACGCATCCTGCGCCACATCCCCGCACGACGCCAGACGCTGTTCTTCAGCGCCACCATGCCGGCGCCCATCGCGGAGCTGTCGCGGCAGATGCTGAAGAATCCCGCCACCATCAATTTGCAACGCCAGAGCGCGCCCGCCGTCGGCATCACGCAAGCCGTGTATCCGGTGCCGCAGGAGTTGAAGGCGACGCTGCTCGTGACGCTGCTCGAGCGCGGCGACGTCCACGACGCCCTCGTGTTCACGCGCACCAAGCACCGCGCCAACCGCGTCGCCGATTTCTTGGTGAAGCGCGGCGTGCGCGCCGAACGCATCCACGGCAACCGTTCGCAGAACCAGCGCACCCAAGCACTGGCCGGATTCAAGAGCGGGCGGCACCAAGTGTTGGTCGCGACCGACATCGCCGCGCGCGGCATCGACGTCGAAGAGCTCGGCCACGTCGTCAACTTCGACGTGCCCAAGGCGCCCGAGGATTACATCCACCGCGTCGGCCGCACCGCGCGCGCCGAAATGACCGGCGACGCGTTCACCTTCGTGTCGCCGCAAGAAGAAGGCGACATGTCGCGCATCGAACGCGCCATCGGCAAGCGCCTCCCGCGCATCATCGTCCCCGACTTCGACTACAAGGCCGTCCCCCAAGGCCGACTCGAGCAAACCAGCCGCGAACGCCGCGACGAAGCGCGCGCCAAGCGCGCGCCGCACGGCGCACCGCGCTCCTCACGCTCGGGTTCGGGCGGCGGACAAGGGAGTGGACGCCGCAAGCGTCGCAGCGAGCGCGGACCGTCCCGCACGCCGTCGCCGTCGCCGCGTTCACCCGAAGCGCCGAAGCCGTCGTCGTCGGGCGGGCCGCGTCGTCGTCGACAGGGACGATCGCGGAGGAAGGGTAGGAGTTGGTGAAAGATCGGCAGATCCTGATTACCGTCGTTGTCGCGATTGCAATGATGACATGCGACAGGCAGCCCGACGTGGCGAAGATATCCTACTATCGACCGAGTTGGACGAGTGAGTTCCGTGACTCATGTCTGATACCCGACGCCGATACCACAGGTTGGAAGACCATCGATTCGCGTTCCGTGTCCTTCAAGGTCCCGCCCGAGTATGTCAAGGGTCCTGGGATCCCGATCGACGTTGAAGGTGTTGATTTGGTGTATGGCGAACGAAAGCTCGGCTTCTGTGCTCAGTGCGCGCCATTTGTGGCTAACGCCGCGCAATGGATTCGCTGCAAGAGGTTCATTGGTGGGCATCCGGCCTACATCGTTGCGTCGCGTGGGCCCATAGTCGACGGCAAGTACTTTGCCGGCGCGTCGTGGGTGAACGGAGAAGGATATTTCGTGTTTGGCGGCACCAGTCCGGACTTCGAAGGGCAGCAGATTGCCTTGGCCGCCTTGAGCACGGTTCAGTTCAAGGTGGACTTGGGTGACGTGCGCTCCAAAGCAACATCCTCTCGCAACTAGAACAGGACACATATGCTCTACATGGTCATCGAGAAGTTCAAGAACGGCGATCCGGTCCCTGTCTATCGACGTTTCCGCGATCAGGGGAGAATGATGCCGGATGGGCTCAAGTACGTGTCGAGTTGGATCACGACCGACATGTCGATGTGCTGGCAGGTGATGGAGACCGATGACCCCAAGTTGTTCGACGAGTGGATCGCGAATTGGGACGACGTGACGGACTTCGAAGTGATTCCGGTAATCACGTCACCGGAAGCGCGCGAAAAGATCGCGCCGCAGTTGTAATCACTGGATGACTATTTACCGCCGCTGCGGGAGTTGGTGCGCTTGTTCACAAGCAAAGCGCGTGTCATGTCTTGCGTCATCGAACGTCGACTACGCGGTCAGGCGCCGCTGACATTCGGCATATAGGGCGTCGTACACAATGAACTCGCTGGCCAGGATCTGATGATCTTCGAGGCCGAGCGCGCTGAAACCGTGGGCGATCCAGCGCAGTCCTTCGCCGGCTGGATGCGGGCTGGAGGGACGCGAATCCGCGGCTCGCACGACCTCCGCGAGCAAACTCAGCGCCCCATCGGTGAGGCGGTACTTCTTCAGGAACGAGTCGAATGATACGTCTTCGCCATGGTGACCCAGTTCTACGTTCGCGACGTCGAAAGGCGTCGCGCCCAGGCGCTTCGCCTCGCCCATAACTTGACCTTCAGGTACGAAGTAGAACTCGGCATCGGTGTCGATGAACCGCTTGATCAGCCACGGACAAGCAACTCGGTCGACTTTCACATGCTCGCGCGTGATCCATTTCATGTGCCACCTCGGTTTGCTACGGTGTTGGTTTTTTTGTCGCCAAGAGTATACCGTGGCGACGGGGCGAGGCACTATCTGGAACCTGGTCGAGCTACGAGTGCGCCCTACGTCGAATAGTCCGCGTTGATCCGCACGTACTCCGCCGTTAGATCGCCGGTCAGAATGCGCGCGTTGCCGTCGCCGCGGCCGACGCGCACGCGAATCTCGTAGCTGGGTTCTTTCATGCGGGTGTGAACGGTGGTGGCGTCGAAAGGAAATGCGACGCCGCGGTCGCAGACTTTTTCGCCGCCGATCCAAATCGCGACGGCGTTGGGATCGACGGAAACGCCGGAGCGCCCGACAGCAGCGAGCAAGCGGCCCCAGTTGGGGTCGGCTCCCGCCCACGCGGTCTTCACCAACAACGAATGCGCGAGCGTTCGCGCGATGCGGTCGGCGGCCGCGCGCGTGGGGGCGCCTTCGACGTGGAGGGTCACGGTGTGCTGGACGCCTTCGCCGTCGGCGACGACTTGCGCGGCGAGCGACGCGCACACGTCGGTGACGGCGCGGAGGAGCGCGTCTTCGTCGCGGGGCATGGACGCGCGCGCGCCGGAAGCACCGCTCGCCATGAGGAGCGCGGTGTCGTTGGTCGAGGTATCGCCATCGATGGAGATGGTATTGAAGGTCTCGGCGACG
>CAZLLI010000051.1:0-7468 GCA_964560355.1 uncultured bacterium | reverse complement strand
GGGAATGGCACTCCGATAATGCCGGTCGACGACGGTATCACTTCATTCGCGTCACACCCGAGCCGTTCGGCCAGCGCTTCGCACGATTCGCGCGCGGCGGCGAGACCGTCGGCGCCGGTCGCGCAGTTGGCGTTGCCGGCGTTGACCAGGAGCGCGCGCACGCGTCCGCGCGACGCACGCAGGTGCTCGCGCCCCACGGTCACGGGTGCCGCGACCACGCGGTTGGTGGTGAACATGGCGGCCGCGGTGGCGCCGCTCGGCGCCTCGACGTAGGCCAAGTCGGGGTTGCCGCTCTCCTTGATGCCGGCCGTGGTCGACGCGAACAAAAAGCCGCGCGGGACGTGCAGCGCGCTCACAAGCCCACGCTCGCGATCGGCCGGCGAATGCGCGCCATCGCCGCCGTCGTCTCGGTCTTTGGCAGCGTGCCGCGCACCATCGCGATTTCGTCGCACGCGTGGCGGCGCGCACAGCGGCGGCAATCTTTGTACAGCTTGTCGGGCAGCGTCTCGTGCGTCACGGTGAACCCGAAGGGCGCGAAGAATGCGGGGATGCGGGTGAACACGCACACGCAGTCGACTTGCTGGCGCAGCGCTTCGCGCAGCAGCGCGCGCACCAGCGCGTGCCCGGCGCCGCGCCCGCGCGCCGCGGGCTCTACCGCGATGGAGCGAATCTCCGCCAAGTGCTCACCGTAGAGGTGCAGCGCGCCGCAACCCACCACGACGCCGCGGTCTTCCACCACGACGAAGTCGCGGATGTTCTCGCACAACTCCGGGAGCGAGCGCGGCAACAGCGTGCCGTCGCCGGTGTGGGCGTCGATGAGCGCGCGAATCGCCTCGGCGTCGGGCAGGATGGCGCTACGAGCGTTCACTCGCGGCCTCCTGCATGGATTCCAACCGCTCGCGTACGTTGTCGATGGCGGCGGCGACGCGCGCGGGCGCGGTGCCGCCCTCCACGTCGTGGAGAGCGAGCACGGCGTCGAGCGACAAGGCGGCACGGAACGATTCCAGCGGCACGTCGATGTCGCAGCTTCGCAAGTCGTCGGCGGTGAGCGCTTCGAGCTCGCACTTCTTGGACAGCGAGAGCTGCACCGCGCGTCCCACCAGCTCGTGCGCCTTGCGGAAGGGGACGCCGCGGCGCGACAAGAACGCCGCCGCGGCGAGCGCGTTCATGCCGCCGCGCGTGGCGGCGATGCGCATGCGCGGCACGTCGAACTCGACGCCGCGCAGGCAACCGGTCGCGATGTCGAGGACCGCGAGCGTGCGGGCCACGGTATCGAACAGCGGCGTCTGCGTCTCCTGCAGGTCCTTGTTGTAGGCCGACGGGAGCGCTTTCACCGTGGTCGCCAACGCCACCGCGTTGCCGAGCACGCGCCCCGCGTGCGCGCGCAACAGCTCGAGCGCGTCGGGGTTCTTCTTCTGCGGCATCGCGCTGCTGCCCGTGCAGTACGCGTCGGGCAAGTGCACGAAGCCGTACTCGTTCGACGAATACAAAATGAGATCCTCCGCGAGACGGCTCACGTGCCCCGCGAGCAGCGACGCGTGCTGAACGAACTCGAGCGCGAAGTCGCGGTCGCTGGTGGCGTCGATGCTGTTGGCGGTGGGCCCGTCGAAGCCGAGCTTGCGCGCGATACCGCCGCGGTCGACCGGCACGATGGTGCCCGCGACCGCCCCCGAACCCAGCGGGCACTCGTTCAAGCGCTCGCGGCACGACTGCAAGCGGTCGATGTCGCGCAGGAACATCTCCGCGTACGCGAGCAGCCAATGCGCGACCAGCACCGGTTCGGCGCGCTGTGTGTGCGTGTACGCGGGCATGGCGGCGGAGCCCGCCTTCGCGCCCAGGTCGACCAGCGCGTCGACCAACGCGGCCAGCGCCACGTGCACGTGGTCGACGGCGTCGCGCGTGAACATGCGCAGGTCGGTGGCGATGAGCTCGTTGCGGCTGCGGCCGGTGTGGAGCTTCATGCCCACGTCGCCGACTTGTCCCACCACGCTCTTCTCGACGAAGTGGTGCACGTCTTCAATGGAAGGATCGTTGTCGCCCGGCACACCCTCGGAGAGGATGCGCCCCAGCGCGCCGAGGATCGACGCCAGCTCGCCCGGCGTGAGCACGCCCGCTTCGGCGAGCGCCTCCGCGTGCGCCTTGCTCGACGCGACTTCGTACGGGAGAAGACGGCGGTCGAAGGGAAACGACCGCTGCCAGCGGTCGAAAGATGCTTCCACCGCGGTTTCGAATCTTCCCGACCACATCTTCATCGCGCGACCTCCTCGTGCTGCGCGGCGCGCGCGCGAGTCTGCAGCCCGACGATGCGAATGAACCCCGCCGCGTCCTTCTGGTCGTAGGCGTCGCTCATCGTGAAGCTGGCGACGTCGGTGTTGTACATCGAGTTGGGCGAGCGCCGTCCCGCCACCGCGACGGTGCCCTTGTAGAGCGACAGCGTCACCGCGCCCGTGATGCCGTGCCGCGTCGACTCCATGAACGCGTCGAGCGACTCGCGCAGCGGAGTGAACCACTGGCCGTAGTACACGAGCTCCGCGTACTTGAGCGAGAGCTGCTGCTTGTAGTGCGCGAGGTCGCGGTCCAAGCACAGCGCTTCCAGCTCGCGGTACGCGGAGAGGAGCAGCGTGCCGCCCGGCGTCTCGTAGCACCCGCGCGACTTGATCCCCACGAAGCGGTTCTCCACCATGTCGACGCGGCCGACGGCGTTGCGCGCGCCGATCTCGTTCAATAGCTCCATCAACACGACGGCGCCCACGCGCACGCCGTTGACGGACACCGGAATGCCCTCCTCGAACGCGATCTCCACCGTCTCGGTGCGATCGGGTGCCGCCTGCGGCGAGCACGTCCACGTCCACGTGGTCTCGAGCGGCGCGTTGTTGGGATCTTCCAACTCGCCGCCCTCGTGGCTCACGTGCAACAAATTGCGATCGCGGCTGTGGATCTTGGTACGGCTCTGCTCGACCGGAATGCCGCGCGACTCCGCGTACGCAAGGCAGTCCTCACGCGACGAGAGCGCCCACTCGCGCCAGGGCGCGATGATCTTGAGCTCGGGTGCGATGGCGCGAAACGCGAGCTCGAAGCGCACCTGGTCGTTGCCCTTGCCGGTGCACCCGTGCGCGAGCGCCGCCGCGCCTTCGCGCAGCGCGAGCTCGGCCTGGTGCTGCGCGATCACCGGACGCGCGAGGGAGGTGCCGAGCAGATACTTGTGCTCGTACACCGCGCCCGCGCGGATGGCGGGGAACACGTACTCGTTCAGGAATTCTTCGCGCAAGTCTTCCACCACGACCTTGCTGGCGCCGGTCGCGTAGGCCTTGTCGGCGACCGCGTCCAGGTCCTCCGCCTGGCCCACGTCGCCCACGTACGCGACCACGTCGCAGTCGTAGTGTTCCTTGAGCCAGGGGATGATGATCGACGTGTCGAGACCACCCGAGTAGGCGAGGACAACTTTGTCAGTCATTCTTGCTACCTCCCGATAGCAGTTCGTCGAGCACGGCGACGAGCCCGTCCACATGCTCCCGCTGGATGATGTACGGCGGGAGAAAACGCAGCACGGTGTCGTGCGTGCGATTGATGATGAAGCCGCGCGACAGCGCGGAATTGACGATGGATTTGGCCTGGTCGGCGGATTTCAGCTCCATGGCCAACATCAAACCCACACCGCGCACATCGGCAACGGCGCGGTGTTTCGATTTCAGCGCGAGCAACCGTTCGCGGAAGTAGTCGCCGATGGTAGCGACATGCTCGCGTATCTCGGGCTTCGCGATTTCGTCCAAGAATGCGACCGCGACCGCGCACGCGAGCGGGCCGCCGCCGAACGTGGTCCCGTGCATGCCGGGCTTGAACGCGGCCGCGACCGCGTGCGTGGTCAGCACCGCGCCCAGCGGGAGTCCCGCCGCGAGCGGCTTCGCCACCGTGACGACGTCGGGCACGACGCCGTAGCGCTGGTAGGCGAACATCGCGCCCGTGCGACCCAAGCCGCACTGGATCTCGTCGAGAATCAAGAGAGCGCCCGCGTCGCGCGTGAGCGAGCGCGCCTTGGCGAGGAACTCGCGCGACACCGGGTGGACGCCGCCCTCGCCCTGGATCGTCTCCAAGCCGATCGCGCACACCGTGTGGTCGAACTTGGACTCCAAATCGGCGACGTCGTTGAAGCGCACGAAGGTGACGCCCGGCAGCATGGGCGCGAAGGGCGCGCGGTACTTCTTGTTGCCCGTGGTCGCCAGCGAGCCCAGCGTGCGCCCGTGGAACGAGTTCTCCATTACCAGGAGACGCGACTTCGGCTTCGATCCGTTGCTGTTGGTGTGGCGAGCGTACGCGCGCGCGAGCTTGAGCGCGCACTCCCACGCCTCGGTGCCGCTGTTGCAGAAGAACGCGCGGTCGAGTCCCGAGAGCGCAGCCAGCTTGGCGGCGGCGCGCGCCTGGTGCTCGTGGAAGAACAGGTTGGAGACGTGGATCAATCGCCCCGCCTGCGACGTGATCGCGGCTTGGATGGCCGGGTGGCCGTGGCCGAGCGCGTTGACGCCGATGCCGGAGAGAAAATCGACATAGCGACGCCCCTCGCTGTCGAACAAGTAGACGCCCTCGCCGCGCTCGAACAGCACCGGCACGCGCTCGTACGTCGGCACCAGGAGTTGCGACTCCTGCTGTTTGACCAGATCCAAATTCGCCTTCATCGTGCGACGACCTCCGTTCCACGCTCGATACCGCCGTTGGCGAGTCCGCGCACGTCGTCGGCGTTCGCGGCTGGAAGAATATGCACGTGGGGGACACCGCGCCGAACGGCGCGGTTACACGCTTCGAGCTTGGGCAGCATCCCGCCACTCACGATGGCCCGCTCGGCCATCGAAGGAATGTCCGCGATGTCCAGCGACCGCATCACGATTCCATCCGCGTCACGCACGCCGGCGACATCGGTCAAGAACACCAACGCGTCCGCCTTGAGCGCGGCCGCGCACGCCGACGCGACTTCGTCCGCGTTGACGTTGTAGTACTCGCCGTCGTTCCCGAGTGCCACGCTCGCCAGCACCGGAATGGCGCCGTGCGCCGGCAGCCGCTCGAGCCAGGACGCGTCGACCGACGTTACCTCGCCGACGAACCCCAAGTCCTCGCGCGCCACCTTGCGCCGCGCTTGCACGACGCGCAGGTCGCCGCCGCACAGCCCGAGAGCGGGAGCGCCGGCGGCGCCGATCGCCGCCACCAGCTTCTTGTTCACCAAGCCGGCCAGCACCATCACGGCGACGTCGCGCGTGGCGGCGTCGGTGACGCGCAGCCCGTCGACGAAGCGCGTCTCGCGCCCAAGCGCGGCGAGCGTCGCGGAGAGCGTCGACCCGCCGCCGTGCACCACCACGACGCGGTGCCCGCCGTGCGCGAGGTCGACCACCGCGTGGGCGACGCGCCGCACGACGCCGGCGTCCGCGAGCGCGGCGCCGCCGATCTTCACCACCAGCTTCACTGCAACCCCTCACGCTGGTCCCAGCCGAACATCACGTTGAGATTCTGCACCGCTTGTCCCGCCGCGCCCTTGACCAAGTTGTCGAGGCACGACACCAGCACGACGCGCTCGCCCTCGGGCTCCATCGCGAAGCCGACGTCGCAGTAGTTCGAGTGGAGCGTAAAGCGGATCTCGGGCAGTCGCTTCGACCCGTGCACGCGCACGAAGGGCGCGCCGGCGTAGAACTCGCGCAGGCACGCGTCGAGGTCGGACGCGCGCGTGCCGCTCGTGGCGCGCACGTAGATGGTCGAGAGGATCCCGCGCGGGACCGGCAAGAGGTGCGGCGTGAACTGGAGCTGGTCGGCGGAGAGCCCCAGCTGCTCGCGCATCTCGCCCGTGTGGCGGTGGCCGAAGACGCTGTAGGCCGAGAGGTTATCGCTCACTTCGACGAAGTGCGTGCGCGCGCTCGCCGCCTTGCCGGCGCCGGAAACCCCCGACTTGGCGTCGACGATGACGCCGTGCGCGAGGTCGACGAGCCCGCCGTCGATCCACGCCGAGAGCGCGAGGATCACCGAGGTCGCGTAGCACCCCGCGTTCGCGACCAGGCGCGCGTCCGCGATGGCGCCGGCGTGGAGCTCGGGGATCCCGTACGCCGCGGACGCGTCGAGGCGCGAAGCCGTCTCCGGGTTCGCATCCTCGAAGGCGTACACGGCGCGGTTGGCAGCGTCCTTCAAGCGCCACGCGCCGCTCAGGTCGACCACGCGGTAGCCGCGCTCGAGCGCGAGCGGTGCCAGCCGGCGCGAGACTTCGTGCGGCGTGCACAGGAAGAGCACGTCGACGCCGGCGGCGCGCAGGCCTTCCCACGAGAAGCGCTCGATCGGGAGGCGCGCGTCGGCGGCGAACTGCGGGCACGCGTCCGCCAGGTCCGCGGGGGCGGCGTCGTCGCGCTCGGAGAAGAGCCGCGGCGTCCGCGCGCGCGGGTGGTCCAAGAGCAAACGGGTGAGCTCGGCGCCGGTGTAGCCCGTGGCGCCGACCACCGCGGGCTGAACGGTGGCGTCCACTAGACGAGGATCTCCCGGATGCGTCGCACCAGCGTCGTCGCGTGTTTGGAGTCGGGAGAAACGATGAGGATGGTGTCGTCGCCGCCCACGGTGCCGACCACTTCCGGCCAGTCTTCGGCGTCGAGCGCGGCCGCCACGCCCTGCGCGCTGCCGGCGCTCGTGCGCACGACGACCAGGTTCTGCGCCGCCTTGGCGTCGAGCACGAACTCGCGCACCAGCCGCTCGACCGAGACCAGGTGGCCCTTGGCGCGCTCGTCGGGCAGGAAGTCGTAGCCGTCGGGCGTCTTCACCAGCCCGAGCTCGTGGATGTCGCGCGAGAGCGTCGCCTGGGTGACGGCGTGGCCGCGCCGCGCCAGGTGCAGGCGCAGGTCGTCCTGACTCGACACCGTCTTCTTGGCGACGATGTCCTGGATGATTTTCTGCCGGGAGAGCTTGGACATGTATAACTATTCCGTGCGGAGCATTATTATGCATTCGCGGCGGACGTCAAGGGTGAATTTCGCCCGCGCGACGAAAGCGGTGGATTTCGTATACTGCGCCGCATGACCAAAAACCGCCTGGAAGCCTTCAGCGACGGCGTCGTCGCCATTCTCATCACGATTCTGGTCCTGGAGCTCAAGGTCCCGCACGGCGTCGATTTCGCGGCGCTGCGGCCGGTGCTGCCCGTGTTCCTCACCTATGTCCTGAGCTTCGTCTACCTCGCTATCTACTGGAACAACCACCACCACATGCTCCACACCGTCCACCGCGTGAACGGGCGCATCCTGTGGGCGAACACGCACCTCTTGTTTTGGCTGTCGTTGATCCCGTTCGTCACCGGCTGGATGGGGGAGAACCACTTCGCGTCGTCCCCGACGGCGCTCTACGGCTTCGTGCTGGTGATGGCGGCGATCGCCTACTCGATTCTCCAGCGCGAGATCGTGCGCGAGCACGGGCCGCAGTCGGTCCTGGCCGCCGCGGTGGGGAGCGACATGAAGGG
>CAZLLI010000050.1:0-20075 GCA_964560355.1 uncultured bacterium | reverse complement strand
GGTCGTGATCGATTTCTCCGCCGACTGGTGCTTGCCGTGCAAGGAGCTCGAGCACCAAACCTTCAATCAGCCGGAAGTGATCGACGCCGCCAAGGGCTTCGTGTCGCTCAAGGCCGACCTCACGCAACACGGGTCGCCGGAAGTGCGCGAGCTGCGGCGCAAGTTCGACATCCGCGGCGTGCCGACCATCGTCTTCATCGACGCGGCCGGCAAGGAGCGCGCGAATCTGCGCGCGGTCGAATTCATCGACAAGGACGAGTTCTTGTCGCGCATCAACAAGCTGACGAGCTAGCACATGCGACTGGTGAGCTTCGGTCCCGCGGGCGCAGAGCGGCCCGGCGTCGTGGTGGGCGACGATGTCGTCGACCTCCGCGCGGTGGACGCGTCGCTGCCGGCGAGCGTGCGCGAGATGCTCGCCGCGCAGCGCCTCGACGACGTGCGCGCGATCGCCGCGCGCGCAGCGTCGGTCCCCGCGTCGGCGCGCAAGCCCTTGCGCGCGGTGCGGCTCGGACCCGCCATCCCCAATCCGTCGAAGATCATCTGTTTGGGATTGAATTACGCCGACCACGCCGAAGAACAAGGCAAGTCGGCGCCCGACTCCCCCATGATGTTCCTGAAGGGTCCCAACGCGCTCGCCGGCGACGGCGACGCGGTGCCGTACCCGCGCGGCGTGGAGCAGTTCGACTACGAAGTGGAGCTCGCGTTCGTGATCGGCAAGCGCGCGTGCCGCGTCGCGCGCGAAGGCGCCTACGACTACGTCGCGGGTTACGCGGTGTTCATGGACCTCACCGCGCGCGACTTGCAGGCGCGCGAGAAGCAGTGGTTCCGCGCCAAGAGCACCGACGGCAGCGGGCCGCTGGGTCCGTGGCTCACCACGCGCGACGAGGTCGCGAATCCGCACGCGCTCGCGATTTCCCTCGCGGTGAACGGCGCGACGATGCAGTCGAGCCGCACCGACCGCATGACCTTCACCGTCGACTACCTCGTCCACTACATCTCGCAAACCGCCACACTCGAACCCGGCGACGTGATAGCGACCGGAACGCCCGCGGGCGTCGGCGTGTACCGCAAGCCGCCGCGCTTCCTGCACGCGGGCGACCGCCTGGTCGCGACCATCGAGGGCCTCGGCACGCTCTCGTGTCGCATCGAGTGAGCCGACCGCGCGGCAACGACGCGCGCGCGCGCGCGCGCATCCTGGTCGTTTCGCCGTGGGAGGACGTGTGGTCGCTGGGCGGCGACGCCAAGGCCGGCGTCTCCGACGACGACCGCTTCATCGACGGCTTCACGCGCGCGGGCTACGAGCTGCACTTCCTGCGCCCGCACTCGGCGCGCCCGCACGACGACGCTCGCGTGCGCACGTCGTACTATCCCAATTTCTTTCGCGCGACGCGTTCGCTCCCGACCTGGCTGCGGCGCCCGCTGTGGCCGCTCCTGTTCCAGCTGGTGGTGACGCCGCGCGCTCTCTCACTCGCGCGCGCGCTGCGCCCCGACGCCGTGCTGGGGCATTCGCACTACACCGCGCGCACGACCCGGCGCTGCGGCGACGCGCTCGCGATCCCCAGCGTGGTGAAGCTATTCGGCGTGATGGACCTCGTGCACACCGAGTGGTCACCCGCCAAGTATCGTTTCAAGAACTTCGAGCAGCTGCAGGCGCTCACCTACCCGCAGGACGCGTGGATCGTCCTCGACGACGGCACCCGCGGCGGCGACATCCTGCGCGCGCGCGGCATCGCGGCCGCGAAGATTCACTTCCTCCCCAACGGACTAGACGTGGAGTGGGCCGACGCGCGCTACGACCGCGCGGACGCGCGCGCCCACTTCGGGCTCGCACGCGACGGTCGGTCGGTGGTGTTCGTCGCGCGCTTGGTGGCGTCGAAGCGTCCGCTCGACTTCGTTCGTGCGGCGGCGCTCGTGCTGCGCGGACGCGACCGCGTCGACTTCGTGGTCGCGGGCGACGGGCCCGAGCGCGCGGCGTGCGAACGCGCGGCCCGCGACCTCGGTCTCGGCGACCGCGTGCGATTCCTCGGCACCGTCCCCCACGACGACGTCCCGCGCTTGTTTGCCGCCTGCGACCTCTTCGTGTCGACCAGCACGCTCACCAACCGCGCGCTCCCGACGTGCGAAGCCATGCTGTGCGGCGTCCCCGTCGTGGTCTACGGCGCCGGCGACACCGGCACCGTCGTGCGCGACGGCGAGTCGGGCGCACTCGTGCGCGACGGCGACGTCGACGCCCTCGCGGCCGCGATCGCGCGCCTCGTCGACGACGACGCGACGCGCGCGCGACTGTCCGCGGCCGCGCGCAACGTCGCCCGCGCGACCTTCACGTCGTGGGAAAAACGAATTCGGATGGAGATGGATGTAATCGAGGGGCTGCTGCGCAGGGGAATCTGAAAGAAGAAGGGCGCCGCATCCCCGATGCGGCGCCCCGAACCTAGACCTTCTCGGCGAGCAACTCCTGCACGGCCTTCTCGAGCTGGTGCCCGCGCAGCGACTTGTAGCGAATCTTCCCCTTCTTGTCGACCAGGAACGTACTCGGGATCGACTTGATGCCGTAGCGCACGGCGACGTCGTTGTTCCACCACTTGCCATCGAAGTACTGCGGCCACGCGATCTCTTGGCTCGTGATGTACTTGTCGAGCTTGTCGCGCGACTGGTCGAGCGAAATCCCGACGATCTCGAAGCCCTGCGTGTGGTACTTGCTGTACACGTTCTTGACGTTGGGCATCTCGGCTACGCACGGACCGCACCAGGTCGCCCAGAAGTCGATCAACAACACCTTGCCGCGATACGCGGACGGCGATAAGCGCTCGCCGCGAATGCTCTTCACGTCGAAGCCGATCGGCTCGCCGCCGATCGCGAGCAGGCGCTCGGAGCCGAGCGACTCGAGGCTGGTCTGCACGTACGACGTCAGCCGCGGGTTGACGTCGGCGTAGTCGCGCGTGATGAGCCTGTACTCGCCCTCGGCCTGGTCGTACTTGCCGTTGTTCTTGTAGGCCTCGGCCAGGTAGAAGTGCGCGTACGCGAGCTGGTCGCGCTCCGCGGACTTCGCGCCCTTCAGATACTCGACCAAATACTTCTCCGCGCCCACGAAGTCCTGCATGCCCGACTTCATGGCGCCGAGCTGGAAGGTGGCGTCGAGCGCCTGCGGCGTGTTGGGATACTTGGCGCGGAACGCCTCGAGCTTGGCGCCGATGGCTTCGAAGCTGCGAAGCTGCTCGTCGGGCGACGCCGACGACGCCTGCCGCGCCTGCGCCTCGATCTCGGCGGTCAGCTTGGTGTAGACGTCCTCCGCGCTGGTGCCGGACGGCAGCGTCACCTTGGCCTTCGCGGGCGCCTTGGTTTCGGCCGCCTGCGCGTCGGCGGTGGCGACCACCACGTGCTCGTCCGCGCCGCGCTGTGCGCTCAACAAGAGCACCGGCGTCACGACCGCGATCACCAGCGCCACTCCCAGCCAAACTCGTAATTTCATCGTGTTCCTTCTCCGTTACATCGCGCGCGCGGCAACCGTCACCCGAATGGCCGGCTCTTCCGCGTCGGACGTGTGAATGATCATCTCGGCGGTTTCACTCTGCGACACCAGCGTCTTCAAGGGCGGCGTGAAGGTCACTTGCACGCGGTACTGCGTGCCCTCCGCGACCGGCTCCACCGTCGCCTTGAAGTTCGGATTGTCGAGCTTGACGTCCTTGATATGGAACTCGCCGCTCGCGCGCGACACGATCACGGCGCGCGTCACCGCTTCGCCGGCCCCCGCCGCCTCTGCGAACTTGACCGGCCCGAAGTTGACGGCCTGCGGCGTCACCGCGATCTCGCCCTTGGTGATGACGTGCACCTGGATGGACGTGGTGGGCGACTCCTGGCTGTTGGTGTGCACGTACAGCGTGCCGTAGGTGATGAGCGTCGGCAACTCGGGGTTCTTGTACACGGTCACGTCGTACGAACCCTTCTGCGTCGACGGCGCCACCTTGTACGTGATCTTGTCGTCCATGTTCGACGACAGGCGCAGGACCTTGAAGTCCAGGCCCGGCTCGTTGGACGAAACCGTCAGCGCGCGCTCGACGTGCTCGCCGTAACGGCCGTGCAGGTACACGGTGCCCTCGGGCTGGACGTTGAGATACGGGACTTCGGTGCCCTCGACCGCGATCGTCATGGTCGGGCGCGAGGGGTCGTTGGAGCTGACGGTCGCGGTCTTGTCGAAGTGGTCGTGGACGCGCTCGCCGTCGAGCACGAACTCGATCTTGCCCTTTTGGCCCGGCATCACGGTGTGGTCGAAGTTCGTCACCGTGCAGCCGCAACCCGGGCGCACGTTGTTGATGGTCAGCACCGCGTCGCCGCGGTTGAACACGTCGAACACGTGGATGTACTGCTTCTGCTCGAACACGCGCCCGAAGTCGTGGCGCGTCTCGGGAATGTCGATCTTGGGCTGTCCTTCCGCGCGCGCGGCGCCGGTCGCGCCGAGCGACAGCCCGGCCAGCGCCAGCATCCACACGGTCGTCTTGCAACAGTGACGCATGCTCCGTCCTTACATGGCCCGCGCTACCAGGTGCACGCGCACGCTCGGCTCGCGGGGGTCGTTGGTGTTGATGATGAGCTCGCCGGTCTCGCGCTGCGACGGGCTGCGCTTGAGCGGCGGCGAGAAGGTGACTTCGACCTTGAACTGCTTGCCCGGTGTCACCGGTGCCACGACGGCCTTGAAGTTGGGATTGTCGACCTGGACGTCCTTCACGTCGAGACCGTCGCCCGAGTTCTTGATGATCATGATGGTGCGCGTGACCGGCGTCGCGTTCTTGTCCTTGGCGCCGAAGGTCACGTTGCCGAAGTTGACCGACGACGGGCTCACCGTGATGTTGCCCTTGGTCATGACCTGGACTTGGATCTTGGTCTCGGGCGCCTTCTCGCTGTTGGTCTTGACGGTGATGGTGCCGTACGACGAGCTGATGGGCAGGTCGGGTTTCTTCTCGACGTGGAGGACGAACTCGCCCTTGGTCGCCCCCGGCTTGACGTCGTAGGTGATCTTGTCGTCGATGTCGGAAGTCGCGCCGGTGACCTTGAAGTCGGGCTGCTTCTCGTTCGACGTGATGGTGATGTCCTTGGAGATTTCTTCTTCGTAGCGACCCTGCAAGTACACGACACCGTCGGGCACGATGTTCAGGAACGAAACCTTGTTGCCGGCGATGGTGAGCACGAGTTCGGGATGGTCGGGGTCGTTGCTGTGCACGGTCGCGGTCTTGGTGAACTCGCCGTGCACGCGCGTGCCGTCGAGCGAGAGCGAAATCTTGCCTTCGCCGCCCGGCGGGATGGTCTTGTCGAAGCTCGCGACGGTGCAGCCGCAGCCCGGCTTGACGTCGCTGATGACCAAGTCGGCCTTGCCGCGATTCTTGACCGTGAAGGTGTAGTCGTACTTCGGCTGCTCGTACACGTTGCCGAAGTCTTGTCGCATCTTGGGAATCTCGATGACGGGACGTGGGCCGCTCGCGGCCTCCTTCTTGGCCGGCTCGGCCGGCGTCGACGTTCCCTGAGCGAACACGACCCCCGCGACCGCGAGGGCGATACTCAACGCGCTGAACACTGCAACCATCCGCCTGTGCATGGTCACTCCTCGAAACTGTTTGCTTGCAATCGGTAAACGGGTCCGGGTGAACGCCACCCGTGGGGTTAGAGACACCGTATTATACGCGCCGACGCCATGTGGTTCCACGCCGTTTTGAGCAGGAATCGCGCCGCCGCGAAGGCGCCCGGTTGCGGAATCCCTTGACCCGTGATATCTTATCGCTGCGCAAAGGACGAAGGACCCGAACCACCCGACTCGAGAGACTATGCCGACCCTGCCATGTCGTCGATCCCACTTCGCCTCATTCGGCCCAATCAAGGGTCCGAAAGCGAGTCGATCCTCTCCAAGATCGGCCGCACTCCGCTTTTCCGTCTAGAGCGCATCGACCGCGAGTTTCCCAACGTCTCCATCTACGCCAAGGCCGAGTGGCTGAATCCGGGAGGATCGGTCAAGGACCGGCCCGCCCTGCGCATGATTCTGGCCGCCGAGCAGTCGGGGCGGCTTCGACCCGGGCAGACGATACTCGACGCGAGCTCCGGTAACACCGGCATCGGCTACGCGATGATCGCGGCCGCGCGCGGCTACCGCGTCCACCTCATGCTCCCGGGCAACGTGAGCGCCGAGCGCGTGCGCATCCTGCGCGCATACGGCGCCGAGCTTTCGTTGACCGACCCCGCGCTCGGCGTCGACGGCGCCATCGAGGCCGCCGAAGCGCTCGCCGCGCGCGAGCCCGACCGCTACTGCTATCTCAATCAGTACGACAACGACGATAACTGGCGCGCGCACTACGAAGGCACGGCGTGGGAGATCTGGAACCAGACCGCGGGGTGCGTGACGCATTTCGTCGCCGCGCTGGGCACGAGCGGTTCGTTCATGGGAACCGCGCGCAGGCTGCGCGAGCTCAACCCGCGCATCGAGTGCGTGTCGGTGCAGCCCGACGCCCCCTTCCACGGGCTCGAAGGCATGAAGCACATGGCGAGCGCGCGCGTGCCGAAGATCTACGACGCGTCGCTCGCCGACCGCAACCTCGAGGTCCACACCGAGACCGCGTACCGCGCGGTCAAGCGCCTGATTCGCGAAGAAGGCATGCTGGTCGGTATTTCCTCGGGCGCCGCGGTGGTGGCGTGCTTGGAAATCGCGCGCGCGCTCCCCGTCGATCGCGCGGCCATGGTCGTCACCATCTTTCCCGATAACGGCGAGAAGTACCTGCACGAACGTTTTTGGGAAGAGGTGAGCGAATGATCCGCATTCCGCC
Organism: uncultured bacterium; assembly: GCA_964560355.1. GTDB lineage: Bacteria > Krumholzibacteriota > Krumholzibacteriia > WVZY01 > JAKEHA01 > JAKEHA01. The sequence continues at coordinate 13,272 of CAZLLI010000050.1, read as the reverse complement.
CGAACTCTTGCGCGCGATCCGCGTCCACGGCGAGCGCGACTACCCCAACGAGTGCTGCGGCGCGCTGCTCGGTCGCGCGGGCGCCGCTCCCACGCCCGGCGGCACCAAGTGGGTGCTGGCGCTCGAGCCGGTCAGCAACCGCCGCGACACCGCCGACGCGCCGCGCCGTTTCCTCATTACCGGCGACGACTACCGCGCCATCGAGCGCGTCGCGCGCGCAAAGTCGCTCGACGTGATCGGCTTCTACCATTCGCACCCCGACCACCCCGCGCGCCCGTCGGAGTACGACCGCGAGCACGCGCTGCCTTCGTTCTCGTACCTGATCGTGTCCGTGAGCGGCGGCCGCGCCGGCGACGTCACCAGCTGGACGCTCGACGACGACCGCGCCGCGTTTTCCTCCGAAACCATCGCGGAGATCGAATCCGCAAGCAGGTGAGACCATGGCCACCCAGATCATGATTCCGTCCGCGCTGCGACGCTTCGTCGGTGCGCGCGATTCCGTCAGCGTCGAAGCCGCCACCGTGGGCGAAGCGCTCGCGCACCTGGTCGCCGAGTACCGCGACCTGAAGAAGCACCTGTACGACGAAAGCGGGCGCTTGCGCAGCTTCGTGAACGTGTACGTGAATGACGAGGACGTGCGCTACCTCGCCGAGGACGACACCGAGCTCAAGCCGGGCGACGTGGTGAGCATCGTGCCGTCGATCGCGGGCGGTGCGCCCAAGCCCAACGTGTACGCGGTGGACGGACTGTCCCCCGAAGAAGTGAAGCGCTACAGCCGCCACCTCATCATGCCCGAGGTCGCGATCGACGGTCAGTTGAAGCTCAAGCGCGCGAAGGTGCTCTTGATCGGTACCGGCGGCTTGGGCGCGCCCGCGGGGTTGTACCTCACCGCGGCCGGCGTCGGCACGATCGGGCTCGTCGACTACGACGTTGTCGACACCACCAATTTGCAGCGCCAGGTGACGTTCGGCACCAAGGACGTCGGGCGCGCGAAGCTCGCCGCCGCGCGCGATCGCTTGAGCGATTTAAACCCCGAAGTCGCGTTTGTCCTCCACGAGACGCGGCTCACCAGCGACAACGCGTTGGACATCCTGCGCGGCTATGATATCGTGGTCGACGGCACGGACAACTTCCCGACGCGCTACCTTGTCAATGATGCGTGCGTGCTGCTCGGCATTCCGTACGTGTACGGCAGCATCTTTCGCTTCGAGGGACAAATTACCGTGTTCGCGACGAAGCACGGCCCGTGCTACCGCTGCTTGTATCCGTCGCCGCCGCCGCCGGGGCTGGTGCCGAGCTGCGCCGAAGGCGGCGTGCTGGGCGTGCTGCCGGGCATCGTGGGCGCGATTCAAGCCAACGAAGCCATCAAGTGGATTCTGGGCGCGGGCGAGTCGTTGAGCGGGCGGCTGCTCCTGTTCGACGCGCTCAAGATGAAATTCCGCGAGCTCAAGCTGCGGAAGAACCCGGACTGCCCGGCGTGCGGCGCGAATCCCACGCTGGACGCGCTCATCGACTACGAAGAGTTCTGCGGCATTCGCGGAGAAGAGGTGCAACCCGACGTGTCGGTTCCAACCATCACGGTGAAGGATCTCAAGCGGCGCATGGACGCGGGCGACGACGTGGTCGTGCTCGACGTGCGCGAGCCGCACGAGTACAAGATCTGCAACATCGGCGGATTGTTGATTCCGCTGGGCGAGTTGGCGGCGCGCGTGCACGAGCTCGATTCGGCGCGCGACATCGTCGTGCACTGCCGCACCGGAGTTCGCTCCGCGCAGGCGGTCGAGTTCCTGCAAGACGCGGGCTTCGAGCACGTGTGGAACTTGAAGGGCGGCATCCACGCCTGGTCCGACGAGATCGACGCGAGTCTTCCGAAGTATTAGCGGCGCCGCGCGAGCCGATCCCGTAATTCCTTGGCGTCGGTGCGCGCCGGAACGCGCGCCACCATCTTGGCCATGGCGCTTTCCCCCGCATTCGGATAGAGTCGTCGCGTTCCTACCATCCCCGAACCTGAGGAGAGTTGCGATGAGACTCGCTCGACTTCGTCCAGCCACGCTCTTGGCTGTCGTCGGTACGCTCGCGGCGGCGTCCGCGTTTGCGCAGGACGCCGGTGTCCCTCGCCAGGCGCCGACCAACATCCGGCCCGGTTACTCTCCGTACGCGGGGCGCAACTTTCCCTCGCGCCCGTACTTCGGCGACACGCACTTGCACACGGGATTCTCGATGGATGCGGGGGCGTTCGGGTGTCGGCTCACACCGGTCGACGCGTACCGCTTCGCGCGCGGCGAGGAAATCAAGGCTTCGAGCGGCCAGATGGCGAAGTTGTCGCGCCCGCTCGACTTCTTGGTCGTCACCGATCACTCCGATAACATGGGCTTCTTCCCCGACCTCTTCGCCGGCAACCCGCAGATACTCGCCGACCCGACCGGCAAGAAGTGGTACGACATGATCAAGGCCGGCAAGGGCAACGATGCCGCCATCGAAATCATCGTCGCGTTTTCGCACGGCACCTTCCCCAAGGACCTCATGTACTTCCCGGGAACCAAGCCGTACGGCGCCGCGTGGCAAACCACCATCGACGCGGCCGAGAAGTACAACGACCCCGGCGTCTTCACCGCATTCATCGGCTACGAATGGACGTCGAACACCGGCGGCAATAACCTGCACCGCAACGTGGTCTTCCGCGACAACGGCGACAAGGCGCGCCAAGTCGAGCCGTTCACGGTGTACCCGCCGTACGGCAGCGACAACCCGGTCGAACTGTGGAAGTGGATGGACGCGTACGAGAAGAAGACGGGCGGCAACGTGCTGGCCATCGCGCACAACGGCAATTTGAGCAACGGTCTGATGTTCCCCGTCGTCGAGGCCTTCGGCAAGGCCGTCGACCGCGAATACGCCGAGAACCGCGCCAAGTGGGAGCGCCTGTACGAGGCGACGCAGACCAAGGGCGACGGCGAATCGCATCCCTACCTCTCCCCCAACGACGAATTCGCCACCTTCGAGAAGTGGGACAAGGGCAACTTGGACGGCAGCGTGGCCAAGACCAAGGACATGCTCGAATTCGAGTACGTGCGCTCGGCGTACAAGAACGGATTGCTGCTCGAAGCGAAGCTGGGCGCGAATCCGTACAAGTTCGGACTGGTGAGCGGAAGCGACGCCCACACCGGCATGACCGCGATGGAGGAAGACAACTTCTTCGGCAAGACCACGCCGCAAGAGCCGAGCCCGGAGCGACTCTCGGCCGCGTTCATCGACAACAAGCAGACCGGCGTCAAGGTCATGGACTGGGAAGTGTGCGCGGCCGGATACGCGGCGGTGTGGGCCACCGACAACACGCGCGAGGCGTTGTGGGACGCGATGGAACGCAAGGAGACCTACTCGACGACGGGGTCGCGCATGATCGTGCGCTTCTTCGGGGGCTGGGACTTCGTCGCCGCCGACGCGGTGGGGCGCAATCCGGCCTGGGTCGGCTACCAGAAGGGCGTGCCGATGGGCGGAGACCTCAAGAAACCCGCCACCAGCAAGGCGCCGACGTTCCTGGCCGCCGCGATGAAGGACCCGACGGGTGCGAATCTCGATCGCATCCAGGTCATCAAGGGCTGGGTGGACAAGGCCGGCAAGGTGCAGGAACGCGTCTATGACGTCGCGGTTTCCGACGGGCGCAAGATCGACGCCGACGGTCGTTGCAAGAAAGTGGTCGGTTCCACCGTCGACGTCGCGAACGCGACTTGGACCAACACCATCGGCGATCCCGAATTGATCACGACGTGGACGGACCCCGACTTCGACCCGACGCTGCGCGCGTTCTATTATGTGCGCGTGATCGAGATCCCGACGCCGCGCTGGACCGCGTACGACGCGAAGTTCTACGGATTGAAGGCGACTCCCGACGTGCGCATGACGATTCAGGAGCGCGCGTACACGTCGCCGATCTGGTACACGCCGTAGTCGAAGCGGCGGCCGCACCATGGCGCGCATGTCACTGAGCCGGCTCCTGCGCGAGCCCTTGTTGCATTTCGTCGTGCTGGGCGCGGCGATCTTCGTCACCTACCACGTCGTGTCGCGCGGCGCCGCGGTCGCCCCGCAGGACATCGTGGTCACGCCGGGCACGGTCGAGAACCTCGTCGTCACCTTCGAGCGCACGTGGCAGCGCCCGCCCACCGATGAGGAGCGGGAAGGACTCATTCGCGAGTACGTGCGCGACGAAGTCGCGTACCGCGAAGCGATGGCGCTCGGTTTGGATCGCGACGACACCGTGATCCGACGCCGCCTGCGTCAGAAGCTCGACTTCATCTCCGAGGACGTCGCCGCGCAGGTGACACCCAGCGACGCCGAGCTGCGCGCGTACTTCGACGCGCACCCCGCCGACTTCGCCACCGAGCGCGTCTACACCTTCGACCACGTGTTCTTGAGCCCGGAGCGGCACGGCGCCAACCTGGCCTCGGACGCGGAGGCGTTGCGCGTGCAGCTGTCGCGCCCCGACCATCCCGAATTCACCGACCTCGGCGATCCCTTCCTGCTCCCGCACCAATACGAGAAGATTCCGGCCGACATGCTGCGCGGAATGTTCGGCGACGAATTTGTCGCACGCCTGGCGACGCTGCCGATCGGCGAGTGGACCGGTCCCATCGCGTCCGGCTACGGCGAGCACGTCGTGCTGCTGCGCGAGCGCAGCGACGGCAGCCCGCCCTCGTTCGACGAGGCGCGTGCCGACGTGGAGCGCGAATGGGAAAACGCGCGCCGCCTCGAAGCGAACGAGCGCTTCTACCAGGGATTGCTCACGCGCTACCGCGTGGTGGTCGAGCCCGCGCGCACCGACGGACCGGCGGGGGCGGGCCGATGAGGCGCGTCTTCGTCGTGGCGGCGGCGCTGTGCGTGCTCGCCGCCGGCGCGCGCGCGCACGAGCTGCGCCCCGCGTACCTCGAGCTGCGCCAGCAGGGCCCCGACGTTTACGACGTCCTCTGGAAAGTGCCGGGGCGCGCCGACGGCATGCGTCTCGCTCTCTACGTGCAGTTCCCCGCCGATTGTCGCGACCTCACCGAACGGCGCGGCGTCCTCGTCAACAATGCCTACGCGGAGCGCTGGCGCGTGCAACGCGCGGGGGGTTTGGACGGGTGCACAATTACGATCGACGGGCTCTCCGCCACCTTCACCGACGCGCTGGTGCGAATCGAGCGACTGGATGGAACGTCGCAAGTCACGCGGCTCACGTCGTCGTCGACGTCCTTCGTGGTCGAGCGTGCGCCGCAGCGCCGGCAAATCGCCGCGACCTACTTCAAGCTCGGCGTCGAACACATTCTGACCGGCGTCGACCACCTGCTGTTCGTGCTGGCGCTCATCATCATTACCAAGGGCGGGTGGAAGCTGGTCAAGACTGTCACCGCGTTCACCGTCTCCCACTGCGCCACCTTGAGCCTGGCCGCGCTGGGCGTCGTGCACGTTCCGCAGCGGCCGGTCGAAGCGGTGATCGCGCTCAGCATTGTGTTCGTCGCGTCGGAAGCGCTGCGGTTGCGCCAGGGCCGCGTCGGCATCACGGCGCGCGCGCCGTGGGTGGTCGCGTTCACCTTCGGACTCCTGCACGGGCTGGGGTTCGCCGGCGCGTTGAGCGAAGTCGGCCTGCCCCAGTCGCACATTCCCACCGCGCTCCTGTTCTTCAGCGGCGGCGTCGAAGCCGGCCACTTCGCGTTCATCGGCGCGGTGCTGGGGCTGGTCGCGTTGCTGCGGCCCGCGCGCCGCTTCGTGCCGCGCTGGGCGGCGCAGGTCCCGCCGTACGCCATCGGCGCCGTGGCGACGTTTTGGCTCATGCAGCGCGTGTCTCTATTCTAGGTACCGTTCGCACTGACCATTCTCATCGACGAGGAGGATTCAATGAAACCCCCCAGAATCGTGATCGTGTTGATCGCCTTGGTAGCGGCCATCGCGGGCGCGATGGTGACGTCGCTGCTGCGCCCGGCGGAGAAGAAGACGCCCGCGACCGCGTCGACCGAAGCCGCGTCGGGTGCGGTCACCGAAGTCACGTTCCACATGGACGCGCCGCAGGACGGAATCGCAACCACGCACAGCGGCGACAAGCCGCTGCCGCTCTACCCGGCCGGCATCGGCACCCTCTCCGACCCCGCCATCGCGAACGGCTTCGTGCTGCTCACCAGGCTTCGCGACGCGAGCGGCGCCGTGATCGGATTCACGTCGGAGCAGGAAGTGGTCAGCGCGGAGAGCAATCTCGCAGCGGGCAAGCTCATGACGCAGTCGTCGTGGACGCTCACTATTCCCGGTCGCGGCACCATCTTCTTGTACGAGACCGAAGACCAAAGCGAATTCCTCGCCAAGGCCGGCCTCCCCGCGCTCACGCAAGGCATCGAGTGGAATCAGGAGTGGACCTTCGTGACCACGTCGGGTCCGCACGCGAGCGGCAAGGGCGTCATCGTGGGCGGCACCGACGAATTCGCGGGAATCACCGGCACCTTCAGCGAGGTGACGCACCTCACGCACTTCACGCCCAAGGGCGAGCTCTACGGCACCATCGATCTGCAGTTGGCGTACACGACGCCGGCGGGAGCGCGGTAGCGGAGACGCGCGCGAGCGACGCTACTCGGCGTCGCTGGTGCCGTCGGCGAGGAAGATGAGGCGGCGGTCGATGTCGACTTGCGACTCGTGCAGCGCGCGCGCGATGGTGCGCACGTAGTTGCCGTCGGGGTCGCGCTCGGCGAGGTCGATGGCTTCGCGCACGGCACGCTCGCCTTCATGGCGCACGACTTCGACCACGGGGCGGTGCAAGAGCTTGACGTCGCCGTTCTGCCGCGTCACCACGCCGATTTCCCCCTGATCCAATTCGACGATCGTCCCCACCGGATACAGGCCCATGGCGTGGATGAACACCTTCACCACGAACGGGTCGAAGATGTTGCCGCTGTTTTGCAGGATGAACAGGAGCGCCTGGTCGGGCGTGATGGGCTCCTTCTGATAAATGCGCCACGCCGTCATGGCGTCGTAGTAGTCGGCCACGGTGACGATGCGGCTGAACAAGCGCAGCTTCCACCCGCCCGCGCGCTGCGGGTATCCGTTGTCGTTGTAGTGGACGTGGTGCTGCACGGCGACAAACATCGAGTCGACCGCTTCGCGCAGCGCGTTGACGCGCGAGAGCTCCTTCACCCCGAAAAAGGTGTGGTACTTCATGAGCTCCCACTCGCGGTCCGTGAGCTGCCCGGTCGAATTCAAAATGGTGGACGGAATGTAGGTCTTGCCGATGTCGTGCATGAGCGCGGCGACGCCCAGGCGCGCGACGTCGGCCTTCTCGAGGCGCATGCGGTCGCCGATCAGCATCGATAGGATGCACACGTTGACGCAGTGCGCGAAGGTGTAGGCGTCGAAGTTCTTGATGCTGGCCAAGCCGAGCAGCATGGACTCGTCGGTCTGGATGATGTCGACCATGTGCTGGGTGAGGCGCTTGGCCTTGCGCACCTGCAGGATCTGCTTTTCTTCCGCGGTGCGCAGGACGTTCCCCATCAGCGCGACGGTTCGGAAGTAGACACGGTTGCTCTCCTGGCGCACGTCGGTCTTGACGCGCTTGACGTCGGTGAGCTGGGTCGCGCGCTCGACGTAGCGGGTGACGGCGATGTTCTCGACGCCGGCCGCCTTCAGGCGCTCCTCGATCTGCGCGAACGCGTTCTCGCCGCCCTCCACCTTGGCGAACTCGGACAGGAAGCTGCCGATGTCGCCGGTCGACGTCATGGCGCCGATCTCGATCGCTTCCACCTCGCGCTTCTTCATCTCGGCGACCCAGAACTCGAAGGGTCCGTAGTGCTGCGGCTCGACGGGAATGCGGTACTCGTTCAAGAGCAGGAAGTCGTTCGAGCTGCGGATGAAGATGCGACCCTCGCGCTCCATGATGCGCGCGAGCGACTCCATCACTTCGCCCAGCACGCGCTGGGTGGCGCGGTTCTTGAGGTCGTAGAGGCGCAGCGTCTTGCTGGCCGCGAACAAGCGGATCACGAGCGCTTCGCCGTTGGCCTTGAGGAACGCGCGGTCTTCGGGCGAGCGGCCGTCGTCGTCGACGCCGGCGGTCATGGTCGCTTCGCCCGCGCCCATGTGGATGCGGTCGTCCATCATGCGTCCTCACCGCCCTTCGGCGCCTTGCCCGCGAGCACGGCGGCGAGGTGCTCCTTCGCGCGCTGCGCGCGCAGCCGCACGGCTTCGCTCGAGTCTTCGCACAGGCGCGAAAGCACGTCGAGTGCGCTCTTGTCGCGCACGCGCTCGAGCGCCTTGATGGCGAGCAGCTTGGAGTCGTTGCCTTTGCCCAGGTTGATGAGCTTGCGCTTCTCCAGCAACCCGCGCAGCTGGTCGACGGTGTGGGCGTCGCCGACGCTCCCCAGCGTCTTGAAGATCGCTTCCTGTTCGTCGGGCGCGCGCTCGGCGAAGTCCTTCGCGAACGCCATCTCGGACAGCTTCTCGCGCACCTTGGGGTCGTTGCGCGACGCGAGCGCTTCGAGCACGCGGATGCGCACGCGCTTGTCGAGGTCGGCGAGCGACTGCACGAGCAGTTGGGTGGCGTCGGTGTCGTCGTCGGCCGCGACCATGCCGATCATCTCGAGCTTCACGCGCGCGTCGGGGTAGAACACGAGCTCGCGCAGACGCGGCGTGAGCGCCTTCACCTTGAGGGCCTTGGCGAGGTAGACGGCGTCGATCGCTTCTTCGGGGTGGTCGACATCGAGGCGGTCGATGATGTCGACCACGTCTTGCGGCGAGTCGCCGGCGATGGCGAGGATGGCGTCGCAGATGCGTTTGTGCAGCACGGGGCCTTCGGCGGTGTGGAGCGTCTTCACCAGCGCGTCGAGCGCGGGCGCGCCCACCGCGGTCGCGTAGGCGACGCCGGCGTCGGCGCGCGCGTCGGCGCCCGCGCCGGAGAGGAACGCTGCCACCAAGTTGGGGTCGGCGAGGCGCGCGAGCTCGCGGTCACAATACTGGCGCGCGGCGTCGGTCAAGTCGGTGCGCGCGCGGAATTCCTTCACCAGGCGCACCACGCGCTCGAGCGTGGCCGGGCTCTTCTCGTGCAGCGCGTAGTCGATGAGGCGTTCGACCACCGCGACCACGTCGCGCACGGCGGTGGCGTCGACCATGAGCGTGAACACGAAGATGGCCTCGGTGAAGGCCGCGATGCCGTCTTCGCCGCGCTCGCGCTCCAACTCGGCGCGGTACATCGCGGTCTCTTCGCCCGTCACGTTGAAGCACGCGCGCAGCGTCTTCTGGTAGTCGGCTTCGCGCTCGGCGGCGTCGTTCTGGTGGTGGTGCTGGGTCGAAAGCCCACGCAAGTAGTCGTCGATCGACGCCAGCGCGGTCGTGCCCTCGACGATGACGCGGCCCTTCTCCGTGAAGCTGGAGTCGGGCAACAACTCGGCGTGGTCGCTGGTTTCATCGGAGCGCGCTTCATTGCCGGCGTCGGTGGCGCCGACGCCGAATTGTTCGGACATGTAGTCGTCGAGCACGCGGTGTCCGATGTACTCGAAGTTCGCGTTCCACAGGCGCGTGACGATGTCTTCGTCGCCGCCCAGCGCGTGCAGTTCGTCGGCCAGCATTTCGACGAAGCGTTCGACTTCTTCGCCCACCGACTTGGGCTGGAAGGTGATTTCGCCGATGCCGTCTTTGAACAAGAGGAACGCGAGGCTTTCTTCGCGGCGGGGATTCTCGTAGACGATGCTGTCGCTCCAGCGGATCACGAATTGGTCGATCTCGAGCACCAGCTCGTCTTCGAACTCGAAGAACTTGCGCATGGACGTGCCGAGGTCGTGCCGGAATTGCTCCAGGCGCGGGTTGTTGGCGGCATAGATCTTCCGGCCGGCCACCAGCTTGGTCAGCGCCTTCAAGACTTGCTCGGCGGCGGCGACGTGCTCGGGCGGGGCCGGAGTATCGACCGTGGTATTCGGCTTCGTGTTCTTCATCATAGGGGGACGGGGAAATCCAACGAAACGGAGCAACCCATATGCCACCCCGAGTCCGGGTTCGGGACTAGGCGAAGCGGTCCGGTTCGTGCATACTCCGCCGATATTCCGTCGCCCGGGAGGGGCGCCGACAAGCATGAAACGCTATCTATTACTTGCACTTACGCTGCTTCTGACGGCCGGGGCCGCGCTCGTCGCCGACCGCCGGGCAGAAAGCGCCAGCCAGATGATCACCGCAAGTCGCGACCTCACGGACGCCGAAGTGCGACGGTTGCTGCATATGGTGTTCAATGCGCAAATCCGGGAGGCGACGGCCTGGACCGACTCCATGGCCGCGACCTGCAAGGGCCAGCCCCTCTACCACCTGATGCGCGCGCGGCTCCAGAGAGAGCTCATTCCCGTCGACGACGAGCAAAAAGAGGTCGTGAAGCAGCTCGCGCAGCCGCTCTACGTCGAGCTCGACCAGACCATCGCGACCTGCGACGCGCGCATCAAAGCGGGCGAAACCGACCCGCAGCTGCGGCTCTATCGCGGGTGGGCGTGGATGTTCTCGTCGCACGTGCACACGTACGAAAAAAGCTTCTGGTCCGCGGGGCGCGACGCCAAGAAGGGCAAGGAAGACCTCGAGTGGTACTTGACGCAGAAGCCGAGCGAGCCGGTGGCGTCGAGTTTGATGGGTGCGTTCCTCTATTTCGCCGACACCCTGCCGTCGGCGTACAAATTCGTCTCGAAGCTGCTGTTTCTCCCGTCCGGCGACCGCGATCGCGGACTGCAGATGATGGAGCTCGCGCAGGGCTACGACTCCATTCAAGAAACCGACAACGCGCTCATTCTCTACTCGGTCTACATCGGTTTCGAAGGGCGCTTCGAAGAAGGACTGGAAGGATTCTCGTACCTGCGGCGCGTGTGCCCGCGCCACGCGACCTTCGTGCGGCCGGAGGCGATCATGTATCCCCTTCTGCCGCGACGCGGCTCCGCGGTGGGCGACACCCTCGACGCCGTCGTCGAGAGGCTCGGCCGCATCCCCGAGAGTGAGACCGACCACACCACGTACACGCTGATTCGATTCCAGCGCGCGTACGCGGATCGCTTCTACAATCCCGATCGCAGCGTGTCGCGCCTCCAGGCCATGATCGAGGAGAACCCCGAGCACCCCGACTGGGTGACGGCGTACAGCGCGCTCGAGCTCGGGCGCGTGATGGCGCAGCGCGGCGACAACGCGCGCGCGAAGGAATTGTGGAACCGCGTCGTCGCCGACGAGCGCGGCAAGTACCTGCACGACGAGGCCAAGAAGATGCTGTCGGACCTCGAGAAACCGCCCGCGGCGACCGGCCCCGGCCCCTCCGACGTGGCCGCGATCTACGGCAGCGACGTCGCCTCACGCGAACGCGTGCGCTCCGCCCTGGAGGCGGTCAAGGATCCCACCGTCGCCGATCAATTCTACTTGGGCGAGGCGTGGCTCATGTCGGGCGATCAGCAGAAGGCGCTCGACGCGTTCACCGGCGTCATCAGCCCCAAGGTGTGCGCGTGGGACCACTGCTACCAAATGGTGGCGGCGTCGCGCGTGGGCGAGATCCTCGCCAGCCGCGGCGACTACAAGGCGGCCGCCAAGCACTACGAGACGGCGGAATCGTTCTGGCACAAGGAGCTTTACTTCGACTGGTTGTTCGAAGCGCGCAAGCGCTACTTCGAGCGGCTGGACGAAGGCAAGGAATCGACGCCGCCGACGATGCTCACGAACAATCGCTAGCTAGGGCGCGCTCCGCGCCAGCCCCGCATTCCTCCGCATCCCGTCCGCCTTTGCGCGACGAATGGCGCTCCCCTTGGTTTTCTCGCGGAAGTCGTCGTCGCTGATCGTGGCGAGTTCGTCGAGGGTCATATCGATGAGCGGGCTCTTGTTTTCGCGGTGGAAGACGAGCGACGCGGTCGCGACACGATTGAAGGGGCACACGCTCTGGCAGGTGTCGCAACCGTAGACGTCGATGCCGATGTTCTTCGCCAGCTCGGCGTCGATCTCCCCGCGCTTTTCGATGGTGAGGTAGGAGATGCAGCGGCGCGCGTCGAGTTGAAACGGGGTGTCGAGCGCACCGGTTGGGCAGGCGTCGATGCAGCGCGTGCACTTGCCGCACAGGGTTTCGAGCGGCTGGTCGGGTTCCAGATCGAGGTCGGTGAGTACTTCGCCGAGAAAGATCCACGAGCCGAAAGCCGGCGAGATCACGTTGGTGTTCTTCCCCAGCCACGCGATGCCGGAGCGCAGCGCGAGCGCGCGGTCGGAGACGGGCTGGATGTCGCAGCACGCGCGCGTGGCGACGCCCGGAAACGCGAGGTGCAGGCGCCGCTCGAGCTCCGCGAGCATGCGTGACATGACGGCGTGGTAGTCCTCGCCGTGGACGTAGACGGAGAAGCGACCGCGCCCGTCGCTTCCATCCATCGTGCGTTGCTCGCGCTCGACGTCCTGGTAATAGTTGAGCGCGACGCACACGGCCGAGCGCGCGCCGGGGAGCAGCGACGTCGCGTCTTCGCGCAGCGCGCGATGGCGCGCGAGGTAGGCCATGTCGCCGTTGAGGCCGGCGTCGAGCCAGCGCGCGAAGGCGTCGTTCGCGCGCGGGTCGGGGGTGAGCGCCGCGATGCCCGAGAGCGAGAAGCCGACGTCGCGCGCGATGTTCTTGACGATCTCCTCGCGCGTGAGCTCCTGCGAGTGTCCGCACATCGCGGCTACTCCTCTCTCTTATTGCGCCGCTTCTTGGGAGGCTTGCGCGGGGGTTTCTTGGGCGGCTTCTTCGGCGGCTTCTTGGGCGTCTTGTCGTTGGCCGCCTTGGGATGCTTCTTCTTGTCTTTCTCCGCAGGCGCCGCTTCGGCCGCGCCGTCTTCGGCGTCGCGCAAGCGGTCGTGGAAATGGCGCAGCCCGCGGTCGACGAGGTCGTGCATGGAATTGTGCTCGAAGCCGTGGCGCGGAATCCACCGCCCCGCGCGCTTGCCGGTCAGCACCTCGATGCCTTCGTCGACGGTGTGCACGGCGTAAATATGGAAGCGGCCCTTGCGCACGGCGTCGACGACGTCGCGGCGCAGCATGAGCTCGTGTGCGTTGAGCGCGGGAATCATGACGCCTTGGCGGCCGGTCAGCCCGCGACGCGAGCACACATCGAAGAAGCCTTCGATCTTTTCGTTCACGCCGCCGATGGGTTGGATCTCGCCCTTCTGATTGACCGACCCCGTCACCGCGATGTCCTGGCGCAGCGGCACCGCCGCGAGGCTCGAGAGGAGCGCGTACATCTCGGTCGACGACGCGCTGTCGCCCTCCACGAACGAGTAGCCCTGCTCGAAGCACAGACTCGCGCTCACC
>CAZLLI010000049.1:0-20751 GCA_964560355.1 uncultured bacterium | reverse complement strand
CGTTGGTGAGGCGCGTCATCAGGCGCCCGACCGGATTGCGGTCGAAGAAGGACACGTCGAGGCGTTGTAAACGCTTGAAGATCTGCATGCGCATGTCGAACATGACGCGCTGGCCTACGACACTCATCATGAGGCCGTGCGCATAGCTCGACACGAATCCGGCCAACAGCGCGATGCCGAGGGCGGCCACCACCTTGTACAGTCCGGCGTGGCGGACCGCCAGCTCCACGTCGCCCGTGGGCGCGAGGTAGCGATCGATGGCGAGCTTGGTGATGAAGGGCGGTGCCAGCTCGAGCAACGATTCGACCACGAGGAGGATCATGCTGGCGCCGACGTACTTCTTGTACGGCTTGAGATACGTCAACAGCCGCGACATGAGGCGGCGGTCGTAGGGCTTTTCTTGCAGCTCGTCGGCCTGGATGTATTCCATGCCTACGCCCCCTCCAACGCCACCATTAGCATCTGTTTGTGGTGCATCTCCGCGTACATGCCGCCCAGTGCGAGTAGTTGCTCGTGCGTGCCTTGCTCCGCCACTTCTCCGTCCTTGAATACGATGACGCGGTCCGCCTGGCGCGCGGTGGAGATGCGGTGCGAGATCAGGATCGCGGTGCGATTCTCGAGCTCACCCTTGAGCGAGCCCAGGATCGCCTCCTCGGTGGTGGCGTCGACCGACGACAGCGCGTCGTCGAGCACCAGGATGCGCGGTCGCTTGGCCAGCGCGCGCGCGATGGCGACGCGCTGCTTCTGCCCGCCCGACAGATTGATGCCGCGCTCGCCGATCATCGACTCGAAGCGGTTGGGGAATTCGTTGACCTCTTCGTAGATGGCGGCGGTGCGCGCAACTTCGTCGAGCACGGGGTCGTGCAGCTGCTCCTTGACTCCGAAGCCGATGTTGTCGCGGATCGATTCCGAGAACAAAAAGATGTCCTGCGGCACCAGGCCCACCATGTCGCGCAGCGTGTGCAGCGGAATCTCGCGCACGTCGCTCCCGCCCACGGTCACGCGCCCGCTGTCGACGTCGTACAGGCGCAGGAGGAGCGAGATCACGGTGGTCTTGCCCGACCCGGTGGGGCCGACGATGGCCACCGATTCGCCGTCCTTCACGTCGAACGACACGTTCTTCAATATATGGCCGCGGTCGCCGTCGCCCGCGTACGCGAACGACACGTTCTCGAAGCGGATCGACGAATCGCGCGGCCCCGGTGCCTCGCCGACGGGCACACCCGCGTTCGTGATCTCCGACTGCTCGTTCATCACGTCCTTCATGCGCTGCATCGACGCCAGCCCCTGCTCGGTCATGTTCATCACCCAGCCGAGCGCGATCACCGGCCAAAATAGCATCGTGAGATACCCGTTGAACGCGACGAAGGTGCCGAGCGTGATCTCGCCGTCGATGACGAGGCGGCCGCCGAAGAGCAGGATGGCCACGACACCCAGACCCGCGACCGTCCCTAGGAGCGGGTGCAGCATGCTCTGCACGCGGAACAGCTTGAGGTTGGCTTCGACGTATTCTTCGCTGGCGGTCGCGAACTGGTCGACTTCGTAGTTCTCGCGCGCGTACGCCTTGACGACGCGAATACCGGCCAGGTTTTCCTGCGCGCGCGCGTTGATGGCGGCGAATTTGGCTTGCACGATTTCGAACAGGCGATGGATGACGCGAATGCTGAAGTACACCGCGATGGTGAGCACGATCATCGGCACCAGTGCGGCGATGGTCAGCTTCCACGACAAGATGATCATGAGCGCGATCGACAGGCTGCCGATCACCACGGTGTTCATCGAGTACATCACCGCGGGTCCCACCAGTGTCCGCACAGCGTTCAAGTCGTTGGTCGCGAGCGCCATCAATTCGCCGGTGCGGTGGCGATGGTAAAAGGCGGGGCTCAGCGACTGTAGATGTCGGAAGAAATCCGCGCGCATGTCGACTTCGATGCGCCGCGACACGCCGATCATGATGCGGCGCATGAAAAAGCGGAATAGACCGCCGAAGCCGGCCACGGCAATCAAGGAACCGGCGTACACGAGCAACTCGCGCTTGGTGATGCCGCGCGAGAGTGCGTCGATGGTGGTCTTCAGGATCCACGGGCTCGCGAGCGCGAGCAGGTCGGCGGCGACCAGGCTGGCCGCGCCGAGCGCGAGGCGGCCGCGATAGCGCCCGAGGTACTGGAAGACGGTCTTGATCGCGGCGCGGCGTTTTTCTTTGGAACTCGAAGGTGCGGTCATACTATCATCGTGTAGTTTCGATAAGAGACTCCCAATATAGACGATTCCCCCCGCCGGTCGCAAACAACCTTAAAGGAACTTTCGACGTGTCGTATCCATCCCGCGCTGAAGCGCTGGCCGTGCTCCAGGAGCACACGCGGGGCGACAGCCTCCGCAAGCATGCGTACGCGGTCGAAGCCGCCATGCGCTTTTACGCCGCCCACTTCGGCGAGGACGCCGAGCGCTGGGGCGCGGCCGGCCTCCTGCACGACTTCGACTACGAGCAGTATCCGTCGCTCGACGACCACCCCTTCAAGGGGGCCGATATCCTGCGCGCGCGCGGCTACGACGCCGACCTCATCGAGACCATCCTTTCGCACGCCGACCACACCGGCGTACCCCGCACCACGCTCGTGCGCAAGACGTTGTTCGCGGTCGACGAGCTGTGCGGCTTCGTCACCGCGGTGACGCTGGTGCGACCGTCGAAGAAGATCGACGAAGTCGAGCCGTCGTCGGTGAAGAAAAAGCTCAAGGACAAGGCCTTCGCGCGCAACGTCTCGCGCGACGACATCACGAAGGGCGCCGAGCTGCTCGAGATCCCGCTCGACGCGCACATCCAGAACGTGATCACCGCCATGCGCGGCATCGCGGCGGAGCTGGGGCTGTGAGCCGCATCCACGCGCTCGCGTTCGTGCTTGCGCTCGTACCCGCGATCGCGGGTGCGCAAGACACGGGCGGCGTCATCGACAGCCGCGCCGCGATCGAGCGCCGCATCCGCGAATTGGAAGGACTCATGAGCGGCGACGTGCCCGCCGGCCGGCAGGCGGTGGTGCTGCGCTGGATCGCCGATTTGTACGTCTCCGTGGGCCGCATCGACGACGCCGAAGCCGCCTACGACCGCATCCTCGCCCTCTTCCCGCACGACACCGCGTCGTCGAACGCGTACGCGGAGTTTCTCCTCGACACGCGCAACGACCCCGCGCGCGCTCTCGAAGCGACGCACGACGCGATCGGGTGGGCCCGGTCGTCCAACGCGCCGAACCCGTACCTCGGGCAGACCTACGCCATCCGCGCGCGCGCCTTCGCGAAGAGCGGCAAGTGCGAGGACGCGCTGCGCGTGGCCGACGAAGCGGTTGCGATTTCGGAAGACGAAGCGGGCGAAGACGCGCGCCGCACGCGCGCGCGCTGCCTGACCCAGCTCGGCAAGGACGCCGACGCGCGCGCGACGCTGTTGGAGCTCATCGGTGACACCGGGGCGTCGAACCCCGACGACCAGAGCGCGCTCCTCGCGCTCCTCACGCGCGAGCGCAAATCCGTCGACGCCGCCGAGTTCGAGCGCATGGTCGGCCAGGCGGTGCGCGATTCACGCGCGCGCCGCGCCGACGCGCTCGCGCGCGAAGGCGCCACCCTGGTCGAGCTTTCGAGCACCGAGCACGCGCGCCTGGAGGCGACGCTGCGACCCGCCGACGGGCCGGTCGCGGTGTTGTTCGTCTCCGACGTCGACAGCCGTCGCTCCGCGTACACGCCGTATGCGCAGCTCATGAACCTGGACGGCTACACCACCCTCACCGTCGACATGCGCGGGCAGGGCGACAGCCGCTCGGACTCGATTCCGTCGATCAAGGACCTCTCGGCGCACCAATTCGACCAGCTCGCGGCCGACGTCGCCGCCGCGCACGCGTACCTGGTCGACGCGCGCAAGGTCGCGCGCGCGCGCGTCGTGATCGTGGCCGCGGGGTACGCGTGCGGGATCGTGGAGCGCGCGATCCACGAGTACAACCTGACGCCGTTCGCGGTGCACCTCTCGCCCGTGTTCGACGGCCAGGACCTCGACCTCGTATCGGCGATCTCCTTCCGTCCTCCCAAGCCCGTGTTCGCCGTCGCGAGCGACGAAGACACCTACGCGCTGCGCTCGCTCGACGTGTTCGCGGCCGCGGTGCCGACCGCGCTCCTCACCACCAAGCGCTACCGCTCCGCCGGCCACGGCGTGTCGATTCTGCGCGACCCCGGTCGCTATTCCGACGTCGACGCGTGGGTGAAATCCGCGCTCGCGGGAGCGACCTCCGACGCCGGCAAGTAGCTGTCACGAGGCCGCTTCGGGCGCTGTGCGCCCTCCTTCGCTGGTACGAATGTTGCGATTTGCCGCCGGTCATGCCGCGCGTCGTTCGCATCCTCCTCGTGATCACGAGTCTCTTCGCCGCCCTCGGCGCCGGGGTCTCGCGCGCCCAGAACCCGTCCAGCCTCTCCTCGGATTGGAACAACGAGGCACTATTCGACTCGACGACGACGCGCGAGGAACTGATGGGAATGGGGCGCGCGGCGGCCAATATGTCCCACGTCGCGCTGGCCGAGGTCTACTACCAGGAGGTGCTCCTGCGTAACCCCGGCGACGTCGAGGCAATGTGCGAATTGGCCGCGCTGTATCACCGCACGGGGCGCCTCGAGTACGCGCGCGGGCTCCTGATTCGCGCCGGCAGTTTGGTCCCCGGCCGCGACGATATCCCGGAGCTTCGGCGCCAGATCGAGAAGGAGCTCAAGGTCTCGCTCGCGCGCCAGGCCGACTCGCTCATGACGGCGTCGCAGTACGAGTCGGCGCTCCCGCGCTTGTCGCTGCTCCTCACCATCGACCCCGGCAACGCGCGCTACTACGCCGCCAAGGCGCGCTGCCTGGCCGCGCTCGGCCAGAGCGACGCCGCGCTCTCCAACGTCGACTTGGCGCTCGCGAAGGATCCCAAGGAGGAATACCAGCGCCTGCGCGACCAGATCTCGTCGCAGCACGAAGAAAAACAGATCGAAGAGCTGGAGTCGTCCGCCAAGCGCCTGCTCGAATCGAAGGAATGGATGCGCGACGAAGCCGCCGACGTGCTGCAGGCCATCCTCGCGCAGGACCCGTCGAACGAATGGGCGCGCGAACAGTTTCGCGCCCTCTCGGGCGGCCCGACCGCGCCCGCGCCGGTCGTCTCCGCGCCGCCGCAGCGCCAGGTGCTCGACGCCGCGCGCGCCGTGCTGCCCGGCTTCGGGCGCGCGCTCGAGCGTCACCTCAGCGCCATCATCGTGCTCGTCACAGTGCTCATCGTGTTCCGCTCGCCGCTCGCACGCGCGCTGTCGAAGCGCGTGCACGACCCCTCGCCGCTATCGGGCGATCTCACCACCATCGACGTCGCCGAGACGCTGCGCCTCGCGAACGCGTCGGCGCTCTCCGGCGTGCTGACGTTTCGCACGCCCGACGGGCGCGCGCGTGTGTACTTCGACTCCGGCGACCCCGTGCACTGCGACGCCATGGGCCGCGGCGGGTTGGAGGCTTTGATGTACCTCGTCAAGCACGTCGACGAGGGGACCTTCGAGATGAGGACCACCACCATCAAGGCGGATCGCACCATCGACCAGCCCCTCGACCTCATCCTCGCCGACGGCACCACGTCGGCCGCCGAACGCGGCGCGGCCGCGAAGCGCAACCTGGCGCGCCGCGAAGCGGGACGCAAGAAGTCCCGCATGGCGGAACTCCTCGAAACCAAATCGGACAAGTAGTTAGTCGACCGTCGTCGTGGTGGTATCGGCCACCAGGGCGAGGTGCGTGAGGTGGTCTTCGACCGCGCTCGCGAGGCGGTCGAGATTGCGCGCGGCGATTTCGACCAGGTGCTTCTCGCGCGCGTCGAGCGCGCGGTCGGCGACCAGGCCTTCGAACGCCATCTTGACCGCGGTCAAGGGCGTGCGCAGCGCGTGCGACGTCATGGCGAGGTCGCCGTTGGGATTCGAGATCGACTCCGCCACCGCGTCTTCGACCGCGGCCCACAACTCCGACATGTCGCCGAAGGGCTTGCGCACCAGGCGTCGCACGCCGATGGCGAGCGCGTCGACGCCCAGCGACTCCGACGGGTCGGCGGTCATGAACACCAGCGGAACGTCGACCCCGCGCGCGCGCAGCGTGCGCCCCAACTCGATGCCCGACATGCCCGGCATGCGCACGTCGCTAATGACGGCGTCGGGCGCGTCGGCGCACAGCGCCTCCAACGCCTCCTCGGCGCGACCGTAGCGATCGACCTTATAGCCGCGCGTCGTGAGCGAACGGCCCAACCATTCGCGCATCAAGTTGTCGTCTTCGATGAGGACGATTCGGATCAACGTACTTCCTCCGGTGCTGGTACTGCGGCTCTTGATTTCGGGGCGGGAATGGCAATCGATGTGCCACGCAGGAGGGGGATTTCGGGGCGTCCGTATGCGGAATGATGGGAATCGGAGGCCCCTCGTGGGACGCCCAAGGAACTTTCTTCCCGGCGCCGCACGCGTCGCCGAACACCGCTTTTGCGAGCCCTAATTGCGAGTCACGTCGCGGGCATCGTCCCTCGGCACGTTAGTCGCTACGGGTCTTCCCGTGGACTCGACACGACGGCATCTACTGCTTCACCTACCCTTGGCGCTGTCGGTACTGGCGGCAGCGGCCGGTATGGGCGGAGGCGGCCAGGGGCTGCTACTTCTTGCCGGCGTCGTCCTCACGTTTCAAATAGTCATCTGGATCGGCCTCGCCGAGAAGCGAATCGGCCGAGTTCGTGTCACGTTACTCGTCGCGACCGCGATCATCGTTGCGATGCTGGTGCCGAGCACGATCGAGAAGCATCGCAATCGACATTACGCCGTGGATCGACTCGTCGATTCGACGAATGCCTACTGGCCCGGGGACTCGCGAAGCCCGGTTCTTGCAATCTCCCCCGACGATCGTTGGATGCTTTACGCGGTCGACTCGCCATCGCCGATCCGCGAACCCTCATTCTGGTTGCTAGACCTCTCCAACGGAGACAACCGTGTCGTGTCCTTCGGCGAAATGCGGAATCGAGAGGATGAACTATCCCGACTCGGAATGAACATGGGCGATGTGAGCTGGACCACTACTCACGCATACGCGAGAGGGTTTAGCATCGACTTGCAGGCTAGAACTGCAACCCGTTCCGGTCCTCCCCAGGTCGTATGCGAGACGAGGGTTGTTGATCGCCGGTGCCCGCCCGAGTTGCTTGCAACGCAATCACGATCGCATGGTCGACTAGCAGCGGGGGTCTGGTGGATAGACGATTGGCGGGATTCCGTGCCGGGCGATCCTACCTACTTCACAAAGAACGTGAGTTGCCTCGGCGGATGGAGTTCATACGCGCTCATCGAGCGACTGCGGGTGGACGGTTCAACAGAAATCCTGCACGTGCGCCGCGGGGTTCTCAGCGGGTGGTCGATCCTGGACGCGAGCCTCTCCCCGGATGGTCGCTTTCTCGCATATCGCGCCAACCGAGACGTACTGCCAATCAAGTTCGCCACCCTCATGTCCCCGGTACCGCTCTACGAGCGCTATTATCTCTTCATCTACGACCTGAAACTCGGCTCAGAGCACCTCATTTCCCACGGGCACCCATATTCGCTTTTCTGGAGTGCGGATAGTCGGCGTCTGTACTTCGTCGACAGGGATATGATCGGCAACATTTCCGTCGTGCGGATCGCGGAACCGAACAGTCAAAGGATGGGAGTCCGCACAGTCCAACCGGCGCCAACCCAACGATTCGTTCGAATTGATAGCTCCGAAAACGAAATCCACATTCGCGAGTCGGGCGCTTCGGACGTTTACCGGCTCGG
The DNA here is from genome assembly GCA_964560355.1 of uncultured bacterium. Classification (GTDB taxonomy): domain Bacteria; phylum Krumholzibacteriota; class Krumholzibacteriia; order WVZY01; family JAKEHA01; genus JAKEHA01. Next base: position 12,936 of record CAZLLI010000049.1, on the reverse strand, counting down.
ATACTGACCTAGAACAGCACCGTGAGCCCCGCCGTCAGCGACCAATCGCCGACGCGCTGCGATTGCGGCCCGACTTCGACCTGGCCTTCCGCACCCACGCGAAACATGGGCGTCCAGTCGTGGCTCCCGCCCGCGAAGATGAGCGTGCGGGTCGCTTCGGTGGCGTAGTGGTGGTACATGACGCCGCCGCGGAGGTCGGTCCGTGCGCCCAGCGCGACGTCGGCGCCGGCGGTGGCGCGGACGTGGTTGGCGGGGGCGGTGTCGTCGGTGTAGCGGGATTCGTCGACGCGGTTCACCCATTCATAGCCCACGATGGCGAAGGGCTGCACGGCACCGATCGAGTCGACGAAACCGATCGACGTGTTGATATCGAGCGTCTGCGACGAATACGGGAAGAAGCGCTTGTTGCCCGAACCGGTCCCGAGTGTGGCGAGGAGCGAGAGGGCGCGCCCCTTCGACGCCCACGTGCGCGCGCGGGCGCGCACGAGGAAATCGCCCATGCCGGACTCGATGTCGCCCGACTCCGACACGGACACCATCGGGAGCTCGACCCAGAACAGGAACCACGAACGGGCGGGAAACGCGGCCAGGACGCGAAACATGGTGGCGTCGATGCCGGGGCTCGAGCCCAGCTCCACGGTCGCGCGCGCGCTGATGCGCTGGGGGGCAACGAGAAGGGCCGACTCCGTGGCGGCGTTTTCGTAAACGCCGGCGGCGTCGGCCCGAATCGCTGTGGCCGCGAGGACGATCGCGCTCGCGCACGCCGCCCAACGGCCGAGGTGCATCACGATCCTCGGAGTGCGCCGTCTAGTGGACGACGCCTTCGAGGAGCTGGACACGCCCCTGTCGGATGAACTGGACCCAAATCGTACGGCGGTTGCCGGGAAGTTTGTCCTTCGCGACCACCTTGCCGAAGTCGTTCCACGAACGGTGGTGCAATACCTCACCGATCTGGTACTCCTGGTCTTCGGCGTATTCCTTTGCGTGCTCGACGTCGAGGTCCTCCAACGCGAACTTCTGCTCGTCTGGTACTCGATCTTCGACATCGGCCAAGTCTTCCTTGGGCATGTAGGGAAGGAATCCCTGACAGCCCGGACACTTGAGCCAGAGCACGTCCTCCGTGCTCCCCTGCTTAATGACGTCCATGTCGAAGTCGGCCTTGCAGACCGAGCAATGCTGTCGGATCGTACTCGTCGTCTCGCTGGGCATTGTCACCGTGCGACCGTCCATCAGGAGATAATGACGCGGCAGCAGTCCTCCGCATCCCCCTTCGTTACATAACGCGAACCGCACAACGGACAGGGGAATCCGTCCAAGCGCCCGTCGCGCTCGGCTTTCCGCAGGAGCTGTACGTATTTCACGTACTCCTTGTCCTTCATGAGCACCCCGCTTTTGTCCCGCTTTTCCATACCCAACTCCTCCGCGTTGAGGTGAAAAAACCAGGCATCCGCCTAAACCGTTTCAAATGGCCGGGATACACAGGATGCTGTGTCCTGACGAGCCCAGGGTACAATATGTTGCGGCAACCCTAGGGGATGCCACAACAGGCCGTCAAGCAAAAACTGCGGAAGAGTCAGCGCTCAAGCGCGCATTAGCGTCGTGCGGCAACATCGACTCATGGAATATATCCGCGATGCGCGTGATGCGCAAGGTGCGCGTGCGCTGTGACGAGGAATGATGCGACGCGCGTCGACGCGATCGTCAACGCAACGCGCGATCGAGGTCGGATTGCAGATCTTCGACGTCTTCGATGCCGACGGAGACGCGCACGAGCCCCGGCGTCACGCCGAGTTTGATTTTGTCCGCTTCCGGCACGCTGCCGTGCGTCATCGACGCGGGGTGGCTGATCAAACTCTCGACGCCGCCCAGGCTCTCCGCGAGCGTGAACAGCTTCACCGTGCGCAGGACGTGGTCCGCGCGTTCGCGCGACCCGGTGTCGAAGGAAATGATGGCACCGAAACCGCGCGCCTGTTTCTTCGCGAGCTCGTGGTGCGGGTGCTCGGGGAGTCCGGGATAATTGACGCGCTGCGCGCCCTTGTGCGACGCGAGGAACTTCGCCAGCACGCGCGCGTTTTCTTCGTGCTGGCGCATGCGCACGGCGAGCGTCTTGGTGCCGCGGAGCGCGAGGAAGCAATCCATCGGGCCCGGCACCGCGCCGACCGCGTTCTGGAGGAAGCGCAGCTTCTGCGCGGTGGCGTCGTCGTTCAGGACCACGATGCCGCCCACCATGTCGCTGTGCCCGTTCAGGAACTTGGTGGTGCTGTGCACGACGATGTCGGCGCCCAGCGCGAGCGGGTTCTGCAGATACGGGCTCATGAAGGTGTTGTCGACGCACACGCGCGCGCCAACCGCGTGCGCCATCTCCGCCACCTTGCGAATATCGGTGACGCGCAGCATCGGGTTGGTGGGCGATTCGAGGAACACCAGCTTGGTCTTGGGCGTGATCGCGTGCTCGACCTCGCCGAGCTCGGCGGTGTCGACGAAACGGAACACGAGCCCGTACTGCTTGAGCACCATTTCGAACAGGCGATAGGTGCCGCCGTACACGTTGTGGGTGACGACGATTTCGTCGCCGGGGCCGAACAGGCGCAGAATCGTGTCGGTCGCGGCCATGCCCGACGAATACGCGAGCCCGTGCTTGCCGCCTTCCAGCGCCGCGACGTTGCGCTCCAGCGCCTCACGCGTCGGGTTGGCGGTGCGCCCGTACTCGTAGCCGCGGTGTTTGCCGATGCCGTCCTGCAGGTAGGTCGAGGTTTGAAAGATGGGCGTGATGACGGCGCCGGTCTTCTCGTCCGGCCACTGCCCCGCGTGCACGCAATCCGTATTGAATCCCATGTCTCTCCTTAGAACGGCCCTACATGCCGGCCAGGCCGTGCTCGGCCAGCCACTTCTCCGAATGCACCTTGCTCAAGTAGCGCTCGCCGGTGTCGGGGATGAGCACCACCATGATCTTGTCGGCGTCGAGGTCGCGCGCGACTTGCAGGGCCGCGACCAACGCCGAGCCCGACGAGCTCCCCACCAACAGGCCCTCTTCGCGCGCGAGCCGTCGCGTCATGACCAGCGACTCGCGATCGCCGACTTGAATCATCTCGTCGACGTATTGGAACTGGCACGTGCTGGGCACGAAGTCTTCGCCGATGCCGTCGACCAGGTACTGGTGCGCCTCGACGAGCTCCTTGGTATAGAAGTAGTGCGTGAGCAGACTGCCGACCGGGTCGGCGCCGATCACTTTGACCTTGGGGTTTTGCTCTTTGAGGTAGCGCGCGGTACCGCTGATGGTGCCGCCCGTTCCTACGCCCGCGACGAAGTAATCGACCTCGCCCTGCGTGTCCTGCCAGATCTCGGGGCCCGTCGAGCGGTAGTGCGCCTCCGGGTTCATCGGGTTGTGATACTGGTTGCCGAGCACCGCGTTGGGCCGCTCCTTCACCAAGCGCTTGGCGACCGAGTAGTAGCTATCGGGCGACTCCGGCGCGACGTTGGTCGGGCAGCGAATCACTTCCGCGCCGTACGCCTTCAGCATGTACTCCTTCTCGAGCGGCACCTTGTCGGGCATCGTGAACACGCACTTGTAGCCCAGGATCGACGCCGCCAGCGCAAGCCCCAATCCGGTGTTGCCCGACGTGCACTCGACGATGGTGCCGCCCGGCTTCAAGGTTCCCTTCGCCTCTTCGGCGCGAATCATCTGGATGCCGATGCGATCCTTGACGCTCCCGCCGGGGTTGAACTGCTCGAGCTTGGCGAGCACGGTGCACTTCACGCCTTGGGTGACGCGGTTCAGTCGAACGAGGGGCGTGTGGCCGATGGTATCGAGGACGGAGTCGGCGTACTTGACGCGGCGTAGTCGGTCGCTCATGCGGTCGTTGCGGCGCACGTGGTGCGCCTTCCTCCTTGGGATCGTCGGATGATTCGCGGGATGGGTGCGAGACGCGGCTGCTTCCGCGCCCGCAGGCCTCGGTATATCACATCGCGGAAGGCAACGCAAACGCGCCGCCGCCGCGCGACGCTAGCGCAACAGCACGATCTTGCGCACCGCTTCGGTATCGCCCGCCTTGACGCGCAGGAAGTAGATGCCCGAAGGCGCCGGCGTGCCGTCCTGGGTGGTTCCGTCCCAGCGCATCGTGAGCACGGTGTTGAGCTCGCTCGCGCTCTTGATGGTGCGCATGAGTTGTCCGCGCACGTTGTACACGCGCACGTCGACGTCGGTCGGGATGCGCGAAGGCCCGCGGTCGGTGTCCTCGTACGACCGCGGCACCGCGACCGAGAACGTCACCGTCCCCCGCGTCGGATTGGGCGCCATGTTGGAGACCACGTCGACGATTTCCACCATCGCCGTCTGCCCCACCAATTCGGACCGCGACGCGTACGTCTTGGTGCCGCCTTCGAACGGCAAGTCGAACACGCCGTTGATGTAATAGCGATAGTCCTTGCCCGGCGTCACCTCGAAGTCGTGCACCTGGTACATGGGCTGTCCGTGCGACCCGGTCTGGTACGGGTAGACGTTCTGCGCGATCAGCGTTCCCGGCATCGCTTGCCCGCCCTCGAGGCGATAGACGTCGTACTTGGCGCCGAAGGTCTCGCCCGTCGTCTGCCACGCCACGTCGATACGATTCCACTTCGGGATGGCGGCCAAGCGGTCGTAGCGCACGCCCGCGAAGTAGACCGTCTTCACGGCCGGCCTCGACTTGAAATTGATCTCGTTGAAGGCCTGCACGCTGAACGCGACCTGCCCCACCTGCGACAACCCGACGCTGAACTCGACGTCCTCTTCCAATTCGTCCCAGCGCCCGTCGGCGGCGTCGAGCTGGATGGTGAGCGAACCGAGCACGAGCGTGGCGCCGTCGAGCGGGAGCGCGTAGCTCACGCGGTCGCCGCCTTGGTACGGGTTGCGATTTTGCACCGCGTTCGCCTTCACGTGGAAACGAAGCGTGTAGTTGTTGGTGGTGAGCGTCTCCGCGCTCGCGGGTTCGAAGGTGATGGTGGGCTCGGCCTCGAAGATGTCGGGCAGCCCGTTGTTGTTGTCGTCGCCCACGCCCAAATGCATCCGCGACCACTCGCACCACGGGCGCGCCTGGTTGAAGCGCGCCGCCGAGTGCATGATGCACGCCTGCGCGGGCGCACAGCGCGACTGGTTGCCGCTGGGGTCGGTCATGGTGACGTTGCCATTGTCGTAGTTGAGGTAGCCCGAGCGCGACGGGCACAGGCTGGGCGAACCCGGGTATTCGTCGAGGGTCCAGAACAGGTGGCCGACTTCGTGGTTCACGATCTGCGAGAACACGAGGTCTTCGCCGATGTCGTTGGGGTCGCTGCCGGCCGGGAACGGCTCCACCATATAGGGGCCGCCCAGGAACGCGTACGCCGTGTAGTTCGCGCTGCCGCTCTTGAAGCGGTTGCCGGGGGTGTTGCGGCTCGACGCGATGAACGACGTCACCGCCCACTGCGTGCGCCAGTACGCGCGCTGCTTCTCGTTGAAGTCGTGCACGATGGTCTGCGAGTTGTCGGAGAACAATCCTTCGCCCATCGCGTGCATGGTGTCGACGATCCAGATTTCGTCGCTGTTCATGTCGTGCGTGATGGGCTCGAAGCCGGTCGGGATGCGGTCGTAGTGGCCGAACACGTAGCCGATCTGCATCTGCGTGAACTTCTGCCAGTTGAGCATGGCCGACACCGCGCCCGCGTGCGCGGCCGCCAGGTCGTCGTCGGACCAGTTCTCTGAGCTCGCCTCGCGCGCGCCGCTGCTCTCGGGATAGATGAAGTTGGCGAGGATGTAGCCGCCTAGAAACTCGGAGTTCTGGTTGATGCGGCGCGCTACGGCGGGGCGCGTCGCGTTGACGTCGAAGACGCGCGCGGCTTCGATCTCGCGCTGGATGGCTTCGACGCGGTCGGGGTCGATGGTGAGGACGACGTCGTTGAACGGGCTGGCGTCGTTCGCGGCGGTCGCAAGCGGCGCGCCCGGGTCGTCGGCATCGCCCGCCTCGGAGAGCGCATAGGCGTCGACGATCCAGCCCCACGAACTCCCGCTCACCGCGCGCACAGTGCGCGCGTCGTAGGCGCGAAACGGCGTGGTCGACGACAAACGCGCGACCGCACCCGCGGCCGCGGGGGGGACGTCGCACACGATGACCATGTCGGGGATGAAGAGGTTGACGTTGCGCGCGCCCGCGTCGACGAGGGCGTCGCGCAGCGCGAGCGCGTCTTCGTCGCTGGCGCCGCTCCCGATCCAGTAGGTGCGCTCGGCGCCCACCATCGATACTGCTTTGGGGAGGCTGAACAATTGCACGTCGTCCGCGGCCAAAGCGCCGGACGCGCACACCCAGAGGCTCGCCGCCACACCGGCCGAATACCATCGCGAAGAGAGGCGCATGATCGAACTCCGCGTTAACGGTTCACAGTCAGGGGGTCCCGACGAGCGGCTTCGCGCCCTTGCCGTGGGCGACGACGACGCTGGTCGTCCGTGACCGCCGCGGCGCCGAATCGGGGATGCCGCGCACGGCCGGGATCGTTTTCGATTCACGCTCGCGTTCCACCACGCAGCGGGCCAGGTGGAAGACGGGCACCGCGCTCGAGGTCCAAACTTCGACCCGGTCGGTCCGCCGTTGCACGATCTTTACGCGCCCCGACGGTACTTCGTTGCTTTCGGTTTTCTCGAAGCGGCGCGACTCGCAGGCGAGCTCGCCGGCCGGCGTCGAGATCTTGGTCTGTGGGGTGACGACCCAGTCGCGATCGGACGTGGGGGTTACGATCGTGAGCCGCTTCAAGTCGTGTGCGTCGCCGGGCTCGACCGGCCCGCGGCCCCTCCGAATGTAATATCGGCTCACGTATCGGTAAAGCGAGTCTCCTGCCGCCATGGTCTTTACCCCCTCGTCCACCAGGGCCCGAGCCAGGTCGCGGTCGGCCGGCTTCGACCGGAGCGGGCCGCTCTCGATCTCGAGCCAGTAGGCCGCCCCGCGCGGGGTCTTCTCGCGCCCGACCACGGCGATGTAGACCGCGCTCGAGTCGAGCACCCCCATCGCCTCGTCGACCACGACGTACCGGCACCACGCCCCCACCTGAAAGTCGATGGTGCGAATGTCGATCCCCGGCAAGAGCACCGACCCCGCGTCGGCGCCGCGCGAGGGGGTCGCCCCCAGCGAAAGGAGCACGGCGACGACGGCGAGCCTAGTGCGCAATCTTGGGCCAGTCGGTGGCAAAGTCGAAATCGGGGTCGTCGTTGGGGGTGTGGCACTTGGTGCAGCTCTGGGTAGCCGCCGCGCGATAGGAGCCGTCGCGCGCGTGGTTGGCGCCCGGGCCGTGGCAGGCTTCGCACTGGACGTCGATCAGGTCGACGGTGGTGCCGCGCATGCGCACGCCGCTGAACCCGCCCGCGTCGCCGTAGCCGGTGACGTGGCAGCCCACGCAGTTGGTGTCGCGGTGGACGAATTGAGACGCCAGCGTCGAGTAGGCGTGCGCGTGGCGCGTGTGCGTGTACACGTCGAAGGCCTCCGCGTGGCACGACTGGCACGCGCCCACGCCGAGGTAGCGCCCCGCGAACGTGTCGCCGCCGACGTCGCCTTGCATTTCCTGCTTGGCGAAGAGCTCCTTCTGGCGCTTGCTGTTCTCTTCGTCGAAGGCGTGCACGCGCTGCGTCATCTCGGTGTCGTCGCGGTAGGACGAATCCATGATGTGGACGCGATTGAAGGTGTCGGCGATGCGGTGGTCGGCGCCCAGCTCGAGGTTGAGCTCGCCGATGTTCTGGCCCTGCGCGGTCGCGCGCAGCACGTACGCCGACCCCACCTTCTGCGGCTGGCCGAGCGGCTTCCCTTGCGGGTCGTGGCCGAGCACGACCATGTCGATTCCGGGCACCGACTCCACGAGCGCCACCGCTTCGTCGTCGCCCATGTGCGCGAGCACCACCAGCACGTCGCACGACGCGCGCAGCTCGGGCACGACCGCTTTCGCGATCGCTATGGGGTCGGCGAGTGTGTACGCGACGGCGTCCTTGCTCGTGCCTTCCTGCGCGCTGGTCTCGACGCGCGTCGCGGGTGAAATCAACCCCAGGAATCCGAAGCGCGCTCCGGCCTTGGCCACCACCAGGTAGGGCGGGAACACCGTGCCCAAGCGGTCGGCAGCGGCCGCCGCGGGACCGCCGCGGCGCACGCGCAGCGAGTCGGAGTGCGCGTTCAAGTTGGCGCACACGACCGGCAGGCGAAACTTGCGCGCGTCGGCGACGAGCGCCGCCAGCCCGAAATTCAAGTCCATCTCCCCCAGCCCGACGGCGTCGTAACCGAGCACCGGCATCGCGCTCGCGACGAAGTGCGACTTGGCCTCGTTGTAGACGTCGGGCGTCCCGTAGAAGTCGCCCGCGGTGCACAGCACCACCGGCGCCGGCAGCACGCGCAGGTCTTTCAGCAGCGCCGCGCGGCGCGAGAGACCTCCCGCCGAGTTGGCGCTGCACCCGCACGGCCGGTAATAGGCGCGGGTGTCGCTCTCGTAGACCAGGCGGACGTCGGGGGTAAAAGGCGCGTTGGGGAGGACCACCGTCGCGGGCCTGGCGGGTTCGCCCGACGGGGGCGCTTGCGCGGCCCCCAACCCGAGGAGGGCGGCCAGCGCGATCGCGATGCCGTTTCGCAGGTGCATGACGACGTTCAATATACACCATCCGGCCGGCGCGCGTCGCACCACGGCGGGGCAACAAAAAAGCAGGCGGGGCGCCTCTCGCGCTCCGCCTGCCGAGCAGTTCTCTAACTGCCGGTCCCTTACACCTTCACGCGGTCCTTCAGAGCACGGCCCGCGGAGAAAGCAGGGAACTTGGTCGCTGGAATCTCGATGGTCGCGCCCGTCTGCGGGTTCCGTCCCTCGCGCTTCTTGCGCTTGCGGATCTGGAACGTGCCGAAGCCGGTGATCTGAACCTTGCGACCCGACTTGAGCTCGTTGGCGATGATGCCGTTCTTGGGCTGCGTGCTGAAAATCGCGTCGACGACGTTCTTGGCATCTTTCATCGTGAGCCCTGTCTTCTGTGCCACGCGTTCGATCAATTCAGTCTTGTTCATTCTCTCACCTCCTTCCCGGTCTCACGCGCACTTTAGGGACCATGGAAAAAACGTGTCAACACATATTCCGATGTTCGTGGCGTGCCCACGCGGGTTTCGGGGGATATCTCCGGAAACGCCTCGAAGACTACCCTAGAATTGCCCCATGAGGCCGCCCCCGGCACCGCCTCCGAGACCGCGGTTGCCGGACTCGCCGTACAGCTCGGGGTGGGCTTTGAGCGCGATGCGGAAGTAATACAGCCACTCGTCGCCCAGTTGCTGGCGCGTAAACCCGATCTCCCAGCAGTGGAGGTCGCGCGTGATCCCGATGTACTGGCCGGATCGTTCGCGCGCTTCCACGTTGTAGATGGTCGAATAGTCGATGCGCCAGTTGTCGGTGAGCATGATGTCCCAGCCGACGCGCAGCGTGGAGCTGGGCTCGCCGAATTGGGTGGTCGAATAGGTAAGCCCGAGCACGACGTGCCAGGGCTGGCGTCCCTTTTCCATCTGCAATTCCGAGCCCATCGGCGTCTCGACGCCGCCCTCGCTCACCTGCCGGAACTCGACGCCGCCCGTCTCGAACTCTCCTTCCTTCTGCGCGTTCGTGGTGTCGCGCGCCGCGGTCTCGTTCAGCTCCTTCACCTCGACGCGCGACGAGCGCCCGAATGGGTGGGTGCCACCGAACTTGATGGTGGATGTCATGCTGGTCGAGGTGACGTCGAAGGTGTACGGGTCGATCGAATTGCTCACCGAGAAATTGGTCCCGAACAACGTGAAGTTGAGCCCACTCGAGATGGGGGTCCACGCCCGCTCTTGAGGAACATCGGGGCGGTACGCGGTCGACAGGTTCCACATCACGACGCCCGAGAGCCGTTTGACCTTTTCCTCTTCGGTGAGCGTGGTGTCGGCTTCGTTGCCGGCCACCTTGATGTCGAGCGCGTTGCGCAGGTTCAGCCCCACCAACTGCGCGCGCGGGCGGTTGTCCTGCGCGGGCGTGAACGAGTACTGCACCGACGGCGTGATGGTGTGACGGATCCCGCGCAGGCGTCCGATGTGCGGATAGAAGGTGCCGAAGACGTTGGTGTTGGCGGCCACACCGGTGCGCCACGTGAACACGTTGTCGGTCAGCGCCGAATCCTTCGCCGCCACCGAGATGGTGTCGGTGACGCCGCCCGAGGTGCGGTAGTACTGGAACGCGTCGCGCTGGAAGTCGACGCGCGTCGACACGAAGTTGGCCGAGATCGACGGCGACACGGTGACGAAGGCGACCTTCTGCGGGCTCTGCAGGCTCGCGGCCAGGTTCGCGGTGGAAACGTCGTCGGTCTCGAACAGCTTCTCGCGCACGGTGCGGTTGAAGGAGAACGACGGCGACAGGCGCGTGTTGCGCCCCAGGTTGTCCCACAGCCCTTGCGCCGGCTTGGACTCGTCGCCGAAGTAGAGGTTCCACGACGGAATCGTCAGCTGGATGTTGGGCAGCACCGAGTTCTTCACGATCGCGAGCGGGTCGACGATGTTGAGGTTCTGGGTGCGGCTCGCCGACGCGCTGAAGCCGGTCGTGTTCCAGCTCTTGCGCAGTGCGATGGTCGAGCGAATGGAGCGGTCGATGTAGCGGTTGACGTCGTCGATGCGGTTGACGCTCTGGGGGGCGTCGTCGCTCGACACGAAGCGCAGGTTGGCGTTGAGCGTGAAGCGGTCGCCCAAGGTTTGGTCGTGCGCGCCGTCGAAGGTCCACTCGGTGGTCGACGACTCGATCTGGCGCACGTAGTTGTAGTCGAGCGAGCCGTTGAAGTGGTAGCGCAGCGCGTAGCGATTGCCGACGTAGAGTCGCCAGCGCGAGTCTTCGTAGAAATCGCCCGTGAAGGTGAAGTCGGTGTAGTCGTTGGTGGCCCAGTAGTAACCGACGTTACTAATGAAGCGCCCCTTGTCGCTGGTGATACCGAACTCGAAGTCGGGGCGCAGGAATCCGGAGCGCCGCCCGCGCGAGATGCTGTTGGCCATGAACGGGAGCGCGAAGATGGGCGTCTTGCCGACGTACAACCAGATCGGCCCCGTGAAGGCCTTGTCGTCGGGATACACCTTCATGTGTTTCGCGGCGAAGTGGTAGTGCGGCTCCTTCAAGTCGCACGTCGTGTACCACGAATTCCACACCTTGAGCTCGTTCTCGCCCACCTTGGCGAGGTTCTGTCCGCTGTAGTAGCCCTGCTGGTATTGGGTCGACCCGTCGACCACCAGCCCGGTCTCGCTCTCGAGGTCGTAGTCCATGCGGTGGCCCGTGATGGCCTGGCCGGCGTCGGTCAGCGTGGGCGACCCGGTGGCGTCGAGCACTTGCACGCGCGCGTGGTAGGTGATGTTGTCCGCTTCGAGGCGGCTGTTGCGATAGTCGACGCGCGACTTTCCGGCGAGCACGAGGTCTTCCTTGTCGGCGAAGTAGCGGATGCGCTCGGCCGCGTATTCGACGCGCTCCGCCTTGCGCGGAAACGCGACGTAGGTGAGCGTGGTGTCGCCCGCCGCGCGCAAGCTGTCGGGCGTCTCCTTGCTCCCGAGGTTGATGTAGCGGTACAGCCCCGACGCGCCGCCTTTCACGTCGACGAACTCGATCTCCTTGGCGCCGAAGCGGAAGAACATGTCGTTGCCCTGGATCGCGTTGCCTTCCACCTTGCCCGCGTTCTGCGGGTAGTACTCGCTCTTGGCCTTGCCGATCACGCGCACCGAGTCGACGCCGCCGTCGTGCAAGTAGAGCGTGATGGCGTCGCCCTGGATCCAGCTGTCGCGCCCGACCACCAGCGTGTCGCGCGACGCCTCCGTGATCGACGCGCCGCCCAGGATGTCGACGCGGTGCACTTCGTCGGCGTTGTAGAACGCGACCATGCGGTCGCCCTTCATGGCGACGTTGTTCTGCTTCGCGAGCGGGTTGCCGTACAGTTCGACGCGCTGGCGGTCGTCGTACAGCATGGCGGAGTCGCACTGCGTCACCATGTCGCCCTTGATGATCTTGACGCGGTAGTACGCGGTCGCGCGCGACGAGTCGGGGTACACCTTCATGGTGTCGCTGACGACGGTGACGGGCTCGGGGTCGTCGGGCCCGGAGACCAGCGTGGGTTCCTGGTCGATGACACCCTCGCTGCGGTCGCGGTAAAACAACCCGTGCTTGCCGCGCACCACCAAGTCTTGCGATTGGTCGGTGATTTCGACCTTGCCGAACGCTTCCGCCAGCCCGATGCCGCGCTGGTAGAGCACGCGGTCCGCACGCAGCGTCGAGGTGGAGTCCTTGCCCACCACGCGCCCGATGAGCCACGCCTCGTCCTTGGTGCGCGAGTAGCGCACTTCGTTGCACGTCACTTCCCAGCCTTGGTCGACGATGCGCACGTTCTTGCGCACGACGGCGAGGTCTTCGAGCTGGCGGTACTCGCCCTCCTCGCCCGTCATGACCATAGTTTGCTGCACGGCGCGCACGTGTCCGAAGAGCTGGGTCAGGCGCTGGGTCGCGAAGTTGAGCCCGCGGTCGGCGGTGATGGTGACGTCGCCGTGCACGACGCGCACGTTACCGGTGAGCTCGAGGACGGTTTCGTCGCCGACCTTCTTGAGCGCGCTCTGGTCGGCGCGGACGTCGTAGAACGCGGCGGGAGGAATGATCGGGACTTGCGCGCGCCCGGGAAGCGAGTTCAGCCACACCACGGCCGCGAACGACGCGAGCGCTGCGACGGTTCGAGAACGGCTCACCGGGTTTTCCTGGCGGGGCGGGAGTGGAGTCGCGCGAGCATGGCCGCTCCCACGACGGCGGCGTCGTTGCCGAGGCGCGAGCGCTCGATGCGCGCGGCGCGCGCGGTTTCGGCGAAGGCGAAGCGCGCGACGGCGCGGCGCACGTGCGGGAGCAGCACGTCGAAGCCACCGGCGATGCCGCCGCCGATCACCACCGTCGATGGATTGAGCA
>CAZLLI010000048.1:8136-21104 GCA_964560355.1 uncultured bacterium | reverse complement strand
ATGCGGTGGTGCTACTCCGTAAACGCGGCCGGTTCGAAGCGCGTGCACGAATCGATGAAGGTGAGGTTCACCGTTCCGGTGGGACCGTTACGCTGCTTGCCGATGATGAGCTCCGCTTTGCCGCGGTGCTCGTCGCTGGTGTCGTAGACCTCGGGGCGATAGAGGAACAGCACGAGGTCGGAATCCTGCTCGATCGAACCCGACTCGCGCAGGTCGGAGAGCATGGGGCGCTTGTCGCCGCCGCGCGATTCCACCGCGCGCGAGAGCTGCGAGAGCGCGACCACCGGAATGTTGAGCTCTTTCGCGAGTGCTTTCAAACCGCGCGAGATGAGCGAGATCTGCTGTTGCCGGTTCTCGACGCGTTCCTTGACGCTGATGAGCTGCAAGTAGTCGACCATCAGCATGCCGATGTTCGCTTCCGCTTTGAGGCGGCGCGCCTTCGCGCGCAGCTCGAGCGTGGAGAGGCCCGCGGAGTCGTCGATGTAGATGGGCGCTTCGGCGAGATAGCCGGCGACGATCGCGAGCTCGGCGTACTCGTTCGACTTGAGATAGCCGCGGCGCAGGCGGTTGGAGTCTACGCGCGCTTCGCTGCACAAGAGGCGCGTCACCAACTGCTCGGCCGACATTTCCAGGCTGAAGATGCCGACTGGCGTCTTTTCCTTGATGGCGAGGTGCTGGCAAAGATTCAGCGCGAAGCTCGTCTTTCCCATACCGGGACGCCCCGCGACGATAATGAGATCCGATTTCTGGAAGCCCGACGTCAGCGAGTCGAGCTCTTCGAACGGCGACGGCATCCCCGAGATGTGGCTGCCGCTTTGATAGAGCGCTTCGATGTTCTTGAAGTGGTCGCGGAGAATTTTCCCGATCGACTCGAAGCCCTTGAACATCCCCTGCTGCGAAATCTCGAAGATGTGCTTCTCGGCTTCGTCGAGGAGCTCGGCCGCTTCGCGGTCCCCTGCGTAGCATTGAGTCGCAATATCATTGGAGATCGTGATCAAGCGGCGCATCACGAACTTCTCGAGCACGATGTTGGCGTAGTACTCGACGTTGGCCGCTGTGTGCACCGAGTCCATGATCTGCGTCAGGTACGCGGCGCCGCCCGAGGACTGGAACGTCCCGCGCTGCTTCAATTCCTCCGACAGCGTGACGACGTCGATCGCTTCGCCGCGCGAGGAGAGCGACTCCATGGCGGCGAAGATGTCTTGATGTCCCTTCTTGTAGAACGCTTGGTGACTGAGCGACTCGGTCGCGATCGAGAACGCGTTGTTGTCGAGCAGCACCGCGCCCAGCACGGCCATTTCGGCTTCGAGCGATTGCGGCGGCACGCGCCCGGGGGGCTGCGGTTGAGTCTGTGCGGTGCGAACGGCTTCGGCCACGGTGGTCTCCTTCGGCGCGAATTGTATCTCACCTGGCCACGCGGTGGGAAACTATAGCGGGCGAAGATGTGGAGAGGATGTTGGCAAACCGTGGATAAGTGAGCGCAATCTGTTGATAGGTTGCCCTGCGAGTGCGGCAGTGCTACACTGAGGGCCCCTGGAGTACCGCATTCGGAGGTGCCCCCATGTGCCGTTGGTCCCCCGCCCTTCTCGGGACATTGGCTTTCTTACTGGAACTCACCACAGCGAACGCGTCCACTTTCGTTGTCACAAGCGGTGCGATTTCAGGCGCCGGGTCGATTCACAGCGCGATCGCAGGTGCGAATGGCCACGCTGGCCCCGATACGATTCTCTTCAACATTCCGGGTCCCGGCCCGCACGTGATTCACCAGAGTTATTTCAATTTCAACTACGGGCTCGGAATCACCGGCGACGACACACTCCTGGACGGGTATTCGCAACCCGGCGCGTCGCCCAACACGGCTAAGGTGGGGCAACCTTCCAACGCCGTCATCAAGATTTGGATCGACGGGAGTAGCGAGTGCGAGCACGACATGTGGGGCTACTATCACGCCTTGGGGATCGCCGGCCGTCGCAATGTCGTGCGAGGCATTGGCGTCACTGGCGGATTCTGCAACGGCTTCATGATAGAGGGCGGCGAAGATGCCGTCATCGAGGGCTGCTCGTTTAGTGAAATGACCTACGGCGTTTGGGCGCTGGGTGCTATCCGCGGTCGCATTGGCGGCGAGACACCCGCGTCACGCAACATCATTGGTGGAAACTGGTATGGCATCCTGGTGAGCGGATCCGTGCAGTTTCCTGGCGAGAACGTCGTGATTCAAGGGAATTACATCGGCACCGACGAGGCGTTCGCGCCTTCTCCAAATGAGTACGGCATCGTCGTTTACAACTACTCCGACGGAACGGTGATCGGCGGCCACGAACTAACAGCCTGCGCGCGTCCTCAAGCCGCAAACTGCATTTCGTTCAACCGACAGGCGGGCATTGCCGTGTTGGGGTCGACTCACGCCTCCATTCTCTCCAACGTGATTCATTCGAACGGCGGCCTTGCCATCGACATTGGCGGCGATGGGTCGAACCCGAACGACATATTGGACGGTGATACCGGACCCAACGATCTCCAGAACGCGCCGACTATTACCCAGGTCCAAGGGACGACCGTGTTGGGCTACCTGCAATCCATACCGAATCGCGGTTACATCATCCAAGCGTTCGACAATAGTTCGTGCGACGCGGGCGGCCGGGGAGAAGGAAAGTTGTACATCGGTTCCGAGTACGTGCGTACCAACAACGCCGGGTACACAACGTTTGCGCTTAGTTGTGAGTCGATGCCAACACGCCGATTCATCACCGCAACGGCGACCGACGAACTCGGAAGCACTTCGGAGTTCTCACCATGCTGGTCGTTTGTAGTCACCGATGTGCCCCGAGATGCCTCGGCATTTGCGCTCCACGCGAACGTTCCCAATCCGTTCAATCCAACTACTGTGATTCGGTTCGATGTGCCTGACGCGGGCGCCGATGTCGAAATCGTTGTGTTCGACGTTTCCGGTGGCTTAGTGCGGACGCTGCTCAAGGAACATCGCTACGCAGGCGCGCACTCGGTCGAATGGGATGGGCGCGACGACACGGGTCGCGAGATGGCGTCGGGCGTGTACTTCTATCGCATGCGTGCGGGTAACTTCGAAGCAACGCGAAAGATGGTCTTACTGAAGTAGCCTACTTCCGCCGCTTGAAGAATCGAATTTCGCGCTCGTGCTTCTCGGCCGCCGCGCGCGTCGTGAACGTTCCCAGGTTGCGGCGCTTGCCGGTCCGAGGGTCGATCTTGCTCGAGTAGAGACGGTAGCGTCCATCTTTCAGCTTGCGAATCATGTCTTACCTTTATTGGGAACACCCCGCGTGATGCCGGGCGAGAGGTTACAGTTCTCGGCGATTACGCACGCTGGATCACGATTCGCGCAGCGCCTTTCCCTTGCGGCCGCCGCGCTCGGTCTTGTGCGGTGTCGTGGCGAGGAGTCGCGTCGCCAGCTCGATGCCGCGGTCGACGAGGCCGCGCGCGCCCGCGCGCAGCTCTTCGCTCTGCTGCACCGCGATTACGTTGCGCTCCATGTCCTCGGCGCTCCACCCGCGCGAGTGCGCGATGAAGGGATACTGCGGGAAGTGGCACCCGAGCTCGGCGAAGAAGCCGAGCACTTGTCCCGCCACCGCCTGCACGTTGTCCTGCCCGCCGGTGATGATCGCGCACACCACCTTGTCGCGCAGCAGCGTCTTGTTCGCGATCGTCATGTGGTTCTGGATGCAGTTCATGCGCTCGACCATCTTGTAATAGAGGCTGCTCGCGTTGCCCCAGCGGATCGGCGTAGCGATCACGAACACGTCGCCCCAGTGCACGAACGCCTCGTACACGCGGTCGAGCTGGTCGTTGGGGTCCATCTGCGTGATCGAGCACGGCCACGTGCACGCGTGCGCGGACTTGGAGTAGTAGCCCTCGCACGAACGAAACGAGAGGTCGCGCAGCTTGATGTACTGCGTCTGGTGCGACGTCGCCGCGGCGTGACGAAGCGCTTCTTCCAGCAGCGCGTCGGAGGTCGAGTAGCGCGGGTAGCCCGCGTTCATGATCGTGGTCGAGATGCCGACCACGCGAATGGGACCTTCTTCGCGACGAACGTCGCGTTCGAGCGGGTGCGGGTCGTGCGGCTTCTTGCTGCGCTTGGTGTATGGCCGCGCCTGAATTTCGACGCGCCCGTCGCGCACGCGCACGTGGTACGCGGGCACGGCGTCGTCTTCGAAGCCGGGCTCGCCGATGCCCTTGCTGCGGTGGAAGCGGTACTGGTGCCACGGGCACACGACGTAGTCGCCCTCCAGCGATCCTTCGCCCAGCGGTCCGCCCACGTGGTTGCAGTTGCCGCTGATGGCGCCGAACTCGCCGTCCTTGTACGTGAGCGCGACGCGCGTGGTGCCGAGTAGCACCTGCTGCACGGGTCGCTTCGACAGCTCGGCGGCGTCGCCGACGTCGCGCCAGTCTTCGGGCGGGATCTGGTTCATGCTTCCCTCCACGCGCGACTCGCGAACACCGAGCCCAAGAGCAGCACGGAGATCAGTCCGTGCGTGAGGAAGATCATCACCATCGCAACGGGCGAGAGTGCGTTGCGCGAGCTCGCGTCCACGAAATGAATCGCGGTCGCGCCGGCGAAGAACACCGACCAGCACACCGCGGGTCCGACCAAATAGCTGCGGCGAAGAAACGGCGCCAACAGCGAGATGATCGCCATGCCGAGATACGCGACGCCGAAGAAGATCTGGAACGGCCCACCAGGCGGAAACCCGAACGACGACGCGGCGTCGTCGGGGCGCGCGATACACCACACCGCGACCACCACCATCGGGATGCCGCAGTACCCGACCAGCAAGTACAGCATCAATAGTCGCGCGCCGCGCACGAGCGTGCGCGGCTTGCCGATCGCGGTGTGGGCCGCGGCGGCGACGATCAGCAACAACACGAGCACGAGAAACATGACGACCTCCCGTTCAGGCGATCAAACGTTGGAAGCGCGCGCTCTGTCGCAAGCCGTCCCACTCCGGTTCGATGCGCGCGCGCGCGACGACGAACGCGCGGTAGTCGGCGGCCGCGCGCTCGAGCAGGTCCATCGCTTCGTCGTTCTCACCGCGCAGCGCGTGGATGGAGCCGGCGTAGTAGCGCGTGAAAGGCTCGTCGGCGCCGAGCGCGACGCGGCGCGCGAAGGCGTCGAGCCCGATCGCGAACGCGGCTTCCGCGCGCTCGCGGTCGCCGAGGCCGAGGTATGCCGCGCCCAAGCGCGTGTGCAGCTCGATGCGGATGCGCAGGCGCAGCGCGTGGTCGACGCGCCCGACGAAATCGATCTCGCTCTGGTAGGCGTCGCGCGCTTCCTGGAAGCGCCGCTGCAACTGGTACAAGTGCCCGAGGCGCATGTACGCGCCGACCAGGTGGATGCCTTGCTGCCCGGACAGGAACGCCTCCTGCAACTCGATCGCGCGCCGCGCCGCCTTTTCGCCGCGCTTGAAGTCGCGCAGGAGCGCGCGACAGTGCGCGAGCTGCAGCCAGTACCAACCCGCTTCCGGGTTGCGCTCGACCGCGCGCGCGAACATCGTCTCCGCTTCCTTGAACTCGGCGGCCCCGATCAGGAGCCCGCGCCCGAGTCCCGCCACGATACGCGCGTCGTCGGGCGCCATCGCGACCGCGCGGCGCAGGCAGTCGATGCCTTCGCGCACACTGCCGTTGGAAACCAGCGCGAGCCCCAACTCGCGCCACACGCGCGCGAGGCGCGGTCGCGTCTCCAGCACGCGGCGCAGGATGGCGATGCCGCGGTCGAGCAGCTCGGGCGCGACCAGATAGTCGCCCTTCTGCGCGTACGCCGACCCCAATTCGATCTGCGCGCGAATGTAATCCGGGTCGAGCGCGAGCGCGCGCTCGAACAACAGCACGGCGCGGTCGAGCGACTCGTAGCTGTCGGCGCGAATGTTGAGCAGCCCCTTCGAGAACGCTTCGTAGGCGGCGACCACCTTGGTCTCGTCGCCCTCGTGCGCGGCGGCCACACTCCCGCGCAGCCCCGCCGAGAGCTCGCCCACCACGCGGTCCTGCAGGTCGAAGATCGCGTCCATGCGCCCGTCGATCTTGACCGCGCGCTCGACGCGTCCGGTTTCGACTTCGACCACGCGGCCGGTGACGCGCACTTGGTCGCCCAAGCGCTGGTACGCGCCCGCCACTACCCAGCGCGCGCCGATCATGCGCCCGAGCTGTACCGCGTCCTCGGTCGCGAGCTCCTTCCATTCCGCGCCCAGCCGGCGCAAGCTCTCGCGCAA
Source organism: uncultured bacterium (assembly GCA_964560355.1). GTDB lineage: Bacteria > Krumholzibacteriota > Krumholzibacteriia > WVZY01 > JAKEHA01 > JAKEHA01. Next base: position 14,868 of record CAZLLI010000048.1, on the reverse strand, counting down.
TTGCTCGCGTCCCCACACCACCAGTCCCTCGATCTCTTGCAGCGCGGTGGTGACCGTTTCCGACAGCCCCGTGCCGAGCCACTCGTCCGCCGCTTGTTCGCCGATGCCCGCGAAGCCCGCCACCGCCACCGACCACTCGCCCGCTTGCACCACCGGCGACACTCCCGCGCGCAGCCGCTGCATGTCGACCGCGATCTCGCGCAGGTCGCGCGGGCGCGCCGACGGATCCTTCGCCAGCATGCGCGTCATCAGGCGCTCGACTTCGGGCAGGCGCAGGTCGGAAAAGCGCGCGGGGATGGGCGGCGGGTCGCGGTGCAGGATGGCGTCGGTGAGCTGCACGAAGTTGTCGCCGTCGAAGGGACGCTTGCCCGCGAGCAGCTCGTACAGCACCACCCCGAGCGAGAAGATGTCGGAGCGCGGGTCGACCGTGCGCCCCAACGCCTGCTCGGGCGACATGTAGTGCGGCGTCCCCGCGAAGACTCCTTCGGGCGCGTGGGTGGCGTCGCGGCTCCACGTGAGGTCGTCGGCGCGCAAGCGCGGCTGCATCTGCGCGAGCCCGAAGTCGAGCACCTTCACCCGCCCTTGCGTCACCATCACGTTGGACGGCTTGATGTCGCGGTGGACGACGCCGCGCGCGTGCGCCTCCGCGAGCGCGTCGGCGGCTTGCGCGACGATCTCGAGGATGTCGTCGAAGGAAAGCGACGACGACGCCACCAGGTCGGCGAGCGTCTTGCCGCGCACGTACTCCATCGAGAGCAGGTACACGCGGCCGTCGGGCGTGTCGGTTTCTTCGACGTCGTAGATGACCGCGATGTTGGGATGGTTGAGCGCGGAGGCGGCGCGCGCTTCGCGCATCAAGCGCGCGCGTTCTTCGTCTTCGCAACCCGGGCGCTGGCGCAAGAGCTTGAGCGCGACCGAGCGGTGCAGGCGCAAATCCTCGGCCAGGAACACGTCGCCCATGCCCCCTTGGCCGAGGCGCTCCTTGATTTGATAGTGGGAGATGGTCTGGCCGATCATCGCAGCCTTCTTGCCGCTACGCGTCCTTCAACAACACCATCAGCTTCTTCATGTCTTCCCAGCACGGCGCCTTGAAGCCGGGGTTTCGCAAGAGCGCCGCCGGGTGATACGTGACGATGACGGGGATACCTTCGTACGTGTAGTTGCCGGTTCGCAGCGCGCCGAGCGGCGCCTCGGTCTTGAGGAGCCAGTGCGCGGCGATGCGTCCGAGCGCGCAGATGTACTTGGGCTGGATGAGCGCGATCTGCGCGCGCAGGTATTCTTCGCAGCACTCGACCTCGCTCGGCAAGGGGTCGCGATTCTGCGGCGGACGGCACTTCAAGATGTTCGCGATGTAGACCTCTTCGCGCGTGAGGCCCATCGCGGCGATGATCTTGGTGAGCAATTGTCCCGCGCGACCGACGAACGGTTCGCCCTGGGCGTCTTCGTCGGCGCCGGGGGCTTCGCCGATGAACATGAGCTGGGCGCGTGGGTTGCCGACCCCGAACACCGTTTGCGTTCGACTCTTGTGGAGGTCGCAGCGTGTGCACACGGAGACGGTCTTGGCGAGCGACGCGAGATCTCCGGTGGCGGGTATTGCGGTGACCGCGGTCGCGGCGACCGGGGGCGGAGCCACACTCGCGACCACGCCCTCAAGATAGACCGACCGAACACCCTTTGATTCTAATCGCTTCAGCGCCGCTACCGCGGCGTCACGAGGGTCGAGGGAGGAGTTCGACATAGTCGGAGACTAGTCGTTGCGCAGCGTCGGCGCAAGGCGCACGGAGAAAAAGCTACAGGTCGACGGCGGGCGCGACGTGGCGCTCCTTGAGCGGAGCACCTTCCGAGCGCGCGACGTAGGCGGCGGCGGTGATGTCGCCCACCACGTTGACCACGGTGCGGCACATGTCGAGGATGCGGTCGACGCCCAGCACGATCGCGATCATGGCGGGATTCACGCCGATGTTGGCGAGCACGAGGATGATGAACGGAATCGACCCGGAGGGAATGCCGGCGGTCCCGATGCCGCCCAGGATGGCGAGGTAGAGCACCATCAATTGCTGGCCCATCGTCAAGTCGACGCCCGCCAGCTGGGCGAGGAACAGCACCGTCACGCCTTCGAACAACGCGGTGCCGTTTTGATTGGCGGTGGCGCCGATGGTGAGCACGAACGAGTTGATGTCGCGCGGGATGCCGAGGTTTTCTTCGGAGACGCGCAGCGCCGTCGGCAAAGTCGCGTTGGACGACGAGGTCGAGAAGGCGGTGATAATGACGGTCTTGATGCGGCGGAAGAAGTCGACCGGATTCATGCGCGCGAGCAGCGCCACCGACACCGAATACACGCCGAACAGGTGGAGCGAGAGCCCCAGCAGCACCGCGCCCACGTACCACCCCAAACTCCCCAAGAGCCCGAAGCCGAAGCGCGACGTCATCGTGAACAGCAAACAGAACACCGCGAACGGCGCGAAGCGCATCACGAGCTCGATGCACTTGGCGACGGCTTCGTACACGCCTTCGAGCAGGTGAATCACAGGGCGCGCTTTCGCCTCCGCGACCAGCGTCAATCCGACGCCGAAGAAGAGCGCGAAGAACATCAACCCGAGCATGTCGGGCGGTTCTTTCGAGATGGCGGTGAAGACGTTGGTGGGAACCAGCGTCTTGACGACCTTCAAGAGGCGCGCGTCGTCGTTGCCCGACGGCGCCGCGGCGACTTGCTTCTCCGCGTCGACCGCGTAGCGCTGTTCGAGCTGTTGGCTGATTTCGGGGTGGATGCGTTCGCCGGGGCGAATCGTGTTGGCGAGCGTGAGTCCGATGACGACCGAGATGGTCGACATGACGAGCGTGTAGCCGAGCGACTTCACGCCGACGCGTCCCAGGCGGCGAATGTCGCCCATGCCGACCACGCCCACCACCAGCGATGAGAACACCAGCGGCACTACCAAGAGGAGCAAGAGGCGCAGGAAGAATTGCCCGACGGGTTCGGTGAGGTTGCTCGCGACCCACGCGAGCCGCGTCGACGACGCGCCCAGGATGGCGTTGGCGATTCCGCCCGCGCCGGCGCCCAGCACCAATCCCAGCAGAATGCGTGAGTGGAGCGGAATCGCGCGGCGGGTTTGCGTCATGTGCCTAGGCGCGCTTGGGGGCGGTTAGATCGATCAGGGTGCGCGCGATCGTGCGCTTGCTCTCGGGCGCCTTGCTTTGATAGACGACGCCCTTCGTGTCATACACGACGACCACGTTGGTGTCTTGCCCGAAGGCGTCGCCCGGTTTGTTGAGGACGACGAAGTCGCAGTGCTTCTTCGCGAGCTTGGCGCGCGCGTTCTGCTCTTCGTCCTCGGTCTCGAGCGCGAAGCCGACCACGAGTCGCTTACCCTTGTCGGCGCCTAGCGACGCGAGGATGTCGTCGGTCTTCGTGAGCTCGAGTACCCAGCCGTCGCCGGACTTCTTTTTCTGTGGCAGGGTCGACATCGGCTTGAAATCACTCACGGCAGCGACCATGAAAAGAGCGTCGGCCGTCTTAAACTCCGACTTGAGTGCACCGGCCATCTCGGCCGACGTTCTCACCCTTACCAAGCGCACCCCCTGCGGGGGTGCGATCGAGGTGCGCGCGGCCACGATGGTGACGTCGGCGCCCGCGTCGCGCGCCGCTTCCGCGACCGCGAAGCCCATCTTGCCGCTCGAGCGGTTCGAGATGACGCGCACGGGGTCGATGTCTTCTTCGGTGCCGCCGACGCTCACCAGCACCTTCTTGCCGCGCCACGGCGAAGTGAACATCGTCTGCACCGCGGCGAAGATCGTCTCCGGTTCCGCCATGCGGCCGGTCGCTTCGTATCCGCACGCGAGGTCGCCCTTCTCGGGCGGCGCGACGCGGAAGCCGCGGTCGGACAGCGCGCGCATGTTTTGCTGCGTCGCTTCGTTCTCCCACATGACGTCGTTCATGGCGGGCGCCAGCATGACGGGGCCTTCGTATGCGCTCACGATGGTGGTGAGCAAATCGTCGGTGCGTCCGTGGACGAAATTGGCGAGCGTGTTGGCGGTGGCGGGCGCGATCACGACGACGTCGGGCCACTTGGCGAGGTCGATGTGCTCGACGGGCGAGATGGCGCCCGACGACTTCCCTTCGCCCTCGAACATGCGGACGTGGACGGGGTGTTCGGAGAGCGACTCGAAGGTGAGCGGCCCGACGAACTCGGTGGCCGCTTCGGTCATGACGACCTTGACGTCGGCGCCCGCCTTCTTGAGGAGGCGCAGGAGGAAAACGGATTTGTAGGCGGAAATCCCGCCGGTGACCCCGAGGAGAATCTTCTTACCGGCGAGGCTCACATCCGGCGGCTACGATTCCTGGAAGAAATCTCCGCTGCCCGTCGGCTCTTCCGCGTACGAGAATGTGATCTTGTCGTTGACCAGGCGCTTGACCGCGGTCGACGTGGGCTTGAAGTCCGGCTCCGGCTCCGCGCCGCGGATGACGAGCGAGTTCAGCCGACGCGCTTCGCGCGCCATGACGCGCACGGCTTCGTAGCGGTTCTGGACCTTCTGCGTGACCTTTTCGATGATGACGAGCTTTTCGATCGGAATCGACATTTCGGAAACACTCCTCTAGCGAGACAGTTCGGCGATGAATCCCGGGGCGCGCCGGTCGCGTCGGCACCGTTCGGCGGTGACGACGGCTGCGAGCTCGTTGGCCGCTCGCTCGACCGAGTCGTTGACGATGAGGTAGTCGTAGCGCGCGCCGGCCTCCATCTCTTTGCGGGCGTTGGCCAGGCGCACCTTCAATCCTTCTCCGGAGACGTCCCCGCGGGCGCGGAGGCGATCCTCCAGGACCCGAAAGGACGGCGGTAATATGAAGACCATGACGGCGCCGGGAAAGGACCTTTTTACCTGATCTCCCCCCTGGATGTCAATGTTCAGGATAACGTCGCGGCCGGCGGCCAGCTCGCCCTCCAGGAAGCGCTTCGGGGTCCCGTAGAAGGCGCCGTGGACGTCCGCCCACTCCACCAGCTCGCCCGCCTTCATGGCTTCGAAGCGGGCCGGCGTCACGAAGAAGTAGTCGCGGCCCTCTTGCTCGCCCGCGCGGGGCGCGCGCGTCGTGGCCGAGATGGATCGACGCACCAGCGTGTCCGAAGCGAGCACGCGCTCGACCAGCGTGGTCTTGCCGACGCCCGACGGCCCCGACACCACGATGAGGAAGGCACCTGACGATCGCGCCACGCTCACTCCAGGTTCTGGACCTGCTCGCGGAGCTTCTCGGTCTCTTCTTTCAAGACGACGACGTGCTGGATGACTTCGGTGTCGGAGGCTTTGGAGCCCATGGTCGACGCTTCGCGGTGCATCTCTTGCAGAAGATAGGTGAGCCGCTTCGACACCTCGCCGCCGTCCTTGAGTGCGCCGTTGAACTGACCGAGGTGGCTGCGCAGGCGCGTGATTTCTTCTGTGATGTCGGTGCGGTCCGACAGCATTACGATCTCGGCCGCGATGCGATCTTCGGGAATCGTGATGTCGCCCGCGAGTTGCGCGACGCGCTTGCGCAGCGTCTCGACTTGGCGCTTGGCGACGGCGGGCGCGAGCTTCTCGATCGCGGACGCGGTGCTCTCGATCAACTTCATGCGGTCGACCAAGTCCTTCTCGAGCGCCTTTCCTTCCTCGACGCGCATGCGATTGCAGCGGTCGAGCGCTTCGCCGAGGCTCTTCTCGACCAGCGGCCACAGCTCGTCTTCGCCCGGTTCGGTTTCCTTCGACGTGACGACTTCGGGGAGCGCGACCAACGCGTCGAGGCTCACGTTCTCGTCGAGGTCGTGCTTCTTCGCGAACGCGCGCAGTTGCTTCAGGTACTGTTCGAGCACGGCTTCGTTGATGGCGACGCCGCGACCCGATACCGCCGACTCCACCGCGATGGTGATCGACACGCGGCCGCGCGCGATCTTGCCGCGCACGACTTCCTTGATGTCGGGTTCGCGATTCTGCAGCGACCGCGGCAGCTTGAAGGCGATGTCGAGGAAACGGTGGTTGACCGATCGGACTTCCACGGTCACGGTCGAGTGCGAGTTGGCGGCCTCGCCTTGCCCGAATCCGGTCATGCTGATGAGCATTCGAATGAATCCTTACGCGTTTGAACGTGCCGGCGAGGTTCTATACTATAGGCCGCGCAATCCGCCTGTCAAATGAACGCCGCCCTGCTTGCACAATTGGTCCGCGAGATCCGCGACGACGTGGTCGGACGACCGCTGGGGACGCCGTCGTGGTACCCGCCGGTGCTGTCGATTCCCGTCTACGGGCGCGGCCACATGGTCGCGATCCTCGAGCCCCCGGGGCCGTTCTTCTACGTCGTGGGCGACTCGCCCTTCGAGGGCGCGGACGCGCCCGCGCGCATGTCGAAGCTCGCGGGCGCCGAGATCACCGACGTGCGCGTCGACGAAGCGCGCGTGCTCCGCGTCGACGCGGTGACGCGCGAGCACGAGCGCGTGACGCTCCGCGTCGCGCTCTTCGGCGCGGCGGGGAGTGCCGTGCTCACGCGCTACGCCACCGTCGTCGAAACGCTCGGGAAGGGGCGCGCGCTCACGGCCGCGGGCGGCGCCGAGACCGAGCCGGCGCCCGCACTCTCGATTCCGTTCCACCTCGTCGTACGCGGGAATCTGGGGGGCGCGTCGCCCGAACCCGACGCTACCGCCTCCGATGACGCGCACGTGCTCGGCCGGTTCACGAGCGCGCGCGCCGCGTGCATGGACGTCGGCGCACGCG
>CAZLLI010000048.1:0-8036 GCA_964560355.1 uncultured bacterium | reverse complement strand
GTGCTCGGCCGGTTCACGAGCGCGCGCGCCGCGTGCATGGACGTCGGCGCACGCGTGCTCGCGGGCGCCCACGCCGCTATCCTGTACCGCGTCACGCGGCCGCTGCGACGCCGCGTCGACGCGCTCGCCAAGCTAGCGGTCAACCTCGAAGAAGACATCGCGCGCGCCGCGCAGCACGAAGAGCTGCGCCGCGAGGCGGAGACGCTGGCCGCCTTCCAGGCGCGCGTACCGGCCGGGGCGTCGACCATTGCGCTCCCCGACGTGTACGACCCCGCGCGCACGCGCACCATCGAGCTCGACCCCGCCGAACCCGTGCACGTGCAGGTCGAGAAGCGCTTCAAACGCGCCGGCAAGCTCGAGCGGAGCGCGGAGCACGCGGCGCGGCGCCTGGAGCTCGTGCGTCGCGAGCACGTCGAGCTGGCGGCATCGCTCGACCTCTTGCAGCGCGCGGCGTCGTTCGCGGAGGCGTTGAAAACCATCGAGGCGATCCGGGCCCGCTTCGACATCGACCTGGACGAAGGACCGCGCGCGCCCGGCGCACCCAAGAAGCGCGAAGCGGAAAAGACGTATCGCAGCTTCGACGTCGACCCGCGCTGGTTCGTCCTCGTGGGTCGCAGCAACTACGAGAACGACGAGATCACCTTCCAAGTCGCGAAGCCCACCGACTGGTGGTTCCACGCCCAAGGCGTGCCGGGTTCGCACGTGGTGCTGCGACCGCGCGGCGGCAACGACGGCCCGCCGGCGCGCGTGATCGAGCGCACGGCGTCGATCGCGGCCCACTTCTCGAAGGCCAAGCACAGCTCGTTGGTGCCGGTGATCTACACCCAGCGCAAGTACGTGCGGAAGTTCCGGGGCGCGCGACCGGGGCAGGTCACGTGCGAGCGCGAGAAGATGGTCATGGTCCCGCCCCTACTCCCCGACGGGTTCGAGTCGTCCTAGCGATCTCCCCAAAAAACAAGAAGGAGGCACCGAAGTGCCTCCTTCTCGCTTGTCCTAGAGAGCAATACTGCTCGGAATCACGCTAAGGGCAAGGGCTATGATTCACTGGCTTGGCGAGCCACTCAGGGGAAGGCACCCACCCTCATCGAACCGAAGTTTTCAGAGGAAAGGAGTACGCAGCCTCCATGGTATCGCCCTCTAGTGACAGCACGTCGCATCTTCCTGTATCCCGGCGCCCCTGCTGGAGCACCCCATCTAGCAGTGCGGCCGTGCGGTCGATAGTGCATTGTGCAATCGACGTGCCAAGGGACTCGCGAACCACGCACCCTCAAGTTGACTAACGAGTAGATTGATATGGAGTTACGGCGAACACAACGGCCGTATCCACCACGAAGAAAATTCGTGGCGTAAAAAAAATTTACGTAGAGGAAAAAAAGCTGACGAAACTAGCGGTCGACGAAGCCGCCCTCGGTGTCGAGGGTGCCTTCGATGGTTTCGCTCGAGATGCCGCCATCGTAGATGTCGTTCCCGATGTTAACCCAGTAGATCTCAAGCGAATTCTCGGCCGTGCCGACCGGACCGGTCGGAATCGGGTGTCCCGGGTAGACCTTGACGCGGAAGCGAATGCGCGTCTCGGTGACGGGCTCGAGTCGAACGTAGAGGGGAACGGAGCTCGTGAAGCGAAGGGTCTGCCCGGCGTACTGAATGGTCGACTCGCCGGCCGGAACCTTCTTCTCGAGCGGGAGCGGCAGGCTGTCGCCAAACGCCGAAACCGCGCCCAAGAGCATGATCAGGGCGAGCGCAATAGTGCCGATGCGGGGGAGGAGACGCTTCACGCCCGTTACTATATCAGAGTTTTGCCCATTCGGGTAGCCGAAAACTAAAGAAGAGCTCCAGGATTTTCGGGGGGTGAATGGGGAGATCGGGGCGACGCCAGGCCCGGTCCGGCGACTCGGAGGTCGCCGCGACGGACCGTGAGCCGTGCTTGGTCGAAGGCTTCGAGCATGGGGATGGCGTGCTTGCGCGTGATGCCGAGCGCATCCTTGAAATCGCCCACCGAAATCGACGGTTGGCGCGCGAACAACGCCCGCGCCGCGTCGACCGCGCGCTCGAATGCCTCCCGGTGCATCCATCCCGTCCCCACGTCGACCCATTCTCCCGCATCGCGAAGCCACCGCGCCGCGTCCGCGAAGGGTTCCGAGCCCGTCCACGCGCGCTCGGCTTCGTCGCGCGACGGGAACGCGACGCCGGCCGCGCGCACGGTCGCGTTGAGCGACGCGAGCGCATTCGCCAGCGCGAGCGGAATCGCGTGCTCGGGCGATCCCGCGCGCACGCGGTCCTCGCGCACGAACAACGCGTGCGCGCTGGAAAGCTGTTCGAGAACGCGGTGAAACACGGCGGCGCCGTGCGGGAACGCGAGCCGGCGGCGCAATTCCTCTTTGTCGATGCCCCACTGCAGCGGGTGGCGGGAGGTGTGCGCGGTCGCGATCTCGATCGCGCGCGCCGCCAGCTCGGCGACGACATCGCGGTGAAACCAGCGCCCGCCCGCGCCGACGATCGCGCCGCGCGCCGCCAGCGCCGCCGCGAAGTCCGCGGCCGCGTCCGCTTCCGCAACCCCGTTCGCGCCCGCGCGCGCGATCGCCTGCTCCAGCACGGCGACGGGTTCGCCTTCTTCGCGATCGCGCACGCGCGAGAGCGCGTCGGCGTCGAAGCGCCGGTGCACCGTGGGCGCCGGGTCGATCACGACGCCCCCGCCCACCACGCGCGCGGGCGAGTACGTGCGCACGACGATGCGGTCGCCTTCGCTCGCAACCAGCGGGGCCTCCAGTCGTAGCTGCGCGATGGTCGACGCGCCGCGCGCGAGCTCGTCGGCCTCGAGCAGCACGACGCGGCCCAGCACTTCGCGCGCGCCGTGGTGCACGCGTACGCGCTCGCGGTTCTTGAGCGCGCGCGGTGCGGCCGCGCCGAGCGCGATGCGCGCGTCGATGGTCGACGTCGCCGCGAAGCGCCCCGGCGTCGCCAGCGTGTCGCCGCGCGCGACCTCTTCCAATTTGGCGCCGTGCAGCGCGATCGCGAGTCGCTCGCCGGCGCCGCCTTCGTCGCGCTTCTCGCCGAAGCTCTCCAGGTCGCGCACGCGCACGCCGCGCCCCGCCGGCAAGAGCGCGAGCTCGTCGCCCACGCGCACGCACCCCGAGTAGCAGCTCCCCGTCACCACCACGCCGATCCCTTTCTGGTGGAACACGCGGTCGACGGCGAGGCGGAACGGGCCTGAGGAAACGCGCCCGACTAGGGCGCGAGTCAGCACCAGCAAAGACGCGCGAAGCGCGTCCATTCCAGCTCCCGTTTTCGCCGATACCGGCACGACGGCCGCGTTCTCGAGGAATGAACCGCGCACAAGATCTACGATCTCTTCCCGCACGAGCCGGAGCGTATCGTCAGTCGCGAGGTCCGACTTGGAGATGACCACGACGCCGCTTCCCACACCGAGCGAACGCAGCACCTCCATGTGCTCTTCGGTCTGCGGCATCACGCCTTCGTCGGCGGCGACGAGCAGCATGGCGAGGTCGATGCCGCCCGCGCCCGCCACCATCTGGCGCACGAAGCGCTCGTGTCCCGGCACGTCGACGACGCCCACGAACACGTCGGGTGCGAGCGAGAGCGGCGCGAAGCCGAGCTCGATGGAAATGCCGCGTTCCTTTTCTTCTTTGAGTCGGTCGGTGTCGTGACCGGTGAGAGCTTTGACGAGCTCCGTCTTGCCGTGGTCGACGTGGCCCGCAGTTCCGAGGATGAAGTGGCGGGGCCGGCCCGCGCGCGCGTCCGCCGTCACGCTACTGGACGACGCGCTCGATGCGCGCGCCGAGCGCGTTCAACTTGGACTCGATGCGCTGGTAGCCGCGATCGATGTGGTAGACGCGCAGAATCTCGGAGCGCCCCTCCGCCGCCATGGCCGCGAGGATGAGGCCCGAGCTCGCGCGAATGTCGGTGGCCATGACGGGGGCGCCGCCGAGCGACGGCACGCCGCGAATCACCGCGAGGTTGCCGTCGAGACGGATGTCCGCCCCGAAGCGGCGCAGCTCCGGGACGTGGGTGAAGCGATCGGGGTAAATGGTCTCCTTCACCGTGCTGACGCCGTCGGCGGTGCACAGCGCGGCGATGATTTGCGCCTGCATGTCGGTCGGGAAGCCGGGGTATTCGCGCGTGACGACGTCGGTCGCCGCGAGGCGCTTCGGACCAACGACGCGCGCGCGCCGGTCTCCGATTTCGATCTTGCAGCCGCCCGCCTGCAGCACCGCGAACACCGCGCCCATGTGCTCCGGGTCGCACTCGGTGATGGTGACGTCGCCGCCCGTGATGGCGGCGGCGGCCGCGAAGGTTTCCGCTTCGATGCGGTCGGGGATGACGCGATGCTTGAGCGGCTTCACCGACGTGGTGCCGTGCACGACCACGCGCGAGGTGCCGCGTCCTTCGATGGCAACGCCGCACTCGACGAGCGCGTCGACCAGATCCGTGATCTCGGGCTCGAGGGCCGCGTTCTCGATCACGCTGGTGCCGTCGGCGAGCGACGCCGCCATGATGGTCTGCGCGGTCGCGCCCACGCTCGAGATCGGGAACACCACTTCGCCGCCTTTCAGGCGGTCGCAGCTCGCTTCGATGTATCCGTGGCTCAATTCGACCTTGGCGCCGAGCTTCTCCATCGCCATCAGGTGCAGGTCGATGGGGCGCGGGCCCCACGCGCAACCGCCCGGCATGCTGACGCGCGCGCGTCCGTGCACCGCGAGCGTCGGCGCGAGTACGTAGATCGACGCGCGCATGGTGCGCACGAGGTCGTAGGGCGCTTCGACGCCGTTGGCGTGCGCGGTGTCGACGGTGAGCGTGCCGTCCTGGTACGTCGTCACCGCGCCCAAGATGTCGAGCATCTTGACCATGGTGGTGACGTCGCGCAGATCGGGAACGTTGTCGATGACACTCTTGCCGCGCGCGAGGAGCGCCGCCGCCATGAGCGGCAGCACCGCGTTCTTGGCCCCGTGCACGGACACGTTTCCGCGCAGCGGTGTCGGTCCATCGATGACGAACTTGTCCATGTGTCTAGTGCCTCACGGGGCGGAGCGATGGTCGCTCGAACGCGAACTGCGGACGCGATACCAAATGTCTCGCGGGAGCATTTGTGAGCGGAGAGCGAGTCATCGTTCCGCCCATGAGCTCACCGCGTCGCGGTGACGACCCGGTCGCACCCCGCGTAGTCCCTGGTCACTTCGATGCCGCCGAAGCCGGCGTCGCGCAGGAGTGACGATACCGCGCGCCCCTGGCTTTCTCCTATTTCAAACGCCACGACGCCGTCCGCGTGCAAGCGGCGCGCCAGGAGCGGCGCGACCTTCCGGTAGAAATCGAGGCCGTCGGGGCCGCCGTCGAGCGCCCGCACGGGCTCGTGCTCGCGCACTTCGCGCGGCAGCGCGGCCAGCTCGCCGGTGGCGATGTAGGGCGGATTGCACACCACCGCGGCGAAGCGGTCGTCGGTGCGCTCGAGGTAGTCGAACGCGTCGGCTTCGACCACGAGCACGCGGTCGACGACGCCGTTGCGGGCCGCGTTGGCGGCGGTAAGCTCGACCGCGTCGCGCGACGCGTCGACCGCGACCACGTCGAGGTTGGGAACGCGGTACGCGAGCGACACGCCCACGATCCCGCTGCCCGAGCACAGGTCGAGCGCGCGCAGCGGCTGGTGCAGCGGGCGCGCGCGCACGAGCGCCTCCGCCGCTTCCACCAGCAACTCGGTTTCGGGGCGCGGGACGAACACGCCGCGACGCACTTCGAACGGGAGCGACATGAACTCGGTGCCCTGCAGGATGTACTGCAGCGGCTCGCGGCTCGCGCGACGCTCCACGAAGGACCAGTAGCGGTGCGCGCACGCGCCCTCGAGCGGCACGGTCGAGCGCACGTACACGTCGAGCATGTTCCACCCGAGCGAGTAGCACATCATCCACTCCGCGTTGCGGCGCGCGTTGGGCACGCCGTGGCTCACAAGGTGCGTCTCGGCGCGCTGGAGCCACTCGCGGACGTTGCCGTGCGTCGACGGAGTACTCACGCGGAGCCCCCCGACTTCGCGCTGCTCTCGGCGCGTTCCATGATGTCGGCCTTGCGCAGCGCTTCGATCAATTCGTCGAGGTCGCCGTTCATCACTTCGCCCAAATTGTGGGTGGTAAAGTTGATGCGGTGGTCGGTGACGCGCTGCTGCGGAAAGTTGTACGTCCGAATCTTGGCACTACGATCGCCCGAACCCACTTGGCTGCGTCGCTCGGCCGCCATCTTCTCTTCTTGCGCACTGCGCGCGCGGTCGAGCAAGCGCGCCTGCAGCACCTTCATCGCCTTGGCCTTGTTCTTGATCTGCGAGCGCTCTTCCTGGCACGTCACCACGAGTCCGGTCGGGATGTGGGTGATGCGCACCGCGCTGTCGGTGGTATTGACCGACTGCCCGCCCGGGCCGCTCGAACGGTACACGTCGACGCGCAGCTCGTTGGGGTCGATGTGCACGTCGACTTCCTCCGCTTCGGGCAGCACCGCCACCGACGCCGCCGAGGTGTGGATGCGCCCGCTCGCTTCCGTCGCCGGAACGCGCTGCACGCGGTGGACGCCACTCTCGTACTTGAGCGTTCCGAAGGCATTGGCGCCCGCGACGAGAAGAATCACTTCTTTGAAACCGCCCATGCCGGTTTCGTTGCTGCTCAAGACTTCCGCCTTCCATCCCCGGCGCTCGATAAAGCGCGTGTACATGCGCAGGAGGTCGCCCGCGAACAGCGCCGACTCCTCGCCGCCGGTGCCGGCGCGGATTTCCATGACGGTATTTCTGTCGTCGTTGGGATCCTTGGGGACGATCAGAAGCTGGAACTTCTCCTCCAACGACACGCGCTCCTCGTTGAGCGAATCCATCTCCGCGCGAGCGATCTCGACCAGGTCGGCGTCGTCGTTGGCCGCGATGACCTTCTTGTTGTCGGCCAGCGTCTCTTCGACCTTCTTCAGGCGCGACGTGACCTCGACCAGGTCGGTCATGTCGGAGCGCTCCTTGGCCAATTTGCGCCACCGAGCGTTATCGCGGATCACCTTTTCGTCCGCGAGCAGCGTCGTGAGCTCGTCGAAGCGAGCGAGAATCTGGTCGTACTTGGGATTCATGAATCGGTTGCGCGGCGACGCGCGGGGCGCGTCGAGCGAAGAGGCGAAGCGTTACGAGGGAATCTCCAGCCTCGCGTTCTGATAGTCGAGGCACGCCACCAACGCCGCGATCGCGACCTCCAGCATATCATCGCTCGGTTCCGCTGTCGTGACCTTTTGCAGCGTCAAGCCCGGCCAGATGGCGGGGCGCAGAAAGCGCGCGAACTTTTCCTTCGCCGACAGGCGGATGAACTCGAACGCGATGCCGCCGATGACCGGAATGAAGGCGAAACGCAGCAAGCGGTCACCCCACGTCTCCGGCTTCCCGAGCAGCGCGAACACGAAGATGCTCGTCAGCATCACGATCAACAGGAAGCTGGTGCCGCAGCGCGGGTGCAGCGTCGTGTACGGGCGCGCGTTCGCGACCGTGAGGTCTTGTCCGTTTTCGAACACGTAGATCGTCTTGTGCTCCGCGCCGTGGTACTGGAAGATGCGCCGCATCTCCTTCCACTGCGCGATCAGGAACAAGTAGCCGAGAAAGATGATCAGGCGAAAGGCGCCGTCGACCAGATTGAACGAAAGGCTCCCTTCGACCGGAAGCAGTTCGGTGAGCCACAGCGGCAGGTAGAAGAACAACAGAAAGCCCACGCCGAGCGCGAACACCACCGAGCCGAAGATCGACAAATTGGTGGCCGCCGATTTCTTCGGCTTGGGGTCGCTGTCTTCGGCCGCCTGCGACGCCGAGTACGACAACGACTGGATCCCGATCCACATCATTTCGACCAGGCTGATGGCGCCGCGCACGATGGGCACGTTCAAGAACTTGAAGCGGTGCGTCAGCGCGACGAACCGGTTCTTCTGGATGACGATGGTCCCCTGCGGCGTGCGCACGGCCGTCGCGTAATACGTCGGCGACCGCATCATGACACCCTCGATGACCGCCTGGCCACCGACGC
>CAZLLI010000047.1:0-21378 GCA_964560355.1 uncultured bacterium | reverse complement strand
CGTTCGACTTGCATGCCTAATCCACGCCGCCAGCGTTCGTTCTGAGCCAGGATCAAACTCTCCGTTGTAGAGTTTTTGAATCCATAATCAGAAACACGGCTCGACTGCATTTGAAGGCGCGCACTCTTGCGAGCGCGAACCAACCGCGACAGTACGAGCCGGCTCATTGATTCTAGTACTTGAAAGACCGCGCATATGCACCGCTGCAAGCAGCGGCGCACGCGATCTCAAATCGAAATCAACTTGAGCTCACGCACACTATCCGAATTGTCAAAGAACATGCGGGCATGGAGACAATGCTCCGTGCCCGAAAGACTTTAGGAATTCGATCCGAGATTGAAATCGGGATGAATTCGCTGAGGTGCCGCCCAATATACCCCGGCTTCGCAAGGGGTGTCAACCGGGAATTTTGAAGAAAAATTGAAGACCTGTGGATAACCCAACCGGTTGCCCTGGTACCGCTTAGCACCCTACCGGGCCGGGGCAAGCGAGTCGGCCAGCGCCTCTCCCACCAGGCGGTGGCCGTCGTAGTTCCAGTGGGCCCAATGGAGGGGCTTTCCGGCCGCCCGATCGCGCTCGGCGAAGGCCGTCGTCAAGGGCACGAAGCCGAATGCCGACGTGTCGGCCAGCGTCGCCAGGTCGCGGTCGAAGTAGTCCGGGTCGACGGAGGGGTCGCGCGCCCGCAGCTGCGCGACGTCGTCCGCCTCGTACGCCACCGGCACCGACGCCAGCGCGAAGGCGACGCCGCGCGCCGCGCACGCGCGCGCCGCGTCGGCGACGATGCGCTTCGCGAAGATGTAGTTGGCGAGGAATGCCGCGTCGGGTCGATCGGTCATGAGGGTTTGCACGCGCGTGAGCCCCCGCCCCGAGGTGCTCGCGTCGCGCGCGACCTCGCGCACGTTGCGCGCCACGCGCGCCGCGTTGTAACGATCCATGACGAGCGAGACCAGCGCCGACCGCTGCTTGAGCGGACTCAAGAACGCGCGCACGCGGTAGCCGCGCGAGCGCGCGAACGACGTGTCGAGCACCAACGAATCGCGCGCGTCGACGGTGTAGAAGGGGCGCAAGAGGTCCGGCGCGGTGGCGCGGCGCACGTCGGCGATGTCGTTGGTGGGCGTGAACAGGAACACGACGACGTCGGGGTCGCACGGCAACACGTCGCGATCGAGCACAATGCGCTCTTCGGCCGGCCCCATCCCGGAGCGCCCGAAGTTCATGAATTCGAATCGCTCCACCCCGCGACGACCGCGCGCGTTCGCGATTCGCTCCGCCACGGCGGCGAAGGTCGAGTCCAATTCGACTTGGAACGCTTCCACGTAGCTGTCGCCCACCACGGCGACGCGCGTCGCGGCGTTCTTCGCCCGCGCGCGCTCGCGGTCGCGCCAGCCCATCGTGTTGATGCGCCCGGCGATCGCGTGGTCGTTTTCGTTGAAGAACCAGTATTCGCGTCCGGGCCGGAAACGCCAGCCGATCTCGGGGTCGGGCTCGGTCCACGCGAGCCGCGCACCGAAGGCGTGCGTGATCCGCAGCACCGCTTCGCTCGCGCCCAGCACGACGACGAGCGCGCACGCGGCCAGAACGAGGTTGCGCTTCATGCGGCGCCCGCGCGCGCCCGCGCGCGCCCGCTCTTTCTATATAGAAGGTCGAGGAAGCGTTCCACCGCCGCGTCCCAGTCGAAGCGATCGACCCCGCGGAGCGCGTTGGCCGCGAGCGTCGCGCGCAGCTCGGGCGACTCGATCATGCGCGCGATGGCGGCCGCGAAGGCACCCGCGTCGCGCGGCGGCGCGAGGAGCGCGGTGCGCTCTTGGAAGGCGAAATCCTGCACACCGCCGATGTCGCTGCACACGACCGGCGTCCCGCACGCCATCGCTTCGATCACCGGATTGTTCCAGCCCGCGTGCCACTGGGCGTCGACGAACAGATCCGCGCGCGCGTAGACCGCCGCCATGTCGGCCTGCGCGATCCCCCGGCCGTGGTACGTCGCCAGCACGACTTCGGGGTGCGCGCGCCGCACGCGCTCGACCGCGTCGACCACGGTCGCGGTGCCCTTGTGCTCGCGCGCGTCGCCCGAGCACAGGATCGTGAACGCGCGCTCGTCGTGACGCACGCCCGGCACGGGGTGGAAGAGCTCGCGGTTGACGCCGCCCAGAATCAACTCACTCTCGAGCGAGAGGTAGTCGGCCAGCCAGCGCTGGATCCAGGTCGCGTTCGCCACCATCAGGAACGGCATCTGCAGCGAGCGCTTGAGCGCGAGCATGCGCCCCTTGCGCGGCCAGTAGATCTTGGGATTCCACTCGCGCAGGCGATCCTTGTCGTACAGCTCGAGGATGTAGAACACCTTGAGCGGGGCGCGCGCGCGCCGCACCAGGCGGTAGTCGGGTGGGTCGTTGTACACGATGGCGTCGAAGTCGGACGCGAACAGCTCGGCGGTCGGGCTCACGCGCGCGCGGCAAGGCATCCACGCGCAGGGCGCGCCGGTGGGATGAAAAATGGTGACGTCTTCGCCGCGGTCGACGAAGCGATTGGAGAACTCGAGGATGCGGCGGATGCCGCCGTAGACCCCGAGGTGCGGTTCGACGAATGCGATCTTCATTCCCGTAAACACGAAGGGGCGCCGCGACGCGACGCCCCTTCTCGAATCCTTCTCCGTTCCCGTTACCTCGAGAACACCTTGTCCATGAAACGAATGTAGCCGATGTCGACGGTGCCGCAGATGTTGTTCTTACGGCGATAGTCCCACGGCTCGATGTCGGCGTAGGTGACGCCGCCCGCGAACTTCTGCTTGGTGCGCACGAGCACGCGCAGCACGATCTCCATACTCGGGCGCGGCGCGCGGATGCGCAGCTTGGGCACCTGGCCCCACACCGTTTGCGACGAATCGCCCACCAGGATCCACGACGTCACGCTGTCCTCTTGCACCTGCACGAGCGTGGCTTCGAACGAATACTTGTTGCCGATCATCTTGCGCAGGCCCTCGGTGTCGTTCCAGCGGAAGTTGACCATCTCGGTGCTGATGTAATCCGCGGGCGGCACGAAGTTGGCGGCGTCGGACGTGCGCGGGAACGCGATCGGCTTGTCGCTGGGGACCGTCACCGAGTCGGTCTCGCTCACGATGCTGATGGCCAGGAAGTGCACCATGGGGCTGAACTGCTTGACCACGTTGAAGGTGAGGTTCTTCGCCCCGAGCGAGTCGACTTTGCCCGCGATGCCGTTGCCGACGATGAACTCGGTCATGTTCGACTGACGCACGACGACGAACTCGCCCAGGCCGTCGATCACTTCGGGGTTAACGAGCTTGTACTTGAAGTCGGGGCTGACCACTTCGCCGTAGACCGCCTCGCGCAGGGACGCCTCCATGTACGGATCGACGGGGGCTTCCTCTTTGCCGCATCCGACGAACGACGCGACCAGGACGATCGCGGACGCCGCGCATAACTCTCGCATCATCGGTGAACCTCTCCTACCGAACAGAGACAGCCTTTCCCGGGCCGTGCAATCCGCGGGAAAGAGCGCCAATGGGTGTTTCGATGGGCCGCCGGTGGGCGGTTTGGGCGACCAGTAGCGCGGAACCTTAGCACCGGGTCGGTGCCCTGTCAATCGGCATCTCGTTCCGGGGATTGACTTACGGCGCGCGGTGGGCTAATTTCGATGGCGCGGCGATCGCTCCTTCGCCACACCCCCACTAGAGAACGTCCGATGTTCGAAACCCGAGGACGAGCCCGGCGGACGGGCTGAATATGGAGGCTTCGAGGCGTCGGCCCCGGCGGCTATTCGTCTGGGTCGCCTTCTATACGATTGTCATCGCGGCGGTATACATCCTCCGCGGTCAACAGGAACGCCCGGGCTTGGGCCTCCGACTTCCTTCGGAGAGCGACACCGTCACCACCATTACGGCGGCGGGACGCGACCTAGCCCCCGATCTCATGCCGCAACTTGTCGAAAAATATCGCGAACAGTACCCCCAGCTGCGCGTGCTGCTCGAGGACGGCGGCAGCGTGCGCGCGCTCGAAGCACTCGCCAACCGGCGCGCGCAGGTGGGATTTCTCTATCGTCTGCCGACGCCCGACGAGCGCGCCATCGTGCGCACCGCGGTCGGCGACTCGGTGTTGTGCTTCCCGATCGCGCTGGGCGGGGTCGCGCTGCTCGCGAACAATCTTTCCGGCGTCGAATCGATTTCGATGAACGACCTGCGCGCGATCGCGCGCGATAAGGGGCACCCGGCGTTCGACCGCCTGTACGCGCCCGACCCCAACCAAGGTTTGTGGGACGCGTTTCGCCAGGGACTCAGCGTGAGCGAAGACGTCGCGCGCCCGTCGCGCAACGAAGCGCCGGAGCTCGCGCACATCACGTTTCTCAAGGACGAAGCGGCCGTGATCGAAGCCGTGCTCGCGGATCCGCGCGGGCTCGGCATCGCGAGCACGCTCAGCATGCCCGACAGCCTCCCCGAGATGGCGGGCAACCGCGCCGTGCACGCGGTGCCGGTGCTCCCCGACACCGGGTTGGTGCCGGTCGCGCCGGGCTACGAGCAGATCGGATACGGCGAGTATCCGTTGTATCATTATCTGTACGTCGCGTGCCTTGCCAACGGCAGCCTGCGCGGCTCCATGTTCGTGACGTACTTGACCAGCAATCGTGGCCAGCGCCACGTCGAGAAGGCCGGTTACTTGCCGGCGCGCCAAGCGATTCGCGAAATTTATCTCACGCGGCACCCGGTGGGTGCCAAGAACTAGGTAGACCCCGTCAAGGAGGCCCGATGTCCGTGCTTCGTCAATCAGCCATCGCCGCGGTGCTCGTGTCGTGTTTCGTGGCGCCGACGAGTTTTGCGCAGAAGAGCTACACGTACGAGACCGACCCCATCCGCGTTGGCAACAAGGCGCTCGAGAAGAACGACCTCCAGGCGGCCAAGACCGCCTTCGAAGAAGCGGTCGCGAGTAGCTACGAGCTTCCGAAGGCCAAGGTGGGACTGGCCGAGGTCGCCACGCGCTCCGGGCGCTTCGACCAGGCGGAGACCTTGTACCGCGAAGCGCTCGACATCCAAGCGCGCGAGAGCGGCAAGGGCTTCCCCGAAGCCGACGCCGGCCTCGGCATCCTGATGATCGACTCGGATCGCTGGGACGAAGGCGCCGAGCACATCAACAAGGCCTACAAGCAGAACTCGGGCTACTGGCCCGCGATCTACGGCGAAGCGCGCATCGAGATCCGCAACAAGAAGTTCGACAAGGCGAAGACGTATCTCGACTGGGGCGCCTCGCGCAAGGGCGTCGCGCAGGGCGAAGACCTGTACCATCGCGGGATGGCGCTCTATTACATGGGGCGCAACGACCTGCAGTCGGCCGAGAAGGAAGCACTCACCGCGTTCCACATGAACCCCGCCGACCCGCGCCACGGCGTGTTGGTCGCGCAGGTGTACGAGCGCCGCAACGTCCCCGCCTCCGCCATCGCGGCGTGCGAAGAAGTGCTGCGCACGCCGGGCGTGCAGCCGACGCCGGCGTTCATCCATTTCTTGGGCACGCTGTACCAGAA
Organism: uncultured bacterium; assembly: GCA_964560355.1. Lineage (GTDB taxonomy): Bacteria > Krumholzibacteriota > Krumholzibacteriia > WVZY01 > JAKEHA01 > JAKEHA01. The sequence goes on along the minus strand of CAZLLI010000047.1, from coordinate 15,855 downwards.
GGCGGGGCGCTACAACGACGCGCGCGACCAGTACCTGAAGTCGGTCGACATGGACTCGACCTACGCCCCCGCGCTCAAGGACCTCGGCAATCTGTTCGTGCTCGCGAAACAGTACGACAACGCGTCGAAAGTGTACTTGCGCTACCTGACGCTCGAACCCGACGACATCGGCGCGTACGTCGGCTTGACCGAATCCCTCGGCGAATCGGGCCGCTACGCGCAGGCGCTGCAAACGGCGCAGAAGGCCATGGACATCGACAGCACCAACGCCGAGGTGCGGCTCGCCTACGCGCGCTCGGCGCTGCGCAACCGCGACAAGGCGCTGCGCGCGCGCGGGGCGGAGATGTATTCCGCGCTCCCCGACACCGTGAAGCTCGGCGCGGAAGACCTCGTGCTCTTGGCGGGCTACGAGATCGACACCGGCAAGCTCGACGAAGCGCGCGGTCACCTGCACCGCGCGACGCAGGCGGATTCGTCGTACGCGGAGGCGTACTTCCAGCTGGGGCTCCTGTCGTTCAAGAACAACGCGCCCGACTCGGCCATCGTGCATTTCCAGGAAGCAATCAAGCGCGACCCCAAGGTCGCGCTGTACCACTTGAATCTCGGCGTCGCATATTTCCAGCTCAACCAACTCGACCCCGCGAAGGTCGAGCTGCGCCGCGCAATCGCGCTCGACAAGCGCCCCGTGATGGGGCGCGTGCTGCTCGGACAGGCCCTGGTTTCGTCCGACTCGCTCCCCGCCGCGGAGTCCGAGTACCAGAAGGCGTTGGCGCTCGATCCCAAGAACGCGCGCGCGTTGCGCGGCCTGGGCTTCACGTATCTGCGCACGGCGGCGTTCGACAAGGCGGCCGAGACGTACAAGGCGGCCACCGACGCCGACCCGCGCAACGCCGACGGGTGGGCGGGACTGGGCCAGTCCTACTTGGGCCTCGGCGACCTCGCCAGCGCGGAGGACGCGTTCAGCAAGGCGCAGTCGATCGACCCCAGTAACCCGTCGCTCAAGCGCGGACGCGACCTCTTGAACAAGGCGCGCAAGGGCGGATGAGTGGAGCTAAGCCGGTTTTTCGTTTGACGATAGTCGTTCGCGTCGGTAAACTGCTTCACTCCCGCGCCCATCGTCTTCGAGGCGCGGGCTGCGCACCGACGCAGCTCGTGAGCGGGCCCCACCCGCACTGGATCTTGGAAGGAGAGAAATGAAAAAGTTCATATTCATCCTGATCTTCTTCGTCTCCGTGGGCGTGTCCTACGTGATTTGGGACAACTCGCCGGAGTACTTGAAGCAGGGTGGCCCGCTGCTCGTCATCGGTTTGACCCTGTTGTTCCTCGTGTTCACGTTCACCGTCGAGCGCGCGTTCGTGTTGTGGCGCGCGGGCGGCAAGGGTGGTTTGTCGACGTTCATTCGCACCGTCAAGCAGGCGGTCGAAGCGGGCGACATCGACAAGGCCGTCGACGCGTGCCGCAAGAAGGGCGGCAGCCTCGGCAACGTGGTCGGCGCCGGCCTCGAGCGCTACTCGATGGAGCGCCAGAAGACCAACAGCGAGAAGGAACTGCTCGAAGAGACCAAGCGCGCCATCGAAGAAGCGACCGCGCTCGAAGCACCCATCCTGGAGCGCAACCTGAGCGCGCTGTCGACCATCGCGTCGATCGCCACCATGATCGGGCTGCTCGGCACCACCATCGGAATGATTCGCTCGTTCCACGCCATGTCGCAGGCGGGAGCGCCCGACGCCGCCCAGCTCGCGGTCGGTATTTCCGAAGCGCTCGTGAACACCGCGCTCGGTCTGACCACCGCTATCATCGGCATCATTCTGTACAACTACTTCGCGACGCGCGTGGACAACTACGAGAGCGCCATCGAAGAGACCAGCTTCGAGGTCATGGACCTGCTTCGTCACGCGCACGGCAAGGAGTAGCACGTGGCTGGTAAGCGCATCGGGATTCGCATGGACATGACGCCCATGGTGGACGTCGCGTTCTTGCTCCTGATCTTCTTCATGACCACCACGCAGTTCAAGCCGCCCGAGCGGGTCGGCGTGCAGCTGCCGGGGTCGAAGTCCGAGATCCACGTCCCGGAAACCAAGACCATCATCTTGACCCTCAACGCGCAGGGCGAAATATTCATTTCAGACGAGGACCTGTCGCAGACCCAGCAGGTCGACCTCGCGGACTTGGTCAGCGCGATCACGACCTGGCGCGCCAAGAACCCGGCCGCGGTGGTCGTCGTGAAGGGCGACAAGGAAGCCGACTACGGCGCGGTCGCGGACGTGATGAACGCGCTCGCCGAATCGAAGACGCTCCGTTTCAACCTGATGACCGATCTCAAGATGGAAAAGCCGAAGAAGCACGGCGCGAAAAAGGGGGGAAAACACTAGGCCATGGCCGGCGCAGCACCAGAAGCTCCCCAAAAAGGCGGCGGCAAAACCGCGTTAGGCTTGCGCAAGCGCAAGCGTGTCGGCGTCGGCATCGACATGACGCCGATGGTCGACGTCGCCTTCCTGTTGCTGATCTTTTTCATGGTGACGACCGTCTTCCGCCGTCCGCTCGCGATGGAAGTGAACATGCCCGAGCCGGGTGCGAAGGTCGAAGTGAAGGAGTCCAACGTCATGACCCTATACGTCGGCGAAGACGGCACCATGCTGTACGACGTCGGGCGCCAGGGCCTGAACCCGGTGACGTGGGACGACCTGCGCGAAACCCTCGTGCTCGAAGCCGACTACAACCCGGAATTGATCGTGCTCGCCAAGGTCGACCGCAAGGCGCGCTACGAGTACATGGTAGACTTGTTGGACACGTTCGACGACGCCCGCATGGAGCGCTTCAGCGTGATCCCGATGACCGACGAAGACAAGGCCGTGTTCCAGGGGAATTAAAGGGACAACGACGTGAAAAGCTTTTCGCTCGCAAATGCCGCCCACCTGCCGGTGACCGGCGACATGCACCCGTTGGTCAAGGAGTCGACGCGCTGGCTGTCGACCGCCAACGCGATCTCGCTCTTTGTCGCGGCGGCGCTGTTCGCGTCGTGGTACGTGTGGTCGCACGCGAAGCACGAGGAAGTCGTCCCGGGCAACGCGACCATCGTGAAGTACACGGAGCTGGGCGTGCCGCCTTCCATCAAGGAACCGTCGGCGCCGCAGGTGAACGTCGCGGAAGCGATCACGCCGCCGTCGATCGGCGTCCCCGAGCCGGTGCCCGACGCGGAAGCGACGGAGTCGACCATCGCCACGCAGAGCGAAATGTCGGAAGCGCTGGCGCCGTTCACCGCGCAAGACTTGGGCGGCAGCGGCGACTCCATCGTGGTCGACACCGGCCACTCCCCCGGCATGGGCGAGTTCGTCGCCTTCGACGAACTGCCGGTGCTGCTCACCATTCAGCCGCCGACGTACCCCGAGCTCGTCCGGCAGGCCGGCATCGACGGAACCGTGTTGGTGCAGGTGCTGGTCGGTAAGGACGGGAAGGTCAAGCAGGCGGTGGCGGTGGAAGGACCGGAACCGCTCCGGCCCGAGGCCATTCGTTCGGCGCGGACGGCGGTGTTCAAGCCCGCGCTGCAAGGCACCAGCCCCGTGGAAGTTTGGGTTCAGGTGCCGATCGTCTTCTCGCTCAACAAGTAATCCCCGCCACCCGAGGGCGCCGCGCCCCGCGGCCGCCCGTCACGCGCGAACCGATGCTCGCGCGCTACGCTAGCTCTTCGACTTCCCTTCGACCGCTTCTTCGACGGTCTCGAAAGTGTCGAACACGAGCACGAGCTTCGTCACCAGAAAGATGGCATTGATACGATTGCCCACGCGGGCGAGACGAAACCAACCCTCGCGGTTGGCGCAGGTCGTGCGCGCGCGCACCAGCGAACCCAGCCCCACGCTGTTGACGTAGGAGATCTTCCCCAAGTCGACGATGACCTTGGGCGCCCCCTTGGCGGCGATCTCGTCGATCGCGGTCAACAACTCCTGGGTCTCTTCTTTTCCTACCAGGTTCTTCTTGGGCGCCAGCACATGCACGTCGCCAACCGTGGTGTGGTCAAAAGTCATGCGATTCTCCTTTGCGAAAGTCCGCGATTATACGCACGAATAACGGGGAGCGTCAAGGAGACGCGGCGCGGCGCGCGCGTCACGACACCACGACGTCGGCGAAGCCGCGCTTGCCCACCTGAATCGCGTACGCCTCTTTGCGCTTCGCGAGCTTCAAGTCGACGTCGGATACCTTGGCGCCGTCGACCTTGACCGCGCCTTGTTGGATCATGCGCCGTGCCGCGGACGTGCTCTCGACGAGGCCCGCCTGCAGGAGCGCCTTCGCGATCCAAATGGCGCCGTCCTCGGCTTCGACGTCGACGCGCCGGGTTTCCTCGGGGCGCCCGTGCTGCACGAACAGCCGGTTGAAGTGGGCCTCGGCGGCTTGCGCGGCCTCGGCGTCGTGGTACTGCGTGACCAGGTCGCGCGCGAGCTCGCGCTTCACGTGCGACGGGTTCGCGTTCGGGTCGGAAAGGCGCGTGCGAATCTCCGCGAGTTCCGACGGCGTCTTGGTGCTCACGAGCTCGAAGTACTTCACGATCAGCGTGTCGGGGATCTTCATCGTCTTGCCGAAGATCTCCTCCGGCGGATCGCTCACGCCGATGTAGTTGCCGAGCGACTTGCTCATCTTGTCGACGCCGTCGATCCCTTCCAGAATCGGGAGCGTGATGATGACTTCGGGCTCCTGCCCGTACTGGCGCTGAATCTCGCGCGCCATGAGCAGGTTGAATTTTTGTTCGGTGGCGCCGATCTCGACGTCGGCGTTGAGCGCGACGGAGTCGTAGCCCTGCGCGAGCGGGTACACGAATTCGAGCAGGCTGATGGGCTTGCCGGCCGCGTAACGCTTCTCGAAGTCGTCGCGCTCGAGCATCTGCGCGACGGTTTGCGTCGCGGTCAGGCGCAGCACGTCGGCGAACTCGAGCTTGGCGAGCCAGCGGCTGTTGTAGTCGATGGACGTCTTCTTGGGGTCGAGGATCTTGAACGCTTGCGTGGTGTAGGTCTTCGCGTTTTCCACCAGCTCTTCGTGCTCGAGGCGCTTCCTGGTTTCGTGGCGGCCGCTGGGGTCGCCGATCATGCCGGTGAAGTCGCCGATCAGGAATACGACCTTGTGCCCGAGGTCCTGGAATTGGCGCAGCTTTCGCAACCCGACGGTATGCCCGAGATGGATGTCGGGCGCGGTCGGGTCGAAACCCTGCTTGATCACGAGCGGTTCACCGGCCGCGAGCGATCGCTCCAGTTTGCGACGCAGGTCGGCTTCCGGAATAATTTCGACCGTCCCCTGGCGGATGACGGCCAGTTGGGCGTCGACGCGGGCGGGATCGACGGGGTGCTTCTTGGTCATGCGCTTGGCACCTTCGGCATTGGAATCGGCATCGGGGGTATAACTTCCATCGAATCGGGCGATTATATCAGCGGGTGTGAGCTTGCGTAAAGCGTGGCCGCCCCGGCGGACCCCATGCTATCGTGCGGGGGCCCGAAAACGACCCGAGAAGTCCATCATGGCGAACGAACCCAAGAATCCTCCCGACGCCCCGTCGACGCCGTCTGCGATTCCGCCCGACGTCGTGCCGGAGCCGGAGGTCCCGAACGGGCGCAAGTCCATCTTCCAGCGCTTCACGCCGCGCCAGATGGCGCTCGGCGGCATGGTGCTGCTCGCGGGAGTGCTGTTCGCGGCCTACCAGTATTTCGTGAGCGACCTCCCCAGCACGTCGCGCCTCGAGATGATCGAACCGACATTGAAGACGGTCGTGTACGGCGCCGACTCCAGCGTGGTGGGCGAATTCTTCGTCGAGGACCGCGAGCTCGTCCCCCTCGCCGACCTGCCGCCGCACCTGGTCGACGCGTTCATTTCGGTCGAGGACCGCAAGTTCTACTCGCATTGGGGCGTCGACCTGTTCGGCATCATGCGCGCGGTGGTGAAGAACGTTCTGGCCGGCGAGACCGTGCAGGGCGGCAGCACCATCACGCAACAGCTCGCGCGCAACTTGTTCGACATGTTCGAAGACACGCTCACGCGCAAGATCAAAGAAGCGCTGCTCGCGATGCGCATCGAGCGCGCGTACTCCAAGGACGAGATCTTGGAGATGTACTTGAACCAGATCTATTTCGGCGGGGGCGCGCACGGCGTCGAAGCCGCGGCGCAGACGTTCTTCGGCAAGTCGGCGCGCAAGTTGACCGTCGGCGAATCCTCCCTACTCGCGGGTCTGCCCAAGAATCCGAGCCGTTATTCGCCCATCAACCACCCCGACAACGCGCTCCAGCGGCGCACCGTGGTGCTCAACGCCATGGTGGACACGCACAAGCTCACGCGCGTCGAAGCCGACTCGATCAACGCGACACCGGTCGACATTCGGCCCGGCAAGGCGGGGCGCAACGAATTCGCGGCGTATTTCTTGGAATCGATTCGACAATACCTGGAGGAGAAGTACGGCCCCGACCGCGTCTATCGCGACGGACTCAAGGTCTATACGGGCTTGGACCCGATGCTGCAACGCGCCGCCGAGGACAGCATGGAGGCGCAGCTCAAGCGCCTCGAGACCGCGCGCGGCTACAAGCAGACGCGGGCGCGCTATGAGGCCGCGCTCGCGAAGGGCGAAGAGCTGGGACCGCCCACGTACCTGCAGGGCGCCGTGGTCGCGATCGACGTCAAGACGGGCCTGGTGAAGGCGATGGTGGGAGGGCGCAGCTTCAAGCACAGCAAGTTCAACCGCGCCACCCAAGCCAAGCGGCAACCGGGGTCGTGCTTCAAGCCCTTCATCTACTGCGCGGCGATCGAGAACGGTTACACGCCCGCCGACATTCTGCTCGACGCGCCCATCGTCCTCGACCTTCCCAACGGCGACGTGTGGAAGCCGCAGAACTACTCGCGCACCTTCGAGGGCGAAGTCACCGTGCGCCACGCGCTCAACGTGTCGATCAACATCGCGGCCATTCGTCTGCTGATGGCGATGGGCCCCGGCGAAGCGATCAACGTCGCCCACCGTCTCGGCATCAAGTCGGACCTCGAGAACGTGTACTCGCTCGCACTCGGCGTGTCCGAGTGCAACTTGCTCGAGCTCGCCAACGCGTACGCGAGCATCGCGGCGGGCGGCATGCGCGGCGAACCCATTCTGCTCTCGCGCTTGGTCGACCGCGAGGGCCGCGTGCTGGAAGAAAACTCGATCTTGCGCGAGGAAGTGCTCGACCCCAAGGTCAACTACATGACGACGAGCCTGCTCTCGAGCGTGATGAACGAAGGCTTTGGACGCGGCGCGCGCATCGCGGGGTTCAACGAGCCCGCGGCGGGCAAGACCGGCACCACCGACGAGAACACCGACGCGTGGTTCGTCGGATTCACGCCGGACCTCGCGGTCGGCGTGTGGACGGGCTTCGACGAGAAGAAGACCATGGGCGACGGCATGACGGGCGGCGCGGTCTCGCTCCCGACCTGGACCGCCGTGATGAAGACCGCGTATCGCGGCGGGCGCCACGCGCCCGCGTTCCCGGTGCCCGACGGCATCGAGTCGCGCGTGATCTGCGAGCTCACGGGATTACTGGCGACGGAAGCGTGCCCGAAGATTCGGCGCGAAGTGTTCATCGCGGGCACCGAACCGCAGCGCGCGTGCGATCGCCACGGCTCGGCGTCGTCGCGGCCGGTGCAAGACTTGCAAACGCTGGAAGAGATCGACCGCCAGATCCTCGACGATCAGCACTAAGCGCGGACGCGCCTAGACGGCGGCGTGATTCGGCAGCACTCCCAAGAGCGACTTGAACGTCTCCACCTTGCCGCGGCGGAAGTAGGTCCGCGGCACGCGCTTCGAGATTCCGCACATCACTTCGTAGCAGATGGTGTCGCCCCATGCGGCGACGTCGTGGAAGGTGATGGTCTCCTTCGCCTGCGTCCCCACCAGCACGACTTCGTCGCCGGCGCGCGGCGTTTCCGCGAGGTCGGTGAGATCCACCATCGTCATGTCCATGGTGACGCGCCCCACGATGGGGACGCGATGCCCGCCCACCAGCATCGACCCCTTCCCCGAGAGGTGGAACGGATAGCCGTGGCCGTAACCGACCGGCACCACCCCGATCACCGACGCGCGCGTGGTGACGAACGAGCGCGCGTAGCTGATTGACTTCCCCTTCGGCACGCGGCGCACGCGCACGATGCGCGTCTTCCAGCTCATGATGGGCGCTACGTCGACTCCGGGCTTCTCGCCCGACGGGTGCAGTCCGTACGCGAGCAGCCCGGGCCGAATCAGATTCATGTGCGACTCGCGCACGCCGTCGACGGCGGCGCTGTTCGCGCTGTGCACGGTCGGAACGACGACGCCGGCCGCGCGCAGCTTCGCGATCATCGCGGAGAAGCGCGCCACCTGCGCGCGCGTGTAGTCGGGGTCGCTGTCGGAGACGGGAAAGTGCGTGTACACACCCTCGAGCTTCACGGCCGGGTTGGCGGCGATGCGCGCGATTTCGTTGTAGGCGTCTTCTTCGGCCACACCGGTGCGCCCCATGCCGGTGTCGACTTCGACGTGCACCGGAATGGGCGCGACGTTCTGGCGCGCGATCGCCTCCGCGAAATCGGCGCCCGAGAGCGTGATGGCGAAGCCGTGGCGCACGACCGCGGGGATCTCCGTCTCCAGGATCGGGCTCAAGATGAGGATTTCGTTCTTGATGCCGGAGTCGTGGAGCTCCACCGCTTCGTCGACGGTGGCGACGCCGAACAGCTTCACGCGCGTGTGCGCGGCGTGCGCGACCTGGACCGCGCCGTGCCCGTACGCGTCGGCTTTCACGGTGAGCAGAATGCCGACGTCGTCGCCCACCCAACGCTGCACGTTCTCGAGGTTGCGATCGAGGCGGTCGAGGTCGATCTCGAGCCACGTCGGAAGGCGTTTCATGACATCGACGCTACCGCGCGGGGTGAAACGCGGTCAAGCGAATGCTACTTCGACCCCGAAGCGGGCGGGTCGGCGCCGTGGTCGATGCGGCCCCAGAAGGTCGCGAAGTCGAAGTCGGGGGTTTGGTCGGCGGTGTGGCAGGTCCGGCACATCGACTTCGCCTCGGTATGGGTCTTCACCTTGGGGTCCTTCGCGTGCGCGGTGCCGTTGCCGTGGCAGGCTTCGCACTGGACGCCGCCCAGGTTGGCGGTCAGGTTGGCGTTGACGAAGCCGCCCTCCTTGAAGAACCCGGTGGTGTGGCACGGCGTGCAGTCGCGGTCGAACTGACGATCCTTCGCAACGAGCGTCTCGAACGCGTGCGCGTGCAGCGTGTCCTTCCACTTGGTGAAGATCGACGCGTGGCAGCTCTGGCACGCGGTGGCGCCGGTGAACGTCACCGCGACGCCGGTCGGGAGCGCGGCCTTCTCGCGCGCCATCACGTCCATGTCGTACGCCTTGAACAGCTTCGCGACCGCTTCGTCGTCGCCGAACTCCTTGCCCAACCCAACCACCGAGCCCGAGATGTGGGCGACGCGCTTGTCCTTGCCGAGGGTCGCCTGCGCGACGCCGACGTACATCCCCTTCGCCGACACTTGCAGGAGGTACGGCTCGCCCCAGCGCTTCACCATGCGCACCGGCGTGCCGTCGTGGCCGTTCACCACCACGTCGACGCCTTTGAGCGCCTCCGACAACCGCTGCGCCTCGCCGCGTCCCATGTGCGCGAGCACCACCACCACGTCGACGCGGGGGCGCAGCGCGTCGACGGCGGCCTGCACCGACGCGCGCGGGTCGCGCACCTCGATCACCCCGGCGTGGACTTGCGGCGGCAGCTTGACCCCCGAGCCCATCGCGCCCACCAAGCCCGCGCGCAGGCCCGAGCGCAGCGTCACTTCGCGCGAGGCGGGAAATATCAGCGAGTCGGTGCCGGCGATGTACAGGTTCGACGCCACCACCGGGAGTCCGTTCGCGTGCGCGCGCTCGCGAAAGTAATCGAGCCCGAATCCGAATTCGTTCTCTCCCGGCACGACGCCGTCGTATTGCATGAGCGCCATCGACTTCATGGCGAGCTCCGCTTTTTCTTTTCCGTAGTTGATGCTCGACGAGAAGAAATCGCCCGCGTCGAGGAGGAGGACGTCGGCCTGCGTGGTGTCGCGAAACACCCGCATGAACGTCGCACGACGCCCCAGCCCGCCGAAGTCGTGGGTCGCGCACCCGCACGAGCGAATCTCGCCGCGCACGTCGTTGGTGTAGGCGATCGCGAGGCGCCGGGGCTGGCTCTTGAACAGGCCGCACGCGGCCACGAGGACCGTCGCGAGCGCGAGCGCCGAGAGACCGAAGGTGCGATGAGTACGGGTCATGGCGAAGCCCTGTATCTTACACGAAGCCCAGCGGCCGGTGCCATGCGACCCAGAGGCCCCGCCGACAAACCGCTTGACCGGCGCGCGGGGGCGTGGCATCTATAGCGGCAGCGCCCCCCACCGCGACCGGGTCGGTCTTTCCCACCTCGACCCTCCCCACGACGCTTTTCGAACGTCGGCACCCCGCGCCGGCACGACGAACCCCACGTTCGCAATCAACCGGAGGAGTTTCCATGCGGTACTTCCAACGGGTGTGTGGCGTCGTTCTCTTGCTGGTGGTGTCGTCCTCGAAGCCTTCCATCGCGCGCCTCTACGGAACCGACGCCGGGCTCACCAAGGGCGCCGACGGCCCGCGTCGCACGTTCGTGCAGGACGGCTCCAACGTCCACAACGTGGGCGAGCTGCAGATGCACCTCGGCAACTGGGGCGCCTTCGGGTCGTACCCGGGCTTGCCGCTCCCCTTCTCCGAGCAGCCGTCGGCGCAGTGGCCGGCGGGCAGCGGCGTGGAATACCTGTTCGCCGCCGGCCTGTGGGTCGGTGCCATCAAGGACGGCGTCCCCGCCGTCACCACGTCCGCGTTCGACGCGGAGTTTCGCCCGTCGCAGGACCCGCGCGACATCGTGTACCGCGCCGCCGAGGGCGACCGCGGGGGCTCACGCGCCCCCGCTCCGACCGCCGACGACGACCAAGACGGCCAGGTCGACGAAGACTGGCTGAACGGCTTCGACGACGACATGGACGGCTACGTCGACGAAGACTTCGCCGCCGTGTCGAAGCAAATGTTCGCGTGCCAGTACACCGACTACGGTCCGCAGTCGACGCAGATCTTCGCCGAGCACAACCCCCTGCGCTTGCACGTGCGCCAAGAGAGCTACCAGTGGGAAGAGGACCGCTTCGACGACTTCATCGGGTGCGTGTTCTACATCACCAACGTGGGCACCTCCGTGTTGGAAGACCTGTACATCGGCTTTTTCGCCGACGGCGATTGCGGGAGCCGCGACGTCGACGGCTACGCGGAGGACGACGGTGCGGCACGCCTGGCCGTCCCCGTGGTGTGCACCGACTTGGGGCCGGTTTCGCTCGACATCGCGTACGTCTACGACATCGACGGCGACGACGGCCAGACGCCGGGTTACTTCGGCATCATGTTTCTCGATCACCCCGTCGACCCGACCGGCGACAGCGGGCCGGACCACGTCGGCATCGTGACGTACGCCAATTTCACCGGCCAGGCGTCGTACGACGAGGGCGGCGATCCCGACACCGACTTCCAGCGCTACGAGCTGATGCGCTCGCAGACCATTCGTCGCGACGGCACCATCGGGCGCGACTACCGCATGCTGATGGTGGGCGGTCCGTTCAAGGAAATCCCGCCCGATTGCACGATGAAGGTTCAAACCTGCTTCGTGATCGGCGCGCGCACCGAAGGGCTGGTCGAAAACGCGTCGGCGGCGACACTCACCTTCGAGGGCGCGTGGTTCAACTTGGTCGGCGACGACCCCGTGCCGACCGGGTGGAGCGGCCGCGAGACGCGCGTCGACGGACCCGCGACGGTGCAAATCGACACCTGCCGCTTCGGTCCCACGCAACCCCCCGTCAACGTGCTGCGCGGGTCGTACGTGTACGTCAACAACGACTGCGGGCAGGAACGCTTGTTCAAGGAAGCGTGCGGCTACGCGGACGAAGACAGCACCAAGTACATGACCGGTATCGGCGGCGCCGAGACGCAGATCTTCTGGATCGTCGGCACCGCTCCCCCGCCGCCGCGCATGCGGGTCGACGACACCACCAAGGACGGCGTCACCGTGTACTGGGACAATTTCAGCGAGACCCAGCCCGACGTGAAGTCGCTCGCGTTCGACTTCGAGGGCTATCGCGTGTATCGCGCCGACAACTGGCACCGACCGATCGGGACGAGCGCGCGCAACGGTCCGTCGAGCAACTTGTGGAAGCTCCTCTTCCAGGCCGACGTCATCGACGACTTGGGCGACGACACCGGGCTCGATCGTTATCGCTACGATCCGCTCACGAAGATCCTGCCGCGCGCGACCAAGCGCGCGATGATCGAGACCATGAAGAGCTACATGACCGAGTACCCGGGACAAATTCCGCCGTGCCCGGAGGGTGTGACCGAAGCGGTGTGCGACACATTGTTTCGCATGGCGGCGTTCGAATTGGGCGACTTGAAGCAGGGGCGCAAGTACTACCGCTACCTCGATCGCTCCGTGCACCGCGGGCGGCCGTATTTCTACGGCGTCGCCGCGATGGACTATTCGGTCGATCCCAACACCGGGCGTCGCGTCGTCGGCAAAGCCGGCGACCCCGCCGCGAATTTCAAGTACATCGAGCCCACGAGTCCGTCGCAGCGCGACTATGCGTACAACGAGGACGAGGTCTACGTGGTGCCCAATCCCGCCACCGCGGCGTCGATGCAACCGTGGAGGCTATCGCCCAACAACGACGACCCGACCGGACTCAAGGTGGAGTTTCGCAACCTTCCCGCGGACCGCGGCACCATTCGCGTCTACACGATCGCGGGCGATCTCGTGGAGGAGATCAAGTTCGATGGACGCGCCGGCGAGGGCTCGGTGAAGTGGGACCTCGTGAGCCGCAACGGACAGGACGTCACGAGCGGTGTGTACTTATACTCGATCGTGACCGACACCAATGCCGCCTTCGCGCGCAAGATCGGGAAGTTCGTCGTGATTCGATGAAGGCTTGAAGGAGGGGCCGGGCCCCTGGGAAACGGACAAAACCCTTGACACTTCTAGGGGAAACGTGGTTCATTAGGTTCGATCCCACCACTCGCTTACCTAGACGTAACGATTGACCAGCAGCCCGGTTTCCATGTTTTCGAGGCGGTCTTCCCAAAGAAGGAAGGGCACCGGAATGAGAAAGCGTAACCTCCTGTCCGTCGCCATCTTCGCGTGGGCGGCGGTCGCACCGTCCGTATCAGAGGCACGGCTGGATAAACCCGACGAAGGCTTGACCAAGGGTCCCGGCGGCCCCAACCGCGTCCTCGTTCTGGACGGATCCAACGTCCATAACGTGGGCGAGCTCCAGATGCACATCGGTAACTGGGGTGCCTTCGGTTCCTATCCGGGCTCGGCCAACCCGTTCTCGGAGCAGCCGTCGGCGCAGTGGCCGGCCGGTAGCGGCGTCGAGTACCTGTACGTCGCGGGTTTGTGGATCGGCGCGTTGAAGGCGGGCGTCCCCGCCGTCACCACCTCGGCCTACGCCGCCGAGTTCCGTCCCAACCAATCGGAACCGCGCGACATCGTGTACCGCACCGCGGAAGGAATGCGCGGCGGTTCGCGCGCGCCCGCGGCCACCGCGGACGACGACCAGGACGGCTCGATCGACGAAGACTGGCTCAACGGCTACGACGACGACGGCGACGGCCAGATCGACGAGGACTTCGCCGCCATTTCGAAGCAGATGTTCGCCAGCCAGTACACCGACTACGGCACCTCGTCCATCCAGATCTATCCCAACCACAACCCGCTCAGCCTGCACGTGCGCCAGGAGAGCTACGAGTGGGAAGAGGATCGCTTCGACGACTTCATCGGCGCGGTGTTCTACATCACCAACCGCGGCCGCGACACGCTCGAGAACATGTACATCGGCTTCTTCGCCGACGGCGACGCGGGCAGCCGCGACGTCGACAACTACTACGAAGACGACGGCGCGGCGCTGTATCGCAACCCCGTCGTGTGCACCGACCTCGGCCCGGTTTCGCTCGACATCGCGTACTGCTACGACGTCGACGGGGACGAAGGCGCGACCGAAGGCTACTTCGGCATCATGTTCCTGGACCACCCGGTCGACCCGACGGGCGAGAACGGCCCGCAGCGCGTCGGCATCACCACCTACGCCAACTTCTCGGGGAGTGCCTCGTACGAAGACGGCGGCGACCCGACCAACGACTTCGAGCGCTACGAGCTCATGGCGTCGGAGACGATCGAGCGCGACGCCACCGTGCCGCGCGACTACCGCATGCTGATGGTGGGCGGTCCCTTCAAGGAAATTCCGCCCGACTGCACGATGAAGATTCAGACCTGCTTCGTCATCGGCGCGCGCACGGAAGGCTTGGAGACCAACGGCTCGGCCGCCGTGCTGACGTTCGAGGGCGCGTGGTTCAACGTCGACAACGACCCCTTGACCGGCATCTCGGGCCGCGAGACGCGCGTCAACGGCCAGGCCACGGTGCAGATCGACACCTGCTTGTACGGCCCGACCCAACCGCCCCGCGACGTTCCCCGCGGCTCGTTCGTGTACATCAACAACGACTGCGGCCAGGAGCGAACGTTCATGGAGTCGTGCGGTTACTCGGAGGAAGACAGCGCCAAGTTCATGACCGGCATCGGCGGCGCCGAGACGCAGATCTTCTGGATCGTCGGCACCGCGCCCCCGCCGCCGAACATGCGCATCGACGACACCATGACAGACGGTGTGGCGGTGTATTGGGACAACTTCAGCGAGACCCAGCCCGACGTGAAGTCGCTCGCGTACGACTTCGAAGGCTACCGCGTGTTCCGCGCCGACAACTGGAACCGTCCGGTCGGCACCAACGCGAGCAACGGGCCGCCGGCCGAGTTGTGGAAGCTCCTGTTCCAGGCCGACATCGTCGACGGCTTGGGCGACGACACCGGCTTGAACCAGTATCGCTATGAGCCGCTTACGAAGGTCATGCCGGCGTCGCGCAAGCGCGACTTGATCGAGACCATGAAGCAGTACATGGGCGAGCACCCGGGCAGCGATCCCCCGTGCCCGCAGGGTGTGACCACCGAAGTGTGCGACACGCTCTTCCACTTGGCGGCGTTCGAGATGGGCAATCTCGACGACGGGCGGCAGTACTACCGCTACATCGACCGGGCGATCCACCGCGGGCGTCCGTACTTCTACGCGGTGACCGCGGGCGACTACGCGACCAACCAAGCGGGCGGCCGCGCCCCCGGCAAGGTGGGCGACCCGGCGTCGAACTTCGTCTACATCGAGCCGGGCACGTCGTCGCAGAAGGATTACGCGTACAGCGAAGACGACGTCTACGTCGTGCCGAATCCGGCGACGACGGAGTCGATGCAGCCGTGGACGCTGTCGCCCAACAACGACGACCCGACCGGCATCAAGGTCGAGTTCCGCAACCTCCCCGCCGATCAGGGAACGATTCGCATCTACACCTTGGCGGGCGACCTGGTGGAAGAGCTCCCGTTCGACGGGCGCTCGGGCCAGGGAACGATGAAGTGGGACCTCGTGAGCCGTAACGGGCAGGACGTGACCAGCGGCGTGTATCTCTACTCGATCGAGACCAACACCAATGCCGCGTACCAGCGCAAGATCGGGAAGTTCGTGGTGATCCGGTAATCCCCTACCAGAGAATTACCGCTTCGCACCGGGCGCGGCCGTTTCGACGACCGCGCCCGTTTTCTTTAGTGCGACGCGCGCAGCTTCTTCAGCTCTTCGGTGATCTTGGGGACGATCTCGAACAGATCGCCCACCACACCGTAGTCGGCGCGTTGGAAGATGGGGGCGTTCTCGTCCTTGTTGATGGCGACGATGACCTTCGACGTGCGCATGCCGACCAAG
>CAZLLI010000046.1:0-21595 GCA_964560355.1 uncultured bacterium | reverse complement strand
TGGTGCTCTCGACGTTCCCGTTGCCGAGCTTGTCCTCGTCGATGTCGGTGCCGCGCGGCACCTTGCCCTCGATCTCGACCGCGATCGGGTCGCCGTCGTGGAAGGTCACGTTGCCGTCGCCGTCGAGGTCGTAGTCGACGTCGATGCGCACGTGGTCGTCGTTCATGTCGACGTGCACGTCGGCTTGTTCGAGCATGTCGCGCGAGCGGGCGCGCTTGGTCGCGGTGACCTCGATGGTGTTCCCGCTCCAGCCCGTGATGGTGGCGTCGCCGTTCAAGTTCGACACGCTCAAGCGCGCGTGCTTGCCGACTTGGTAACTCTGACTGATGACCTCGGTCTCCTTGCCGCGGTCGTTCTTGTTCTTGTCTCCCTTGGCGGCCGAGGGCGCGGCCAAGGCCGCCAGCATCGCCGCCGTCATCGCGATAACCATGATGGAGCGCTTCATGTTTCTCTCCCGGCTCGTGTGGAGCCTCGTGGGGACCACTGCTGTGTGAATGAGACGTGGTTGGTGGGCTGGAAGTTTACGTCGTTTTGCGGCGGTTTGACACCGGCCCGCCCGCTTCGCTATTCTCGCCCCTTCTCCCGCGCCCCCGGCCGGCCCCTTCGGCATACATAAGGTGTTCGGAACTAGGGGGTTGCGATGCCTTCGCGTCTCCAAGAAAGCGAGCACCTCGATGCACCACGTCCTCCCGCGATTCTGGCTCCTTCTCGTCCTCGCGGCCCCCGCGGCAGCCGGCACCGTCGACCTCCAAGCCATGCGCACCGAAACCGCCCCCGGGACCGGGGCCTACACCGCGCCCTTCTGGCCCGGCGGGACCTACCGCTCCGACGTGCGCTCGCCGTCCGACTTCCTGGGCTACGAGCTCGGTTCCGTGCCCGCTTCGCACGCCGACATCATGCGCTACTTCGAGTACCTCGACCAATTCCCCACCGTCGAGCTCCACACCTACGCCGAATCGTACGAGGGACGCAAGCTCGTGTACCTGGTGGTCGCGTCGGAGAAGAACGCGTCGCGCCTCTCCGACATCAAAGCCAACTGCCACCTCCTCGCCGACCCGCGCACGCTGGGGAATACCAAAGCGAGCGACGTCGTCGCGCGCACGCCCGCGGTGGCGTGGATGGCGTACGGGATCCACGGAGACGAGCTCTCGAGCTGCGACGCCGCGCTGGCGCTCGCCTACCAAATGGTCGCGGGCACCGACGCCGCGACGACGCACATCCTCGACAACTGCGTCGTCATCATCGACCCGACCGAAAACCCCGACGGCCGCACGCGCTGGCTCACCCAGCTCGCGCAATGGAACGGTGTCGTCGCGAGCCACGACGTGCAGAACATCAGCCACACCGGTCTGTGGCCGTACGGTCGCACTAACCACTATTTGTTCGACTTGAATCGCGACTGGTTCGCGCTCGTGCACCCGGAGACGCAAGGCCGCACGGCGGCCATCCTCGACTGGATGCCGCACTACATGCTCGACTGCCACGAGATGGGACCGCTCGATACGTACCTGTTCTCGCCGCCGCGCGAACCCTTCAACCCCTACATGACGGGCTACATCCACAAGTGGTGGGAGCGCGTGGCCAAGGCGCACGCGGCCGAGTTCGACAAGTTCGGTTGGAGCTACTACACGCGCGAGTGGAACGAAGAGCTCTACCCCGGCTACGGGAGCTCGTGGTCGATCTACTTGGGAGCGGTCGGCTTCCTGTTCGAGCAGGCGGGCGTCGACGGGTCGCAGGTCAAGCAGGCCGACGGCACCATTCGCACCTACCGCGAGACCGTGCACCACCAATTCGTGGGCTCGATGGCGAATCTCTCCGCCATCGCCGACGGGCGCGCGGAATTGCTCGCCGACTACCAGAAGCAAAAAGTCGACAACCTGCGCTCCAAGCCGCGCACCTTCGTGTTCGCGGCCGGCACCAACCGCACGCGCCTCGACCGCTTCGCCGAGAAGCTGCAGCACCAGCACATCGAAGTCGAGCGCACGACGCAGGCGACGAAGCTCGCGCGCGCACGCTCGTGGAACGGCACCGAGGCCAAAGACGTCGCCGTTCCGGTTGGCAGTATTTTGGTGCGCACCAACCAGCCGCTCAAGCAATTGGTCGAAGCCATCCTCGAGTTCGACGTGCGCATCCCGACCTCGTTCTTGAAGACCGAGAAGAAAGACATCCTCGCGCGCGACGACTCGCGCTTGTACGACACCACGGGGTGGTCGCTCTCGCTCGCGTACGGACTCGACGCCTACGTGGTCGACGGCGTGCCGGGCGTCGCGAAGGAACCCTACGTCGTCGCGGAGCGCGCGGGGTCGCTCACCAACGAGGCGGCCAAGGTGGGTTTCGCGTTCACCGGCGACGACGACCGTTCGCTCGAGTTGCTCGCGCGCCTGTTCGAGAACGATATCAAGGTGTGGTGCGCGAAGAAGCCGTTCCGCTCCGGCGACGTCGCCATGCCGCGCGGGAGCTTCCTGGTGCGCCGCGCGGGCAACCCCAACCTCGACGTCGCCAAGCTGCGCGCGCTCGCGCAAGCGGCCGGCGTCGCGGTGATGGGCGTCGACGGCGGGCTGGCGACGGGACAGTTCGCCGACTTGGGCGGGCAGGATTTCTCGCTCCTGGTCGCGCCGCGGATCGCGCTCGTCGCGGGCACGGGGACCAACACGACCAGCTTCGGCGCCACCTGGCACTTGCTCGACAGCCGCTTGCGCATGCGCGCGTCCGTCATCGACGTGGCCAACGTCGGAGGCGCCGACTTGTCGAAGTACAACGTGATCGTGCTGCCCGACTACTTCGGCGGTGTCGCCGCGTACAAGGGAATCCTGCAGAAGGAGGGCATCGACAATCTGAAGACCTGGGTCGAAGCGGGCGGCACGCTGGTCGCCGACGGCGCCGGCGCCGCCGTGCTGGCCGACACCTCGGTCGCGATGTCGTCGGTGCGCATGCGCGACCAGGTGCTCAAGGACCTCCCCCAGTACGCGGCTTCGCTCACGCTCTCGAAGAGCGCGTTCGCACCCGTGGTCGACAGCCTCTCGCTGTGGGGCGGCGCGAAGAAGCCCGAGAAGCCGGCCGCGACGGAGAAGAAGGACGAGACGAAGGAATCCTCCGACGACCTCGACACGCGCAAGCGCGAAGACGAAGTCGCGCGCAAGCTCGCGCCGCGCGGCGCCATCGTGGCGGTCGACCTCGACCCCGAGGACTGGCTCGCGTACGGTTGCGCGCCCACCATCCCCGCGCTCCTCAACACCAACCGCACCTTCGTCACCAAGTCGGTGCAGGTGAGCGCGCGCCTGGAGAGCGCGGACCGCGTGCGGCTCTCGGGCTTGTTCTGGGAGGAGGCGCGCGCGCGCTGGGCGGAGAGCGTGTACGCGGCGCACAACTCGTCGGGCAAGGGCCAGGTGGTGGTGTTCGTGTCGACACCCAACTTCCGCGGCTACTTCTACGGCGCCGAGCGCTTGCTCCTGAACGCCCTCTTGTTGGGGCCGGGGTGCGGCACGGCGACGCGCGTCGACTGGTAGCACGGGCGCGACGATGCTATAATGATGGGCGTCGTCGCCCCCGAAGTAGCGAACCCCACCATCGTATGAGCGTTGTCGATCGCTTGCGCCTGTGCCTCGTCACCCTGGTCGCGATCGCGTCCGTCGCGTCGGCCGCCGACACGCCCGCGCCGTCGACCGCTACCGTGCACAACGTGCACCCGGTCGCGAAATTCGCCCACGTGGCGGCGCTCCTGAATCTGGGCCAGGGTACCGTGCGCATCGTCGCCGTGGTGCCGACGGGGTCGTCGTCATCGGCGGGCGTGGTCGACACGCTGGCGTCGATCGTGCAGGGGACGCCGAGCAAGCGCCTGCGCGTCTACGTCATCCTGCAGGGCGAGAACGACGCCGACTCCCCGCTCCACGCCGCCGTGCTGGCGGGGCGCGCCACCGACCCGCGCCTGGTCTTTTTCTGGGACCCGACCGGAGACGTCGCGCGCGCGTGGCACACGACGAGCAGCGCGTGCGCCTGGCTCTACGACACTGCGGTCAAGTTCGGCGACGCGCCGCCGGCGGCGGCGTTGACCGTGGAGGCGTCGCCGCCCGGACGCGACGCGCGACTCGCGGGCGCGGCGCTGCGCGGCGAGTCGAGCACGATGATTCGCCGCGTCGAAGCCAAGGTCGCGCAGGCGAACGGCGGCCAATAGCCCGTTTCACCATCGAAGGAGTCTCCGTGTACCACCGTCACCGCTTCGCGCGCGCGGCCTTCCACGCGACCGCCGTCGCGCTCTTCGTCGCCACGCCGTGTTTCGCGGCGCGCGGCGACATCACGCTGGTGGGACAGCTCGAGCCCACCGGCGGCGACCAGTTCTGCCAGATATGGGGCTTCGAGCGCGACGGCCACGCGTACGCGGTGATCGGCGATTGGGACAGCGGGCCCATCGTCGTCGACGTCACCGACCCCAGCAGTCCCTTCGTGCGCAAATTCATCACCGGCACCGGCGTGTTCGGCTTCGACGTCAAGGTGTGGGGCAACTACATCTACTGCTGCGAAGGTTGGTTCGGCCACACCGGCGCGTCGAGCCGCGCCATCGACATCACGAATCTCGACAACCCCATCATCTCGCCCGCGTTCATCAACGCGCACGCATTCTCGGTGCACCCCGGCGGCTATTTGTTCGCGGAGATCCCGGGCCTGCGCTGCTTCGACTTGAACGCCGACCCGACGCCCGCCGGCTACCTGTGGTACGACGGCACCAACGGCGGGCACGACTCCACCGTCGACATCGAGCACAAGCGCCTGTACGACTTCCACGGTTACAACGGCACCTACATCTGGGACATTTCCAATGTCAGCACCCGCGCGCTCTTGGGTTCGATCACCGACCCGACCATCAGCTACAACCACAGCGGCGACGCCACCGAAGACGGCAAGTACCTCTATTTGTGCGACGAGCTCGCGACCGGCGCCACCAACGATTGCTCGGTGTGGAACATCACCAATCCGGCGACGCCGGCGCGCGTGGGCGGCATGACCGACCTCTCGTCCACCATCCACAATCTGTACATTCGCGGGACCTTCGCGTTCGTGTCGCACTACTCGGCGGGTTTCCGCGTCTACGACGTGTCGACGCCCGCGAGCCCGGCGCTGCTCGACACCTACGACACCGCGCCCGCGCGCACCGGCGACGGCTACGACGGCTGCTACGGCGTGTACCCGTTCGGACCCAACGGCCTCGTGTACGTTTCCGACAGCGACAACGGGCTGTTCATCTTCTCGGTGGAAGGCTACGCGGGCACGCCGACGTCGGTCGGCGACGCGCCGGCCGCGAACTCCGCGCGGCTCCTCGGCACCTACCCCAACCCGTTCAACCCCGCCACCACCGTGGCCTACGAGCTCGATCGCGCGAGCGAGGTCGCGTTGGTCGTGTACGACGCCGCCGGCGCACGCGTGCGCGTGCTCGCGCATGGGCGCGCCGACGCCGGTCGCCACCAAGCGCGCTGGGACGGTACCGACGACGGCGGGCGCCGCGTCGCCTCCGGCGTCTATTTCGTGCGCTTGCAAGCGGGCGTCACGGTCGACTCCGCGCGCATGGTATTGCTCAAGTAGCGATCGATGCGGTAGAGTCGACGCAGCGATGAAGCTGCACCTCGGTTATCGTCTGCGCGCGGCCGCGCTCGTCGCGGCGTCGATCGTCGCCGCGAACGCCGCGCGGGCGGCCGTCGACATCCAGCTCGTCGGCCGCATGAATCTCCCCAACAGCCTCTTCTTGGTCAACGTGGTGGGCTACGTCGACCCCGACACGCAGCGCGAGTACGCCATCGTCGGCGACGACTACCAGAAGATCTACATCGTCGACGTCACCGACCCGTCCGACCTTCGCCTCACCGCGCAGCTCGGCGGCGTGCCCGGCTTCGACGTGAAGGCGTGGGACCACTACCTGTACGCGTGCGACGGCAACAAGGATTTCAACGACAGCCGCGTGATCGACATCGCCGACCCCGCCGACCCGATCGTGTTCCCCAATGGATTTCCGTCCGCGCACACGTTCGAGATCTCGACCGCGGGGATCATGTTCGCGGAGTATCCGGGGCTTCGCATCTACGACTTGAATCCCAACCCCGTCATCCCGCGCTTGCTGTACGAGACGGGCGGCGAAGGCCACGACTCCATGCCGAAGGGCTCGTTCCGCTTGTACGACTTCCACGGCCGCAACGGCACCGTGATTTGGGACGTCTCCGACCCCGCGAATCCCGACACGCTGGGCGTGATCGACGACCCCCAGATCGTGTTCCACCACAGCGGCGATACCACCGCGGACCAGCACTACCTCTATCTTTGCGACGAGCTCGCGAATGCGCCCAGCCCCGACGTGACCATCTGGGACATTACGGATCCGTCGGTGCCGGTGCGGGTGGGACAGATCGCGGACGCCAACGCGACCGTGCACAACATCTTCGTGGTCGGCGATCTCGCGTACACCGCGTACTATTCGTCGGGCTTTCGCGTGTACGACATCACCGACCCCGTGCGCCCCGTGGTCGCGGGGCAGTACGACACCAACAAGCGCAGCGGCGAAGGCTTCATCGGCGCCATCGGCGCGTACGTCTTCCTCCCGAGCGGCAACATTCTCATCTGCGACATCGAAAACGGACTGTTCGTGTTCACGGTGACTCCGGCGGTGGCGTCCGACGAAGACGCCGGCGCGTCCTTCGTGCTCGAGCAGAATTTTCCCAATCCGTTCAACCCGTCGACGCGCATCCCCTTTGAGCTTACGCGCGGCGGGCGCGTCGCGCTCGCGGTCTACGACGTGGCCGGGCGGCGCGTGCGCGCGGTGCTCGACCGCGAGCTCCCCGCCGGCCTGCACGAAGCCGAGTGGGACGGCAAGGACGACGCCGGGCGCGCGGTGGCGTCGGGCGTGTACTTCTACCGCATGCGCGCGGGCGCGCAGACCGAGACGCGACGCATGGTGTTGGTGAAGTAACCCACGCTTGCAGCCTTCCCTCGTCCGCTGCTATTCTCTCCCGCCATGATCGAAGTTCGCGCCGTCACCAAGACCTTCAAGCTCTCGCGCATGCAAAAGCGCGAGATGGGATCCGGCTTCCAGGGCCATTCGGTCGACGCGGTGTCGGGTGTGAGCTTCACGTGCAAGCCCGGGCGCGTGTTCGGCCTCTTGGGACCCAACGGCGCCGGCAAGACCACCGCGCTGCGCATGATCGCGACCACGCTGCGCCCGACCGCGGGCGCGGTGGTGGTGCAAGGCTTCGACACCGTGAAGGAACCCGAGAAGGTGCGCGCGTCGCTCGGATTCCTGACCGGATCCACGCAACTGTACGACCGCCTCACCCCCAACGAGATTGTGCGCTACTACGCCGATTTGCACGGCGTCCCGCGCGCCGACTTCGAGCGCCGCAAGGCGGAAGTGTTCCACGCGCTCGACATGAACGCGTACGCCGACCGCCGCATCGCCAAGCTGTCGACGGGCATGCGCCAGAAGGTGTCGATCGCGCGCACCATGATCCACGACCCGGAGGTGCTGGTGCTCGACGAAGCCACCGCGGGGCTCGACGTGCTCGCCTCGCGCGGCATCGTCGACCTCATCCGCCGCGCGCGCGACCGCGGCAAGACCGTGCTCTTCTCGACCCACCGCATGGGCGAAGTCGACCAGCTGTGCGACGACCTCGCGCTCATCCACCGCGGGCGTATCCTCTACGACGGCACCTACGACGCCTTCAAGCGCGAGATGCAGGCGCCGTCGTTCGAGGATGAGTTCATCCGGCGCATCGAGGCGGCGGGACGATGAAGACCATCACCACCGTATTCAAGAAGGAGCTGAAGGACTCGCTCCGCGACCGCCGCACCATCGTGTTCATGGTGGTGATCCCGCTCCTCCTGTTCCCGATGTTGTTCAAGGTGATGATGACGGTCGAGAAGAACCAGGCCGCCAAGGAGCGCGCGAAGAAGCTGCGCGTCGCGCTCGTCGACCGCGGCAACGCGTCCGACTTCGCGGCCACGCTGCGCGCGCGCGAAGACGTGACGGTGGTGGCGGGCGTCGACCCCGACAGCGTGGCGGGCCTGATTCAGTCCGACAGCTTGGACGGCGCCTTCGTGTTCGCGGAGACCTTCGACAGCGACGTGGCCGAGATGAAGCCGGCGCGCGTCGACATGTACTACAAGTCGACCGACGACCGCGCCATTGTCGAGGAGCGCCTGCGCAAGCCGCTCGACGCGTACGAAAAGACGCTGCTCGCGCAGCGCTTCAACCGCCTCGAGCTCGACTCCACCATCGTGGACGCGGTCGACCTGCGCCCGCAGAACGTCGCCAGCGTGCAGGAGCGCGTGGGCAAGGCGATCGGCGGCATGCTGCCCTACATCTTCATCATCTTCTGCTTCATGGGGGCGATGTACCCCGCCATCGACCTGGGCGCGGGCGAAAAGGAACGCGGCACCATGGAGACGCTGCTCACCGCGCCGGTCAACCGCTTCCACATCCTGCTCGGCAAGTTCGGCGTGGTGGTGATGTCGGGCCTGGTGTCGGCGACGGTGTCGATCTTGGGGTTGTTCATCGCGCTCAAGCTGTCAGCGGACATTCCCAAGGAGTTCATGGACATCGTCCTCAAGATGCTCGGGTGGGGCAACATCGCGCTGGTCGTGAGCCTGCTCCTCCCGCTCACCATTTTCTTCGCCGGTATTCTGCTTTCGGTGTCGCTCACCGCGCGCTCCTTCAAGGAAGCGCAGAGCATGATTTCGCCCCTCAACATCGCGGTGATCGTCCCGGCCGCGATCGGCATGGTGCCGGGAATCAAGATGAGCTACGCCACCGCGCTCATCCCGATTCTCAATGTTTCGCTCGCGACCAAGGAAATCGTCGCCGGCACCATCCAGACCCCGCACCTCGTCGTCGTGTACGTGTCGCTGATCGCGCTCTCGCTCGTGAGCCTGTACGGCTCCGTGTGGTGGTTCAAGCGCGAGTCGACCATCTTCCGCTCCTAGCACTCCCATGAAGCCGCCGCGCGCACCCGGCGTCGAGCGCATGACGCGCGACCTCCTCGATTGGTACGCGGAGGAAGAGCGCGACCTCCCCTGGCGCCACGCCGACGATCCCTACCGCACGTGGGTGTCGGAAGTGATGCTGCAGCAGACCCAGGTGCGCACCGTCGTTCCTTACTACGAACGCTTCCTCGCCCGCTTCCCCGACGTGGCGTCGCTCGCGCGCGCGCCCCTCGACGACGTGCTGAAGCGGTGGGAGGGTCTGGGTTACTACGCGCGCGCGCGCAACCTGCACGCGGCGGCGCGCGAGGTGGTCGCCACGCACCGCGGCCGCGTCCCCGACGACCCCGATCGCTTCGGCGAGCTGCCCGGCGTCGGCGCCTACATCCGCGCGGCGGTCATGTCGATCGCGTTCGGGCGTCCGCTGGCCGCCGTCGACGGCAACGCGAAGCGCGTGCTCGCGCGCGCGTTCGGCGTCGTAGAAGCGGTCGACCGACCGGCTGGCGCGCGCACGATCCAGGAACTCGCCGACCGTCTGCTCGCACACGACGACCCGGGCGCGTTCAACCAGGCCTTGATGGACTTGGGGGCGCTCGTGTGTCGTCCGGCGCAACCCGATTGCGCGCGCTGTCCGTGGTCGCACGCGTGCGTCGCGCGAGCGGGCGGAACGCCGGCGGAATACCCGCGCAAGTCTCCGCGGCGCGCGGTGCCGACCGCGCGCATCGCCGTCGGCTTGGTGGCGCGACGCGGCCGCGTGCTCATCACGCGCCGCGCCGAGTCGGGCATGCTCGGTGGGTTGTGGGAATTCCCGGGCGGCAAGATTCGCGCGGGCGAGTCGCCCGCGAGCGCGTGCCGGCGCGAAATCCGCGAAGAGACCGGCCTCGAGGTCGACGTGGTGGAACGCGTCGCGCGCGTGCACCACGCGTACTCGCACCTCAAGGTCCAGATCGACGTGTTTCGGTGCGAACGGGCGCGCGGGCGCGTGCGACTCTCGGGGCCCGTCGACCACCGGTGGATCTTGTGGGAAGAGACCGGCCGCTATGCATTCCCCAAGGCGAACCACAAGTTCCTGTCGGTGTTGAAGGAGGGCGCGGCCGGTGGCGGCGCGCCGCGCCGCCGGGTGCGCGCGCGCAAGGCTTCCCGTGCCGCGCGCAGGCCGGGCGCTTGACGGGAGCGCTGGCCGCGATTACCTTCCCGTCTACTTGTCCCCCGATTTATCCAGAACACCGACGGAGGTTCATCCACAATGAAGATCCAACGCTGGGCCGGCGCATTGGCGCTGGCAGCATTCGCGTTTGTTCCCACCGCGCAGGCCCAGGACGTTTACAGCGCCGACCCCGCCCACACCTCGATCAGCTTCAAGGTTCGGCACCTGATGGTGTCCGACGTGCGCGGCGGGTTCAACACCTACACCGCGAGCATCACGCTCGACCCCAAGGCGATCGAGAATTCGTCGGTCGACGTCACCATCGACGCGACCAGCATCTCGACCAACAACGAGAAGCGCGACGGCCACTTGAAGAGCCCGGACTTCTTCGACGTCGCCCAGTTTCCCACCATCACCTTCAAGAGCAAGAAGGTCGCGAAGAAGGGCGACGGCTACGTCGCGACCGGCGACCTCACCATCCGCGGCGTCACCAAGGAGATCGAGCTGCCCTTCACGATGACGGGGCCCGTCGCGATCGGCCCGGGTTCGGTCATCGGCGTCTCGGCCGCGACCGAGATCAACCGCCAGGACTTCGGGGTTTCGTGGAACAAGTCGCTCGATAACGGAGGCGTCGTGGTGAGCGACAAAGTCCGCATCGAGATCGAAGTAGAGGCGAAAAAGGCGCAGTAAGGCCTTCGATCGCCGTGACAATTCCGACGCGCCGCGTCCCCCGCTTTGTGGGGCGCGGCGCGTCGTTGTTTGGGGGGTACCTCCAACGACGTCTTGACAACCGCCGAGCGTGCGCGCATGCTCGCTCGGTGAAGCGGCGCCTGAAGAACTCCCGTTGCGCGGTCCTGTTTATGGCGTGCTTGCTCACGCTGACGCTTGGGCTATACACGGCTCATTCGCACGACGCCGCGCCCGGGTCGTCGCAGTTGCATGCGACCTGCGTGGCATGCCAGTTGGGTGCTCCCGTCGCGGCGCAACCCGCGGCGGTCGACGCCACTGCGTACGCCGCTCCCATTTGCCACCTCTCCATCGCCGACCGCGACCAGGCCATTCCGCCCGCGCGCGTCGCCGTCGACCTTTCCCGCGCACCCCCCGTTTCCGTCGCACTCTAATCGTTGAATTCGAAAATCGCGCGGCCATTCGCCGCGCGATGCAACGTGCACGCACGATACCCGCGATGTTGCGGGTGCGTGTTCACGACACAAGGAGGCATCTCCTCATGCGACGGATCGTATCCATCGTGGTCGTGCTGGCCGCCGCGCAGACGGCGCGTGCCGGCGTGACCAACCCCAATATCTCCGTGATCGGGCAGCCGTACGTCGGCTACAACAACGACGCGCTCGACCCTACGCACGATCGGGCCACGCTCAATCCGGGCGAAGTCGAGACGGTGTTCGACGCCTACCTCAACCCGTACGCGTCGGGGACGTTCATCATGACGCTGAGCGAAGACGGCATGGAACTCGAAGAGGGTTACTTCCAGCTCTTGCGCGGATTGCCGCTCGGCCTCGCGGTCAAGGGGGGACAGTATCGCGTCGGCTTCGGGAAGCTGAACCCCGTGCACCCACATGCGTACCCCTTCGCGAATCGCTTCCGGGTGCTCGCGAATTATCTCCCCGGCGACGAATCCTTCGACGAAACCGGCGTGTCGTTGTCGGGGCGTGTTCCCGCGCCGGGTGACTTCTCGCTGGTCGCGAGCGCCGACTGGTTGCAGGGCGACACCTTTCGCATCGCGCGCGCGCCGACCGGTGCCGCCAACGATCCCCTCGCCACCGACGACGACCTTGCGGAGGAACCGCGCGCGGCGTTCGTCGGGCGCCTCGCGGGGTTTTCGCAAATCGGCGAGCAATCGGGACTCGAAGTGGGCGTAACGGGGACGGTCGGCACCAATAACGTCGCGGCCGGCACGCTGACCCAAGTGTACGGCGCCGACGTGAAGGCCAAGCTGTGGAATTCCGCGAACTCGTATTTGCTCGTGCAGGCGGAGTTCCTGCACCAGGCGCTGGAATCGGCGGGGTGGGATTCGACCGCGGTCGCGTACACGACCACCGACGTCACGTCGAACGGAGGCTACGTGTACGCCGACTATAACTTCAAAACGCGCTACAACGTCGGCGGCGGATACGAGCGCTATCGCCAGCCGGTCCCCGACGGCCCCTGGGACCACGCGATCAAGGTGTTCGCGGGGTTTTCGCTGCTGGAGGAAACCACCGCGTTTCGTCTCGACTGGGACCACTACCAGCCGGGCGCGCCGGCGGGGATGCCGGACGCCGACGCCGTCGATACCGTCACGCTGCGCGTCATCTTTTCCATGGGACCGCACAAGGCCCATCAGTTCTAACCAGGAGAACCATCATGCACCGACTCAATAGAATCGTGATCGCTTTATTCGCACTGGCACTGCTCGCGGGGCCGGCGTCGGCCAAGATCAAGGTCGCGGCGTCGAACAACGACCTCGCGTCGATCGCCGCCAGCGTGGGCGGCGACCAGGTCGAGACCTTCGCCATCGCGCGCCCCAACGCCGACGCGCATCGCGTCGAGGTGCTGCCGTCATACATGGTGAAGGTGTCGCGCGCGCAGATCTATCTCAAGGTCGCGCTCGGACTCGACCAGTGGGCCGATCAAATCATCGACGGCTCGCGCAACGACAAGCTGACGGTGGTCGACTGCTCGGCCAACGTTCCCATTCTGGAGAAGCCCACCGGCAACGTGAACGCGTCGATGGGCGACATCCACCCCAACGGCAACCCGCACTACTGGCTCGACCCGCGCAACGGCGGCGTGATCGCCCAGACCATCGCAGAAGCGCTGGCCAAGGCCGACCCCGCGCACGCGGCCGACTTTCGCGCGCGCGCCGACGCCTTCGCGAAGCAGGCCGAGGCCGCGTGGACGCAGGACAAGGCGGCCGCCGACGCGCTGCCGGTGAAGGCGATCATCACCTATCACCGCTCGTGGTCGTACTTCGCGAACGCGTTCGGACTCGAGGTCGCCGGCGAAGCGGAACCGGTGCCGGGCATTCCGCCCACGGGCCGGCACCTCGCCGACCTCCTCGACATCGTGAAGTCGCGCAAGATTCCCGTGCTTTTGCAGGAGCCGTATTTCTCCAGCGACGCCGGGCAGTTTCTCGCGCGCGAAGGCGGCTTGCGCGTCGTCGTGATGTCGACGTCGTGCGACGCACCCACCGCCGGCAGCTACCTCGCGCACTTCCAGGACGTCATGAACGCGCTGGCCAAGGCCGACTCGTAGGAGGACGACCATGACGGAAGCATTCGCACTCCCCTTCTTTCGCACCGCGGTATTGATGAGCCTCGTGCTCGCCGGCATCCACGCCTACATGGGATTCCACATCGTGCGCCGCGGGGTGCTGTTCGTCGACCTCGCGCTAGCGCAGATGGCCGCACTCGGCACCGCGATCGCGCTGGTCTTGGAGCTCGAGCACCATGCCGCCGCCGCGTACGCGCTGGCGCTGGGAATGACGCTGGTCGGCGCCGCGCTGTTCGCGTGGTTGCGCGGGCGCTCGCGCAACATCCCACTGGAAGCCTTCATCGGGATCGTGTTCGCGACCGCGCAAGCGAGCGTGTTCTTGTTGCTCGAGAAGTCGCCGTCGGGACCCGAGCACTTGAAGGAAACCCTGGTGGGCTCGCTCTTCACCGTCGACCCCGCGCGCGTGGTGCGCGTCGCCATCCTGTACGCGGTCATCGGAGTCGTGCACGTGCTCCTGCGCAAACGCTTCTTCGAGATCACCAACGACCCCGCGGGGGCCAAGGCGCGGGGCCGGCGCCTGTTCTTCTGGGACCTCGTGTTCTACGCGACCTTCGGTCTCATGGTGACGTCGTCGGTGCCGATCGCCGGCGTCTTGTTGGTGTTCGGCCTGTTGGTGATTCCCGCCGTCGCGGGGTCGATCGCGTCGCCGCGTCCCGGCGCGGCGCTCGCGGTGGGCTGGGTGTTCGGCTTCGTCGCGAGTGTGCTGGGGCTGGTCGGGTCGGTACGCTTCGACATGCCGGCCGCGCCCAGCATCTTGGTGACGCTGTCGGGGTTGTTGCTCGTGATGAGCGGGGTGGTTGCGATCGTGCGACGCCGGCGCGCGGCGTGACGCGCTAGTCGGCGATCTTGTACTTGCGGATCTTCTCGTAGAGCTGCTGACGGCTCAAGCCCAGCGTCTTGGCCGCGGCCACCTTGTTGGTGCTCTCGGCCAGGACCTGGCGCACGACCAGCTCTTCGAACTGTTCGACTTGGGAGCGCAGAGAACCTTGGAAGTTGCGCGGCATCGGGGTCGACGCATCGTCGCGGAGCGATCGTTCGACCGCCTTGGCCGTGATGACGTGGTCGGCGTCCTGGTACAGAATACCGACGTTGATCACCTTCTTGAGCTCGCGCACGTTCCCCTGCCACGCGTGACCGAGCAACAGCGAGCGCGCTTCCATTGATAACTGCGGACGGGGGTTCCCCTTGTTGGACGCATAGACATCGAGGAAGTACTCCGCGAGCGGCAGGATGTCTTCGCGGCGTTCGCGCAGCGGCGGTACCTTCACGACGGTACCCTTCAAACGGAAATAGAGGTCCCCGCGGAACGTCCCGTCAGCCACTGCCTTGGCGAGGTCGCGATTGGTCGCCGAAACGACGCGCACGTCGACTTTTCGCACCGCCACCTCTCCGAGTCGAATGACTTCCCTTTGCTCGAGTACGCGCAGGAGCTTGGCCTGCGTCTCCAGGTGCATGTCGCCGACTTCGTCCAGAAACACGGTGCCGCCGTTGGCCGTCTCGAAGATCCCCGCGCGATCCGAGTCCGCGCCCGAGTACGCGCCGCGGCAGTGCCCGAACAAGATATCCTCGACCAACGTGATCGCCATGCCCGCGCAGTTGACGGCCAAGAAGGGACGTTCGCGGCGCGGGCTGCGGTCGTGAATGGCGTGCGCAAGTCCTTCCTTACCGGTCCCGCTCTCGCCCTGAATCAAGACTTCGATATGATCCGCCGGCGCCACTTTCGCGACCGAATCGAAGACCTCCATCATGGACATGCTCTTGGCCACCATACCGCCCATGCGGAACTCGCTGGCAAGCTCGCGCGCGAGGATCAGGTTCTGTTCTTCCAGCTGATTGCCGCGTGACGTCAGCTCGCCGTGACGGCGTGCGTGCTCGATGGCGAGCGAAGCAAGCACTGAAAATAGTTGCAGCACGCCGCTGTCGGAGTCGCGTTGTTGGGGTGCGACGAACCGGCTGTCGGCGTAGATCGCACCGATCAAGGTCCCGTCGTAGAGGAGCGGCAGGCACACGGCGGAAACGATCTTCCCAGCCTGGATGCTGTCCCGCGATTTGAGGTCGTCGAGCTGTTGGGTGTTGCGGACGATGAAGGGCTGGTGGGTCGACGCGACCTCGGTGACGATGGTGCCGCTGATCTGGCGCAGGTCCTTCTCGTCCCACACGCCGCTGTCGCGCTGCCGGCCGGTGTACGTCGCGAAGGTCCCGTCGTCCTTGGTCAGGAACACGAGCCCGCGTTCGCACCCGGCAACGCGCAGGATTCCGTCCACGGTTCGATCGAGGATTTCCTTGAGGTCGAAGGCGGTGCCCAGCGACATCGCGACTTCGCGCAAATCGTCGAAGCGGCGCTGCGAGTCGGCGTCGACGGGCGGCGCCGGCAAGGGCGCGGCCTTGGGAATTGCGTCTCGGATCTTGTTGTCGATGTTGACGAATTCGGCGGGAAACTGGCGCCCGGCGGTCTTCTTGGACGGAGCCGGCGGGGCGGTTCTGCCGGCGCGCTGCGGCGGCTTGGTCGAGCGAGGGGACGTCTTCGAACGGGGAGGCATCGACCCCTATTGTAACAGCCTCTCACCCCCGAACAAAGGGGCCCGTCGTTCTCCACAAAAGAGAGAGCCCGCCTTTCGGCGGGCTCGGTCACGTGGCCTCTCCCCGGCATCGGTATGTCAGAGGCCGCGCGAGTTCTCTCCTCTCCCCGTCTACTGAACTCCCGCTTGGTTCGCAGGCGGGAATCCGATATAAGGGGAACTAACTAACCGCGGCCGCCCCAGGTGCTGTTGCCCCAGGTGCTATTGCCCATAACACCCCAGATGCTCTTGCCGAAGACGGCCAGCACGCTGATGATGAGTCCGAGATTCGAAAGGATCGTGTAACGCATGGCTCTTACCTCCCGTTTAGTACTGGTTGCCGGGGCCGCTGCTGCGAAACCGTTTCCTTCGCTCTGCATTGGCCGTTCGATTCCTCCTAATGGCAACCGGCGTACCAACGTGGCAGAAAATTCCCGAAAGATTCTCAATCGTTCTTCCTGCAACGAGTTACGGAGGGAAGAAGACGCTTGAGGGCGTTGGCTCCGGGCTCTTCCCGATTGGGGAGTGTAAGGGAGACTTGACGCTCGGGATGCCTCGAAATCCCGACTATTTGTTCAACGTATTGTTAAACAGCAAGTTAGAGGTGTCAAATGATCCTGACAACAACCCGTAGGACCTCCCTGACGCCCCGCGTCTCGTGGGTGCTGGCAAGCGCGGTCGGGGCCGTCTTGTTGGGGCAAAACCCCGCCGCGGCCCGCGACGTTTTCCCCTACCCGACCACCGTCCGCAGCCTCGACAACGGGCTCAAGGTCGTGATGGTGCCGTTCGACAGTCCCGGCATCGTCGCGTACTTCACCATCGTGCGCGCGGGCTCGCGCAACGAAGTCGAGCCCGGCAAGTCCGGCTTCGCGCACTTCTTCGAGCACATGATGTTTCGCGGCACCGAGCGTTTCAGCACGCAGCAATACAACGCGGTGTTCCGCGAATTGGGAAGCGACGCCAACGCCTTCACGTCGGACGACGTCACCGTGTACCACGCGCTGTTCGGCAAGGACGGCATCGAGCGCGTGATCGACGTGGAATCCGACCGCTTCATGAACCTCAAGTACACGGAGTCGGACTTCAAGCAAGAGTCGAAGGCGGTACTGGGCGAGTACAACAAGAGCTACTCCGACCCGGAGAACAAGCTGTACGAGCGCGTGCGCGAAGACGCGTTCACCACCCACACGTACAAGCACACCACCATCGGCTTCCTGGCCGACATCCAGGACATGCCCAACCAGTACGCGTACAGCCTCGAGTTTTTCCGCCGCTACTACACGCCGTCGAATTGCGTGGTGTTGGTGGTGGGCGACATCGACGTCGACGCGACCTTCAAGCTGGTCAAGAAGTACTACGGCGCGTGGAACGCGCCGCCCTACGCGCCCGAGATTCCCGTCGAGCCGCAGCAGACCGCGGCCAAGAGCGACAAGATCGCGTGGGACAACGCCACGCTCCCGCGCGTCGCGGTGGCGTTCAAGATCCCCGCGTTCGACGCCAAGTCGCGCGACAGCGCCGCGCTCGACATCCTCTTCGACCTGGTGTTCGGCGAGACCAGCCCGCTGTATCAGGAACTCGTCATCCACGAGCAGAAGGTGGAGGAGTTGTACGCGTACGCGCCGTTCCGGCGCGACCCCGGACTCGTCATCGTCTTCACGCAGATCAAGGACGCCACCGCCGTCGACGAGGTGCGCGAGCGCATCTTCAAGGCGGTCGAAGACGCCGCCAAGGCGCCCGTCGACGCCAAGCGTCTGATGGCGACGAAGTCGAACATCCGCTATTCGCTCGCGATGTCGCTCGACACCGCGGAGTCGGTGGCCGACCACCTCACCCGCTTCATCGGGCTGACCGGCGATCCCGCGACCATCAACGACGTGTACCGCCGCTACGACGAAGTCACCCAGGACGACGTGAAGCGCGTCGCCGCCATGTATCTCACCCGGGCCCGCAGCACCGAGGTGACGCTCACCGGAGGTGCCCAGTGAACCGCAAGCTCATCGCCGTCGCGGCGCTCGCGTGCGCGGCCGCGCTCGTGTCGGGCGACGTGCGCTCGCAGCGCGAAACCATTCCGACCGTCCTGCTCCCGATTCCGTCGTCGCCGCTGGTGACGTTTCGCATCCAGTTCCGCGCCGGAGCGGTCGACGATCCCGCGGGCAAGGCGGGCCTCACCGAGCTCGCGGCCACCACCGTGACCGAAGGCGGGACGGCCAAGCACTCGTACCAACAAATCACCGAGATCCTGTACCCGATGGCGTCGTCGGTGCGCGTGTACGTCGACAAAGAAGTGACGACGTTCGTGGCGACGTCGCACATCGAGAACATCGACCGCTTCACGTCGCTGCTCTTGGAGATGCTGCTCGAGCCGAGCTACGACCCCAAGGACTTCGAGCGCATCAAGACCGACCAGATCAACTACCTCACCAAGGGCCTGCGCGGCTCCAACGACGAAGAGCTCGGCAAGCAGACGCTGTACTCGTTCATGTACGCGGGGCACCCGTACGGTACGCCCAACGCGGGGTTGGTCTCGAACGTGGAATCGATCACGCTCGACGACGTGCGCCGCCAGCGCTCGGCGCTGTTCACGCGCGACAACGTCGCGCTGGGGCTCGCGGGTGGTTACACGCCCGCGCTGCTCGAGCGCGTGACGAGTGAATTGGCGAAGCTGCCGGTGGGGACGCCGCGGCCCACCACGGTGCCGGCACCGGTCGCGCCCATCGACAACTTCCAGGTGCTCGCGGTCGAGAAAGACTGCCTCGCGACCGCGATCTCGATCGGCTTCCCCCTCGACGTCACGCGCGCGAGCCCCGACTTCTATCCGCTCATGATCGCGAATTCATTCTTGGGCGAGCACCGCACCTTCAACGGCCGCCTGATGATTCGCATGCGCGAGGTGCGCGGGCTCAACTACGGCGACTATTCGTACATCGAGCACTTCGTGCAAGACGGCGGGTCGACCTTTCCGCTCCCCAACTACCCGCGCAGCCAGCAGTACTTCTCGATTTGGATTCGACCGGTGCAGCACCAGCACCGCCTGTTCGCGCTGCGGCTCGCGATGTGGGAGCTCGACCGCCTGGTGCGCGACGGGATGACGCAGGAGGAATTCGACCGTACGCGCGAATTCCTGAAGAACTACAGCAACCTGTGGGCGCAGGACCAGAGCCGGCGCCTGGGCTACCAGATGGATTCGCGCTTCTATGGCACCGACGATTTCCTCTCGACGCTGCCGCAGAAACTCGACGCGGTCACGCTGGCCGACGTCAACGCGGCCATCAGGCGCCACCTGCGCGCCGACCGCGCGTGCATCGGCGTCGTCACCAAGGGCGCCGACGCGTTCCTCGCCGATCTTATCAACAACCAGCCCTCGCCGATGACGTACGACGCCGACACCATGCCCGCCGACGTGCTGGCCGAAGACGCCGCCGTCGCGGTCTACAAGCTCAACGTGAATCGCGAGAAATCGAAGATCGTCGACGTGGAGGAGATGTTCAAGTAGTCGCGCCGCCGCGACGGACTACGAGCGTTGGTACTGGATGCGGGCGAGGATCTCGTCGGCGGTGGCGTCGTCGACCAGGCGGCGCACCACCGCGGCCGCGAACGCGATCGCGGTGCCGGCGCCGCGGCTCGTGATCACGTTGCCGTCGACCACGACGTCGTCTTCGACGTAGGTGCAGCGTTTCATCTCGGCGGCGTGGCTGGGGTGGCTGGTGGCGCGGCGGCCTTCGAGGACTCCGCACGACTCGAGCACGGTGGGCGCGGCGCACACGGCGGCCACCAGCTTGCCTTCCGCGTTGAGGCGGACGACCCACGCGCGCACCGCGTCGCTCTCGCGCAAGCGCTTCGCCCCCGGCATCCCGCCCGGCAGCACCATCGCGTCGGCGCGGTCGACTTCGTCGATCATGGCGTCGCAGGAGAGCGCGATGTCGTGCGACCCGATCACGTCGGGGCCTTCGACGCCCGCGACCACCACGTCGAGTCCGGCGCGCCGCAACAGGTCGATGATGGCGACGGCTTCCAACTCTTCGAACCCGTTCGCGAGCGGAACGATCACGCGCTTGGCCACGTCGTGCCTCCCAAGCCCGCTCGCGCATTGACGGAGCGCGGGGCGGGTGTTATCGTCCCAGTGATTTCCCGGCGCGAACCATCCGGGGTCGCCCCACGACCCGCGTCGGCCGGGCGCCTACCCCATCGAGATTCGTCAACCAACAGGACGCTGCTCATGTCGAAGTTATCGCCTCGTTTTCGGTGTGACCGCGCGGTCGCGTGCCTCGTCGTGCTGGCTTCGTTGTTCGCCGCGTGCGAAGACGATACCGGACCGGGGCCACTCCCTAGCAACATCGAAATCGTATCAGGCAACGACCAGTATTCCAAGCAGGGGACGGAGCTCGAGAATCCCATCGTCGTCCAGGTCACCCTCGACGACGGGGCTCCCGGCGCCGGCGTCGGCGTCCGTTTCATCGTGAAGAGCGGCGGCGGCTCGGTCTCGCGCGCCAGCGCCAACGCGGATTCCTACGGCCGCACCAACGTGCGCTGGACCCTGGGCCCGACGCTGGGCACCCAGGAGCTCACCATCGAGCTTGCCGACGACGGCCAAGTCGAAACCGTCGCGCAAGCGACCTCGGCCAACTTCCACTGCCCCGAAGAAGACCCGACCTTCGTGCGCCGCTTCACGCCCGCCAACACCGGCCTCATGCTGTTCACGCGCGCCTCGAGCGTGCTCGCCGGCGTGAGCGGGCCGCGCGCCGGCGTGGTCCAGCTCGGGCTCGACACCGCCAATCTCGAGTTCGACGCCTCCCCGCTGGTCGGCTTCGACGACGGGAATTTCTTTGTGGGCGTGCGCGACTGCGCGTTTTCGATCAACGGCGAGTTCTATCTGGCGTGGAACGGCCCGTCGGCCAAGCGCGAGATCGTCAAGTTCAACTCCGATCACTCGGTCGAACACTTCGCCACCTTGGAAGGCGTTCTCGGCACCGAACTCACCTGGCTCGAAGGCGGCGTGCTCGCGGGGTGCGACGAATTCGGCCCCTTCACCGTGGGGTGTCGCGACACGCTCCAACGCTATCCCGACGCGACCTACCTCGGGACTGAACCCAACAACGCCAACTACGACGCGGTCGCGTACGACACCACGAGCAACTACCTGTATTTCATCGACGAGGCCGCGCGCCAGTTGAAGCGCATCCCGCTCGACGGCTACACCCAGACCGGGCCGGCGGAGAACGTCGTTTCGCTGACGCCCGACGAGACCAACGGCGCCAACGGCATGGTCGTCGCCAGCAACGGCGATGTGTTCATGGTGGTGGAGTCAACCGGCACGAAGGCGATCATCAAGGTGACCTCGGCCGGAGTGAAAACGACCGCGTTCGACTTCTTCTCGCGCGGTGCCGGTAACGCCGCCGGAATTCAAGACGACCTCGCCATCAACATGACGAACGGTTTCTTGTACACGCTCGACACGCTCAACAACGTGATCCTGATTTTCGTGATCAACCCAACCGGCGAACTCTTCGAAATGGTGCCGGACAACTCGACCGACACGAACGCCGCGTCGAACAGCGGGTCGGGCGAACGCGTCGGCCTGGCGATTCTGCCGTAGCAGGCACGCGTCGAAGGCTTCCCTCCGCTCTCAGGTCCTCGCGCGAGACATTTGGTATCGCGCTGCGGA
>CAZLLI010000045.1:0-22030 GCA_964560355.1 uncultured bacterium | reverse complement strand
AATACTTCGCCATCATCCCGGCCGCGTTCGCGTCGACCTACCCGGTACTAGGCGCGCTCAACATCATGAAGCTGCACTCGCCCACCACGGCGATCCTGTCGGCGGTCATTTTCAACGCGCTCATCATCATCGCGCTCATTCCGCTCGCGCTGCGCGGCATCCGCTACCGGCCCATGCCGGCTTCGACGCTCTTGCACCGCAACCTTCTCGTGTACGGGCTGGGCGGCGTCATCGCGCCGTTTCCGTTCATCAAGCTCATCGACCTCCTCTTGGTCGCGATCGGAGTGAAGTAGCCATGTTGCTCGTTCGTCAAGCCCTGGTCGTGTTGCTCCTGTTCACCGTCATCACCGGCTTGGTGTATCCGGCCGCGGTCACCGGCATCGCGCGGGTCGTGTTTCCGTCGCAGGCGCGCGGCAGTCTGATCGAACAAGACGGCCGTGTGGTGGGCTCGTCGCTCATCGGCCAGCCCTTCGACGACGCGCGCTACTTCTGGGGGCGACCGTCCGCGACGGGCGGATTCCCCGACAACGCGGCGGCGTCGTCAGGATCTAATCAGGGCCCGCTGAATCCCGCGCTCCACGACGCCGTCGCGGCGCGCATCGCCGCGTTGCGCGCGGTCGACCCCGAGAACGACGACCCGATTCCGGTCGACCTCGTGACCGCGTCGGCGAGCGGGCTCGACCCGCACGTTTCTCCCGCCGCGGCCTACTTCCAAGTCGTGCGCGTCGCGCGCGCGCGCGGTGTTTCGGTCGACGCGGTGCGCCAGTTGGTCGACTCCCACATCGAAGGGCGCACCTTCGGAGTGCTGGGCGAGCCGCGCGTCAACGTGCTGCGTTTGAATCTCGCGCTCGACCGCATCGACGTTCGATGACACGAGTGCTACACTCGATATTCTCATGAGTCCCGACACCGAACGCCCCAACCCCGACCAACTCCTCGAACGCGTCACCCAGGAAGCGGAACGCGAGCGCCGCGCCAAGCTGCGCATCTTCTTCGGATTCGCGCCTGGCGTCGGCAAGACCTACCGCATGCTGCAAGTCGCGCGCGACCTCGTGCGGCAGCACGTCGACGTCGTGGTCGGTGCGGTCGAAACGCACGGGCGTTACGACACCGGCGGGCTCTTGCTCGGACTCGAGCTGTTGCCGCGACGCAAGGTCGAGTACCGCGGGCGCGTGCTGGAAGAGTTCGACCTCGACGCCGCGCTCGCGCGCCGGCCGCAAGTGCTCGTCCTCGACGAGCTCGCGCACACCAACGCGCCGGGCGTGCGCCACACCAAGCGCTGGCAGGACGCCATGGAGCTGCTCGACGCCGGCATCGACGTGCACACGACGCTCAATGTCCAGCACGTCGAGAGCTTGAACGACGTGGTGGCGCAGATCACGCACGTCCAGGTGCGCGAAACCGTCCCCGACTCCGTGCTCGACCGCGCCGACGCCGTCGAGCTGATCGACATCTCCCCCGAAGAACTCCTGGTGCGTCTGCGCGAGGGCAAGGTGTACCTGCCCGACCAGGCCATGCGCGCCACCCAGCATTTTTTCAAGCGCGGCAACCTGCTCGCGCTGCGCGAGCTCGCGCTGCGCCGCACGGCGGAGCGCGTCGAGTCCGACGTACTCGAATATCGCGAGTTGGAAGGCGTCCGCGACACCTGGCCCACGAGCGAGCGCATCCTGGTGTGCATCGGCACCTCGCCCGAGTCCGCCCGTCTTCTGCGCGCGGCGCGCCGCACCGCGGCGGGGCTGCGCGCGCCGTGGGTGGCCGCCTACGTTGAGACGCTCGGCGTATCGAGACAGAGCGAAGCCGACGCGAAGCGACTCGACGACGTGCTGCGTCTCGCGGAGACCCTGGGTGCGTCGGTGGTGCGCCTCACCGGGGCCAACGTCGCCGACGCCATCCTCGACTATGCGCGCAAGAACCACGTGACGCGCCTGATCGTCGGCAAGCCCGCGCGCACGCGGCTCGCCGACCGGCTGCGCGGGTCGCTGCTCGACCGCATCGTGGCCGGCAGCGGCAACATCGACGTCCACGTTATCTCGGGCGATGCGGAGGACGTGGAACGCGAGAATGCGCCGCGCGAGCACACCCCGACACCGGCCAGTGCCTACGCGTGGGCCACGCTGGCGATCGGCGCCACGACGGGGCTGGCGGCGGCCGTGCGTGCAGTCTACCCCATCCCCGATCTCGAGATGCTGTATCTGCTCGCGATCGTGCTCACCGCGCTCCGCTTCGGCCGCGGCCCATCGCTGCTCGCGGCGGCACTCGCCGTCGCCGCGTACGACTTCTTCTTCATCGAACCACCGCTTACGTTCGCGGTATCCGACTGGCACTACCTGCTCACCTTCGTGATGATGTTCGGGGTCGGGTACGCGATCAGCACGCTCACCGTGCGCATTCGCCGTCAGGAGCAGCAGGCGGTGGCGCGCGAGGAGCGCACGCGCGCGCTGTTCGAGCTGGGGCGTGACCTCGCCGACGCCTCCGGCATCGAGCGCTCGGCGGCGGTGGTGGCGCGCCACGCGTCGGAGGCGCTCGACGCCGGCGCCGTGGTGCTGGTGCGCGATCGCGCGGGCGACTTGGTCGTGCTCGCGTCGCACCCGCCCGCGCTCGCGCTGGAGCCCGGTGACCTCGGCGTCGCGAAGTGGGTGCTCGAGCACGGGCGCGTGGCCGGCTTCGGCACCGACACGTTGCCGGGAGCGAAGGCGATGTGCCTCGCGCTGCGCACCGGCGCCGAACCTGTCGGCGTGCTGGCGCTCGTCCCCCGCACGGGCGCGCGCTTCGACGCCGAGCAACGCTCCCGCATCGAAGCGCTGTGCACGCAGGCGGCACTCGCGCTCGAGCGCGCGACGCTGGCGCGCGAAGCGGCGGCTTCGGCGCTGCGCGCCAAGACCGAAGAGATGCGCAGCTCGCTCTTGAGCGCGGTGTCACACGACTTGCGGACACCGCTCGCCGCCATCACCGGCGCGGCGTCGACGTTGCGCGACCCCGCCGCGCGCTTCACCGACTCCCAGCGCGGTGAGCTCTTGGCGACGATTGCCGAGGAAGCGGAACGCCTCGAGCGTTTGGTCGGCAACCTGCTCGAGATGACGCAGCTGGAGTCGGGCAACTTGCGCGTCAAGCGCGAATGGGTCCCGCTGGAGGAACTGGTGGGTTCCGCGCTCACGCGGCTCGAGCGCGTGCTCGGCGCGCGTCGCGTGCGCGTGACAATCGCCAACGACCTGCCGCTGCTCTCGGTCGACCCGGTGTTGTTCCAGCAGGTGTTGGTGAATCTGATCGAGAACGCCCTCAAGTACACGCCGCCCGAGAGCGACATCGAAATCGAGGGCGCGGCGCACGGCAGCGCCGTCGCGATCGACGTGCGCGATCGCGGCCCCGGCATTCCGCCCGGCGACGAGGCACGCGTGTTCGAGAGGTTCTACCGCGGCGCGCACGCGAACATCGCGGGTGCGGGGTTGGGACTCGCGATCTGCAAGGGCATCGTGGAAGCCCACGGCGGGACCATCGGTGTCGAGAACCGGGCCGGCGGGGGCGCCGTCTTTCGCGTCGTGCTGCCCGTCGACGACGCGGCGCCGACGCTGGACCGGGAGCGCGCATCATGAGCGCGAACGGTCCGCTCGTGCTCGTGGTCGAGGACGAGCCGCAGATGCGGCGCTTCATCCGCGCGTCGATGACCGCGCACGGATTCGAGGTCGCGGAGGCGCAGACCGGCGCGGAGGCGATCGCGCTCGCCACCAGCCGCGCGCCCGACGTCATCCTCATGGACCTCGGACTCCCCGACGGCGACGGCATCGACCTCACGCGCCGCTTGCGCGAATGGAGCCGCATCCCGGTCATCGTCATCTCCGCGCGCGGGCGCGAAGACGACAAGGTGGCGGCACTCGACGCCGGCGCGGACGACTACCTGACCAAGCCGTTCGGCGTGGGCGAATTGTTGGCGCGCATCCGCGTCGCGCTGCGGCACGCGCAGCAGCGATCAGGCGGCGTCGACGAGCAAGTGCTCGAGTTCGGCGACCTGCGCGTCGACTTCGCGCGCCGCCAGGTATTGCGCGGCTCGAACGAAGTTCGCCTCACGCCGATCGAATACAAGCTGCTCGCCCTCCTCG
Source organism: uncultured bacterium (assembly GCA_964560355.1). Taxonomy (GTDB): domain Bacteria; phylum Krumholzibacteriota; class Krumholzibacteriia; order WVZY01; family JAKEHA01; genus JAKEHA01. The sequence goes on along the minus strand of CAZLLI010000045.1, from coordinate 17,936 downwards.
CGCGCAACGCCGGGCGCGTGCTCACGCACCGGCAGATCATCGCGGAGGTGTGGGGCTCGGCGTACGCGGGACAGGCGCACCACGTGCGCGTGCACATGGCCGAGCTGCGCAAGAAGATCGAAGTCGATCCCGCGCGTCCGCGTCTGCTCACCACCGAGCCCGGCGTCGGCTATCGACTGCGCGACCTCGCGGCGAGCGACACCGATTGACACCTCCGCGCGCGGGGCCTACTCTCTTCGCGTCCAACCACGGGGAGGTGAATCATGAAAAAGTGGATGATGGGTCTCGCTTTCGCGGGCGTATTCGCCGCGTGCGCGATCGTCGGACTGGGCTCGAAGCCCGCGCAGGCGGGCCCGTGTTTCTATCGCTGCATTTGTAGCCAGGCCTACAAGTGCTGCACGACTCCGTCCGGCACGTCGTGCAAGCTGGATCCGAGCGCGCCGATCGGCTGCCCGCAGGTGGCCTGCTAGCGCGTCGCCCAACGCGACGCGAAGGGCGGGTCGGCTGGCTTGACCGCCCTTCGTGTCCCTCCGGAGAACACCATGAGTTCGAACCGCACGTTTCGCTGGATCACGCTCGCGCTCGCGTTCGTCGTGGTCGGCTACGCCGGCCTTCGCTTCGGTCGCGTGCTGCGCGAACGTCGCTCCGCGCCGGCGACCGAGCAGTCGTCGCCGTTTCCCTTCCGCCCCGGCGACCGCTTCCCCGACGTCGCGCTGGCCGACTCGCTCGACCAACCGGTGCAGCTGTCCGCGCTCGTCGCCGACCACGGCGGCGTGGTGCTGTTGCTCGAGACCGACTGCGACGGCTGCGTCGACATGGCCATCCGCTGGGAGCAAGCGCTCGCGGACGGATTCTTCGACCCGACACGCGTGTTCGCGGTCAGCCGCACGCCGCGCGCGACCAACGAAGCCTTTCGCGCCGCCAACCACTTGAGCTTTCCGGTTTACCGCGACGTCGGCGACGCCTTCGTGCAAACCCACCGCGTGCTGAGCTATCCGCTGGAAGTGATCGTGGGACAGTCGGGGACGATTCAGTCGGTGAGCGACGACTCGCACTCGCCGGTCGACGTCGAGGACGTGCGGCGCGCGCTCGCGGAGTAGCTAGGCGCGCGCGCGTGCGCGAAAGAAGAGCGCGTAGCACAGCGACGCCACCGCGATCCAGGTGACGCCGATCCACGCCGCCGCCGCGCCCATGCGGAACGCGCCGTAGATGATCAGGCACTCGAACAAGAGGAAGAGAATCGGCACGACCGGATAGAGCGGTGTGCGCACGGGCCGGTCGGCGTCGGGGCGCTTCTTTCGCAGCACGATGAGCGCGAGCCCGGTGAGCCCGAAGAAGACGGCGTCGATCAGCACCAACCCGGTCAGCAATTTGTCGATGCCGTTCTTCCCGCCCACCACGATCAGCATCGCGCTGATCGCGGCGACGAAACCGATCGCGAGCGCGGGGGTCGCGAAGCGCGGGTGCGCGTGCCCGAACACGGCGAAGAAGCGCCCGTCGCGCGCCATGCCGTAGAGCAAACGCGGACCCGACAGAATCTGCACGTTGAGCACGCCGAACGCGGACAGCGCCACCGCCGACGCGATCACACGCGCGCCCACGCCGGGCCACACCGCCGACACCGCGTCGGCCGCGAGGGCGCGGCTTTCCGCCACGCCGCTGAAGCCGAGGAGGTGGAGGTAGGCCCAGTTCGCGACCGTGTACACCGCGACCACGATGGCGACGCCGACGATGATCGCGAGCGGCACGTTGCGACGCGGGTTCTTCACCTCGCCGCCCACCCACAACGCGTACTGCCAGCCGCCGTACGCGAACAGCGTCGGCACCAAGCCCGCGAAGAGCCGCATGCCGACCGATTCGTGCGCGGCACCCGCGGCGGCGGCGCGCACAACCGGAGTCGACGCGGGGGTCGCGAACACCGCGAGGGCCGCGATCAAGAGGAGCGCGCCGATCTTCGCGATCACGGTGACGTTCTGGATGGCGGAGCCCCAGCGCACGCCGACGACGTTGGCGCCCGCGGCGACGAACAACACGACGACGGCCATCGCGGTGACGCGCGACGCGCTCGCGGCGCCGCCCGCGAACGCGGCCAAGTTTTCCGCGCACACGATGGAGATGATCGCGGTGCCGGCAGCGACGATCGCGGTCGCGTTGCACACCACGAAGCAGAAGCCCACCCACGGCCCGAAGGCGTCGCGCAGGATTTCGTACTGCCCCGCGGTCTCGGGGTACATTCCGCCCAACTCGGCGAAGGTGAGCGCGCCCAGCATGGCGACCACGCCGCCCGCGATCCACGTCCACATGGCGAGGTGGGCGTCGCCCGCCATGCGCGCGACCAGGGTCGGCGTGAAGAAGATGCCGGCGCCGACGATCGCGCCCACCACCACCGCGATCGCACTCGCGGGGCCCAGGACGCGGCGCAGCCCGGTGTCGAGATTCGACATTACTTGAGGAGTACCAGCTTGCGCGTGCGCGCGTCGCCGTTCGCTTGCAGGCGGCACAAGTACACGCCCGACGCCAGCGCGTTGCCGTGGCGATCGCGCGCGCTCCACACCACCGACTTCGTCCCCGCGGGTTGCGCTTCGTCGACCAAGGTGGCGACCAGCGCGCCGTGCACGTCGAAGATGGAGAGATTCACGCGCGAGGGCGTCGCGAGCTGGTAGCGAATCGTCGTCGACGGGTTGAACGGATTGGGTTGCGCTGGAAAGAGTACGAGCGACGACGGCTTCGGCGTAACGCCGACGCCGGTGAGAATCTGATTCACGGCCGCGACACCGTTCACGATTCCGAAGCCGTACTCGCGGTCGGGCGTGCCGGCGCGGCTCGCGGTTTGTCGCAGCGCATTCATGATCTGGAGGTTGGTCGCGTAGGGATTGGCTTCGAGCAAGAGTGCCGACAATCCCGCGACGAGGGGACACGCGAGCGACGTCCCGCCCACGGACGCGTACGCGGTGGGACCGGCGGGGCTCGCCGCGTAGACGCCCGACCCCATCGCCATCACGTCGGGCTTGATCTGCCCGTCGGCCGACGGGCCGACCGAGCTGAAGCCCGCGCGCACGCCGAACGCGTCCACCGCGCCGATCGCGAGCACGCTGTCGCCGTCGGCGGGGCTGCCGAGCGTGTTGGCGGGCAGCGACACGAAGCCGCCGTTGCCCGCCGAGTTGATGACGAGGATGCCGCGGCTCGCGGCGATGTCGGCGCCCTTGGCGACGATGGTGGTGTTGCCGTCCATGTCCTGCCACACGTAGCTCGGCTCGCCGTTGGTGAAACCGGTCGAGTAGCCGAGCGAGCTCGAGATGATGTCGGCGCCGATGCTGTCGGCCCACTCCGCGCCCGCGATCCAGTCGTCTTCTTCGACGTGGCGCTCCCAATCGGTGTTCTCGGTCTTGGCGAGGATGAAGCTCGCGCCGTACGCGGGGCCGACGAGGCTCCCGGGCTTGAAGCCGGCGAGCGCGCTCAAGGTATAACAGCCGTGGTTGCCGCTCCCCATCTGTCCAACTTGGTCGGAGACGACGGCGTCGCCGTTGACGAAGTCCCAGGTCGCGATCACGTCGAGGCTGGTGAGCGCTTCGTGCGCGAGATTGTTGTAGCCGGCGTCGAGCATCGCGACCCACACGCCGCTCCCGCTCAAGCCTTGGTCGTGCAGCGCGGGGACGTTCATCACCGTGTTCTGGGTGAGCGACGGCCCGTAGTCGAGCGAGAAGGCGATGCGCTCGCGCGGCGTCGACGACGCGGCGGGCGTGCGCGTGTCCTTGGGGAGCGGCTCGCGGAGCGAACGCACGCGGTCGAGCCCGCGCACGAACGACAACGACGCCACCGCGTCGACCCGGCTCGCGGGAACGTCGACGGAAACCGCGTTGAGCCAGCGCGACGCGTGCCGCACGCGCACGCCCGCACGCGACAACGCGCTCACGTAGCCCGGCGCTACCGGGACGTCGAGGTGGTCGACACGAACGTGGTTGCGTTCGCGGCGCGCGCGGGCATGGTCGGTCAGGTTGCTTTCGAGTTGGGAGAGCGAGGGGGCGTTGCCCTTGTCGGCGAAGTAGACCCACGCGCGCACGGTGGCGTCGGGTGCGCTTGCACGGAGCGCGTCGCGCAACGAGGGCGAGAGCTTGTCGCCCGGCGAGGCCGGCGCCGCGGCGAGGGCCGCCGCCGCGATGACGAAGAGCAGGAGTGCGTGGAGTCGTCGCACGGCGCTAGCTCGCGTGGCTCCAAATATCGCCGTCGGAGTCGCCGAGTACGACGTGCCAGCGATCGTGGTCGGCGAGCGACTCCTTCGGGATGCGGTTCTGCCAGCCCGCGATCACCCACGTGTTGCGCGCGGCGCGCGGGAAGAAGCCGAACGCGCGAATCTCGCGCGCGGCCCACGACTGCGTCGTGAGCACGGAGAGCGAGTGGCAGCCGGCCGCCGACGCACCCAGAATCGCGTGCGACAGCAAGCGCTCGAAGGTGGCGACGTCGCCGTTCGCGACCAGGAAGTCCGCGATCACCGCGCGACGTTCGCCCGTGCTCGACGCGCGCCACACGATGAAGCCCGCGGGCGCGCCGTCCTTCGACGCGATCGCGAAGCGGTACGCCAAGTGCGGGTGGTCGGCGTAGCGCCAGTTGAGCCACGCCGCGTCGCGCGCGAGCGTGATGTGGTAGGTCGCACCCAGGCGCGCCCAGGTGGCGTCGAGCGCGGGGTCGAAGCGGTCGATCGCCTTCACGTCGTCGCCCCCGCGTGCGAGCACACGGTTGGCGCGCGCCAGCGTGCGCAGCCGCGTCAGCGACAAGCCGACGCGCGCGATCACGCGCTTCGCGGGCGGTAATTCTTTCTGCGCCACGAACGACGCCACGTCGAGCGGGAGCGTGTAGGTGGTGAGCGCGGCCACGTCGTCGAAGCCGCACGCGAGGTGGATCTTGTAGCAGGGGTCGGTCATCCACATCCCGCCCGGAAAGAAGTCGCCGAGAGAGCGCGCGTTGTCGACCACCAGCTTGGCCAGTCCTTGCCCGCGATAGTCGGGGTCGACCAACAAGTCGTGCGTGAATCGCACCGGCACGCGCTTGCCGTCGATCCAAAAGTCGGCCGGCATGTAGCCCAAACTTCCCGCGACGTTGTCGCCGTCGAGGATCACGTGGCGCAGCGGAAAGCGGTCGCGCCCCGGCATGTGCTCGTGCATCGACGCGATCACGCGGCGCCGGTGCTCGCACTCGTCGGCGCCCAACACTTTCGTGATGAAGCGCAGGTACGCGGGCTCGTGCGCTTCGCGACGATACTCGACCACCGTGAGCGGACGCGCGTTCATGCCGCGCCTCCGCTTGCGCTCGCGCGCCACGAACCGCCTTCGAGGCCCCCGCGTCCGGTGACGCGGCCCTTGACGCCGCGCAGGAAGCGCGGGAAGCCGCTCACTTCGGCGGCGAACTCGGACAGCGTGATGCGGTTGTGGGTGAGCGTGCAGCGCGGAATCGCGAAGCGGTCGTGCGCCGGCGACACCGCGGTCTTGATGGTGGTCACCGCGCAACGATAGCCGGCATCCATGACGGCCTGGCGCGTGTGCTCGTCGAAGTCGGACGGCCCGCCGTTGGGATAGCTGAAGTGCTCGCACGCGACGCCGGCCGCGGACTCGATGAGGCGCTTGGATTCGGCGAGCTCGCGCGTCATCTGCTCGCGACTCATGCGCGCGACGATGGCGTGGCTGCACGTGTGCGAACCCGCGTCGACGCCGAGCGCGCGCAATTGCGCGAGCTCGTCGGGCGCGACGGGCGCGTGGTCGCCCCACGCGGTCGAGAGGCGCGACTCGTCGACCTTGAGCGCTTCCACCACGCGGTCAAGGAGCGCGACGCGGTCGCGGTCCGGGAGCGCCTTCGCCAGCGCGAGCAGGCGGCGGTCGGCGGCGATCTTGTCGGCGTCTGTACGAAGAGCCAGGTCGACGTTCTCGTGCGGCGTCTCGAGTCGGAGGCGCGGCTCGCTCGTAAGGTACAGCGCGCTCAAGAGGCGGTCGGTCCACAGCATCTCGCCGCCGAAGACAAAGTCGGTGGCGACGAACAGCGTCGCGGGAATGTCGAGCCGCGAGAGCACCGGCGCCGCGTGGGTCAGCACGTTGCGATAGCCGTCGTCGAAGGTGACCGCGACCGCGCGCTCGGGAAGATCCGCGCGCCCCTCCATCCAGTCGACGATGCGCGCGAGCGACACCGCGTGGTAGCGCGACGCCACGAACTCCATCAAGCGCTCGAAGATGGGCAGGTGGAGGTGCAGGCCCTCGTAGTTGCACAGGTGGCCCGGCGCTTCGGCGGTGACGCCGTGAAATACGAGGATCACCGGTCGATTGCGGTTGAAGAAGGCGAACAAGCGGTCGACGCCGAGGGCGCCGGAAATGGAAAAGATGGACTGCTTCAAACGTGGACTCCGGGTGCGAACGGCGCGTCGGCCGTAGGAGCATCAATTATAGCCGAAGCCCGCGTCGAACGGAAGGCTGCTACGGCTCGTTGCGCGCGAGCCAGTAGCTCACGAACGCGTCGGCGAAGAGGCGATGCCCGAGCGCGGTGAAGTGGTCGTAGTAAACTTTGTCGCCGGCCGCCATGCGCGGGGCGAACAGCGGGGTCGGGTCGACCAGCGGCACGCCGTTGCGCGCACAGTAGTCGGTGAGGCGCGGGGCCCACGAGTCTTGCTCGGCGAGCGGCACCGCCACCACTTCCTCGCGCGGCACGCGCATGACGACGAACGCGCGCTTCTGCGCGGCGACGTCGCGGCGCCAGCGGTCGAGGACGCGCTCGACGACGGTCCAGCCTTCGTCGACCAGTTCGGGCGGCCACGTCGACGGCACCATCGGCGTGCCCCCGCCCTGCGCACCGCCCGCGCGGTCGGCCGGCGTGACCGTGCTCTTGATGCCGTGGCGCTTCAAGAGTTTCAAGCGCCCCTCGACGGTGCTCACCACCAGCGAGTGCGCCTTGATGCGCTGCATCGCCCGGTGCCACCACGTGGTCTTGTGCGCGTAGCGCACGTTGAAGGAATCGTCCACCACGAAGGAATCGCCGGAGAGCACCGCGAACGGGACTTCGTCGGAGCCGCGCATGCGCAGGATGTTGTCGCCGGGGTCGTTTTCGACGAATACGTACACCACTACGTCGAGGTCGGCCTTTTGCATCCACTGTTCGCACTCGAGGTACGACTGCACCGTACTGCGACCGGTGATGCCGAACGAAATCGTTTCGACGCGACGAATCGGTTCGCCGCGGTGGTTGGTTTCGTTGACGAGCTCCGGGATGTGCGCGTCCAGGTCGCCTTCGATCAGGCGAAAGAAAGTTTCTTCGAGCGGAACCTGGCGCGCCTCGGTGTAGGAGTCGCCGAAGAATCCGATCCGCAAGGTCCCCGGCGCCGGCGCGAGCTCGTGGTCTTCGTCGGCGAAGCCCCACGCGTTCGCGCGCCGAATTACTTCGACGCCGCCGTTGCGATAGATGAGCGTCGTGTGCGGGTAGTACTTCCCGCCGGTGACGGGGTCGAAATAGAACGAGTGGAAGGTGACGCCGGGGATCGGAACCAGGCGCAGGACCACTTCCGCGAGCACGAGCGCAACCGCACCGCCGAAGACGACGAGCGCCGCCGTGACGATGAAACGGCGCGAACGGGACGATGCGGATGGGCGCGACGCGTGCGGCATAGTGGGCGAAGCAACTCGCGGATCGATCTTACGCGGCCGCGAAGCCCGCGTCCACTCCCGAACGCTACCGCGCTAGCGCACGCCGGGGTGGGTGGGTTCGCTGTACTGCTTGCGCAGGTGCTCGGTCGCTTGCTGGATTTGCTTCTCGCTCCGAATCCCCATCGCGTGCGCCTCGCGACGCACCTCGTCGACGGTGGGGCCGCCGCGATTCTTGCGCCACTCCATCTCGCGCGCATATTCGCTCTCGAAGATGCGCATGAAGTTCGACCGATCGATATGGCGGTAGGTGCCGCGCGGCCGCTTGGCGAGCAGCTCGTCGTAGAGCCGGTGCACCTTTCCCTGCGCGACGTAGATCTTGTCGCGGCCCGGCATGTGGTCGAGGTTCGCGCCCAGCGGTGCGTTGGTCACGGTGAGACCGCGGTCGTCCTCGACGGTGGCGCAGACCATGTCGCAAAACACGCCGGCGATCGGGTGGCGGTACACCACCGCGCACGCGCCCTGGGCTGGGTTCACGAAGGCGGCCAGCGTCACGCCCTTCATTTCGCGGATGTCGTAGATCCCGATGGGCGTGAAGCCAAGAGATTCCAACTCGCGACGGTGAGAATCCGCAAAGCGCCCCTTCGCGCGATCCTCGACCGGAACGAGTTGGATCCGGAGCGGCGGACGCATCATGGCGCGCACTCGGGTGATGGCGCGCACGATGGCCGCGAAAACGACGACGGCGATGGCGAGCGGGAGGGCAAATTGTTCCACGGGGCGACCTCCGTTGCGTATTAAGGAGGGCGCGTGCAAGCGGAGTGCCAGGAGAGGCGAGCCTAGGGGGCTCCGGAGACGACGAACGCGGCCCAGAAGAAGGGCGCCGACCACTCGGGCTTGGCGCGCACGGCGCGCTTCGCGTCGCGGAGCGCCTTCGCGTAGTCGATCGGTTGGTTGGACGTTTCCGACGACGCCACTTCGGCGAAGAAACCGCCCACCAACGACGCCGTGGCGTCGTCGTCGACCTTCCACTGCGTCGCGACGACACGGCGTGCGCCCGCGGAAAGGAAGCCGCGCGAGAGAGCGGTGACGCCTTCGCCCGCGACGTAATTCCCCGCGCTCGTCTCGCACGCGCTCAACACCACCAGATCCGCCGACAGCGCGAGGTCGTAGATCTCGAACAACTGCAGGAAGCCGTCGTCGCGCAGGTTTCGTTCCGGCGACACCACCGGCGTGAACGCGAGCGCGGCGAGGAGGTCGCTGCGACGCTGGCTCACGATGCCGTGCGTCGCCAGGTGCACGATCTCCTTGCCGGTGACGGCGCGGCGCACCGCGGCCTCGGTGGCGGCGTCGCCGCACAAGACGGTGACACGATCCTTCCCGAAGGCCGCGACGACGGATTCGGTCTCGCGCTCGGTGCCGGGCAGCGGCGCGAGCGCCTCGCCGCGCACCACGAAGTCGCCGCCGCGCGTGGCCGGATTCTTGGTCGCGGCGGCACTCGCGTAGTGAGGGTTGCAGACGCTCAACACGTCGTGCCTCGACTTCGCGGCCGGCGCGGACGCGAGCACCGCGAGGGTCGCGAGCGACGGCGCGTAACGGATCACGGGCCCATCGTCGAGCCAGAAGGTCGCGCCGCGCTCGGCGCTCGTCGCGGTCACGCACGCTTCGAACGGAAACGACGCCAGCGCTCCGTCGGGGACGATCGCCACCGCGCGCGCGGGGCGAATCGCCGGCCACAAAGACGCCGGCATGAGTACCGAAAAGAGCGCGTGCAAGCGCTCGTGCATGCTCGCCGTGGCGCGCGCGACCACCGCGCTCGGCGCGCCGGCGTCGACGGGTGTCGCGAGCTGGCTCAAGAGTCCCAAGCCGACGCGCTTCCCCGCCGCATCGAGCCCCGAGAGCACCTGCGCGAGCGACGCGCGCGTGAAGGCTCCCGTCGCGACGCCGAGTTTCGACGCGGCGTCGCCGCTCACCGTGAGCGGAAACACGCGTACGCTCTTCGAACCGCCCTCGATCACGAACAGGAAGCTCGACTCGCCGCCGATGTGGTATTCGAGCAGTGCTTCGCCCGTGGGGACGTCGGGGCGCGCGACGGCGGCGCGTGCGCTTCCGCCCGCGCGCTCGATCGCACGCACGCGCTCGCTCGTGCGTTCGATCTCGCCCGCCAAGCGGTCGCAGTCTGACTCGATGCTCGCGAGCTGCGCGCGCTCCGGTTTCGACAGGCGCGCCTTGTCCGCGAGCGCGCGTGCCTTCGCCTGACACTCGCCGAGGCGCTTCTCGAGGTCGCGCTGTTCGGCGCGCAAGCGCTCCAGCGCGGCGCGCGACTCCTCGCTCGCGTCACCGCCCGCGTCGACCCCCGTCAAACGGTCCGCCAGCACACGCGCGCGCCGCCTCTCCGAGTAGTCGAGCGCCGACGACGGATTCTCGAGCTCCACTTGCCAACCCGTCATGCGGTCGTACGCGTCGACGTAGCGCTGGATGAACTCGATGCGCTCCGCGCCGCCGCCGCCGCGGTGCGGGCGCAGCGCTTCGACCGCGTCCAACGCGCCCGCCATCGTCTTCGCCGCCTCGTCGACCCGATGCGCGCGGTAGTACAACTGCGCGCGCGCGATCCCCGCGTCGACCCGTCCCTCCGGCTCGGCGTCGGTGGAATCGAACACCGCCAGCGCGCGATCCAACAACTTCGCTGCCTCCCCGTCACGCGGCGTCGGCTTGACCCGCGTCGCGTCGAACAACCCCGCCTCCGCGCGGGCGAGTTGGGTCAATGACACCGCGACGAGCGGGTGCGATGCACCATAGATGCTCTCGCGCAACGCGATCGCTTCTCTTAGATACCCTTCGCCTTCCTCCGTGCGTCCTTGCCGCGCGAGTAGCACGCCCAGATCGTTCTTAGTCTGCGCGACGATCAGCGTCGTCTCCTCGGACGACGAGTCTGCGACGGCCAGCGCTTGACGATACTGCGCCTCCGCATCCTTCAGACGGCCCATCTCCGCGTACGCGGATGCGATCTGATTGCGAAAGACCGCGACGTCGAGCGGCGGCATCGACTTGGCAGCCAACGCGATGGCGCGTTGGTAGAGCGGAAGCGCGTCTTCGTATCGACCTTGGAGGCGCTGCACCTCGGCGATGTTGAGCGTCAGCGCCGCGCGCTCGCTTTCCAGACTCTCGTGTGTCTCGACGATACCGAGCGCTTCTTCCAGCAAGAGTTCGGACTCGTCGTAGCGGGCCTGATCCTTGTAGTAGCCGGCGAGGCTGTTCAAGTAGGTGAACACCCTCGCGTCGCGTTCCGGAAAGCCGCGGCGTGCCAGCGCGAGCGCATCGCTCAAGTAGCGCTCGGCCTCGTCATAGCGATTGAGTTCGCGACAGACTTCACCCAGTACCTGCTCGGCTTCGGCGAGCGGAAGCGGGTCCGAGTCCCGAGCGTGCTCCATTGTCGCAATCGCGGCGCGCAGTTCCCGCTCTGCGTCCGCGTACCGCGCCATGGGGTAATACACAATCGCGAGATCGAGACGACTTCGTGCGGTCGACGCGTTGTTCGGTCCCAGTTTCTTCATCTTGATGGCGACCGCGCGTTCCTGCGCTGCCGCCGCTTCGTCGTAGCGGCCCGCGATGTAGTAGGCAGTCGAGAGATTCTCGATCGGTCCGGCGAGCGCGAGGTCGTCATCCGGAAGGACCGATTCGCGCAACGAAACCCCCCACTCGAAGAGCGTGATGCCACGCGAGAATTCGTAGGCTTGGAAGAAACGGTTGGCCAGCGAATCGGCGTACGCCGCGACCTTGAGCGCATCGCCCCGGTATTCGCCGTCCGCGAGCTCCAACGCGTGGTCGATTAGGGCGGCGGCACTGTCGCCCTTGCCGTCGGTCAGGTACTGGGAAATGGCCTGATCGACGGTCGCGAGGCCCTCGGCGCGGCCCGAGGCGGGCATAAGGACCGCCAGCGCCACGAGCCCCGCGACCGTCGAACGTCGCATACAGACGCCTCGGAACCCGATTTCGACCATGCCTACCAACATGGAGCCATGATATACTGTACGTCGGTTTACGCGCACCTCTAGATGCCTGTCTGCGATCTAGCCAGTCACGAAAGTTTACCGAACCCGGAGGGCAACAATGCGCCCGAACATGCTAACGCGTTTTCTACTCGTCATCGTCGCGTGCTCATCGTTCGCCGCGATGACGACCGATGTCATCGCCCAGACCCAGCAGCTCGACAAGACGCTGGTCCGTAAGTTTCCGGAGGGCTTCTGCCCGCTCGATACCCAGCAAATAGGCTCCTTCACGAGCAACACGGGGATCATTCAGCTGACGTTCATCACCGGACTGGGAGCAAGTGGTCTCAAGTCTGGCGACGTCACCGTAGGATTCGGTCAGGTCCTCGACGACATCTCGATCATCGAGGCGGCAGACTTTGCCACGAACAGCGTTCCGGACGAAGTAACCTTCTGTTATTTCGACAGCGACCCTCACGTGCCGGTATACAACCAACCGCTGCCGAACGTGCACGCGCCGTTCTATGACGCGTTCGGACCGTCCACGAGCACCTGCCCGTGGGACGAATCCGACGGTTTCACGATCACCGGCGGCGAGTTGGTATACACGGGCTCTGGGGACGTCGCGTCAACCAGCGTCATCATCTCGGGACTGACCCCGGGAACCCCATATATCATCCACGGTCGTTGGAAGGCCGTCGGATTCCCGTTCGCCACGGCGTGCGATGGAAGCTCGCTGTGCATGACGGTTCAAGTCGACGATGTCCAGTCCGGTTGCGGTCCGACGCCGGTGGAGAACAAGACCTGGGGCGGCGTGAAGTCGCTGTACAAGAACTAAGCGGTCGAAGCGCTAGCGTTTCTTCCAACGAAAGCGGGCGAGGTCGATGCGTCCCTTCGCATCGACCTCGCCCGCTTTCTTTCTTAGGACGCTCACGTCCACGCGCGTACCGCTATTATCCCTATTCGGCTTGACAACCCCCGACTGTCGGCGCAGAGTTGTGCGCGGGGAGAGTGATGGTTGGGTTCGCGTTTGTACGACACAGGCCAATCCTGGAGTTGTCGGATGCGATCCTTTCCAGCATCGACCATTCCGACCTTTCTTAGTTCGTACGTAATTCCAGCTGTCCACAACTCGGTGAGCTTGTAGCTTCGTCGCTGAGCAGATGGAACAACAAAGTATCTCTGCCACCAGATGGCAATGAATGGGGAGGTAAGTCATGAGCTTGAAACTTGGTGTGCGTGTCATGCTCTTTTCGCTCGCGCTGTTTCCACAAACTCGTGCGGTTGCACAGACACAGTGGCAGCTGGACGGAGTTCCGGTCGCAACCGGCCCGGCAAGACAGGAGGAGCAAACAATGGTTTCGGACGGTAACGGCGGGGCCATTGTCGTGTGGGTCGTGAGACATGTCCCTCCTGAGACCGACGATGTCTACGCACAACGATTGAACGGCGATGGGACGACAATGTGGACGGAGAACGGCATTCTCATCTGCACCACGCATGCTCATGCGGCTTCGCCGGTAGAAAAGTAATCCGACCATCGTTTCAGATACGTCGGGCGGGGCGATTATCACGTGGACGGATCATCGCTCGGGTGCCTCGGCTGACGACATCTATGCGCAGCGCATTAGCGGTGCTGGCGTCACCCAATGGACCAGCGGTGGCGTCCCCGTGTGTACTGCAACTGGGAACCAAGCCTATCAACAAGTCGAGACTGATGGAGCGGGGGGCGCTGTCGTAACTTGGTATGACGATCGAAATGGCGTCGGCGACGAGATATTTGCTCAGCGGATTAGCTCTTCCGGAGTCGTACAGTGGACAAACGATGGAATTCCGATATGCCTTGCGTCGGGCGATCAATATGACCCGATGATCGTCGCCGACGGCAGCGGCGGGGTTGTAGTCACGTGGTGGGATGAACGCAGCGATGAAGGAGATATTTACGCTCAGCGCGTTAACGCGTCTGGGGTAACGCAATGGACCACCGATGGCATCGGAATCTGTTCAGCACCCGAACGCCAGCGATACCCAACGATAGTAAGTGACGGTGCGAGCGGTGCAATTGTCGTGTGGGAGGACAATCGACCCGGTGACTACTTGGACATATACGCTCAGCGCGTAAGCGCGGGGGGGGCGATGCAGTGGACAACAAACGGTGTGGTCATATGCACTGCACCCAACCGTCAGTCATCCCCTAGGGCATTGGCGGACGGTGCGGGAGGAGCATTTGTATGCTGGGATGATGCCCGTGCTTACCCGCTCTACAATTTGTATGCCCAGCGAGTGAGCGCATCGGGCGTCATGCAGTGGATGGAGAATGGCCTTAACGTTCGCCCTTCACCCGTTACACAGTATCAGGGGACGTGGTGCCGTGACGGTGTCGGAGGGGCAATCCTCTGTTGGCATGGCTACGGCGACTTGTATGCGCAACGGTTTTCGATGGCCGGCGTTCGACTCTGGGCAGACGACGCTGTTCCAGTTTGTACAGCGACGGGGGCACAGTACTATCAAAAGCTCGCTTTGAATGGAACGTCAGGTGCAATCTGTTCGTGGAACGACTACAGGCCGACGAACAACACGGAGGTCTATGCACAGCGACTGGTCAACGGAGCCACGGCCTCGAACTTTGTTGCGTATACAGACTCCATTGCCGGCGGCGACTATTTCAAGTACCAGTACAAGGCCCGAGCAAAGTGGACCACGGACCTGAGCGCGACGTCGCGGGTTCAGTATCGCGTTCTCGGCAATTCGATCTGGTCGCAGACAACAGAGAGCGCTTCACCAGCCACAACGCACATACGTGTTGTGTCGGGGCTTGCCGATAACACGACATATGAACTTCGACCGCTCAACTATTCGGCCGGTGTGCCCACATATGGCGCAATCGATACCGTGACGACCTACAGCGCCGATATTGCGATCTCCAGCTTCAGTTTCTCGCAGGCGGCGGCACCACCATACGGAGTGACGGCAACATTCTCGTTCACTACGTCGGCCAACAGCTCATGCCGGGTGAATAGCCGCAAGGAACAATCGCCTGCCGTTTCGTGGAGTACAGACGAGGTCAGCGAATCGAGTCTACACGGGACCTCGCACTCCCATGATATTGGGGGGCTGAATTACAACACCTTGTACCAAGCTTACATCCAGGTATTTCCCAGCGCCTCGTTCGGCGGTGAAGACACGGTTTACCCAGACGGTGCCGTTCCGCAGTCAACCGCCACGACGGTGTCTATTCGCTTCCTGACCCCGACAAAGCAGGGTCAGGGCGGCTGGTACGAGCAACAGACATCTCGTGTCGGACTACCACCGACAACGTCTCTGGGAAACAACTACCCGAACCCATTTAATCCGTCGACCACGATCGAGTTCGACATTGCCGAATCTGGGGTGGACATCGAGGTCGCGGTGTTCAACGTTCAAGGCCAACGCGTCCGATCGCTCGTGATGGGTCCGCATCCGTCTGGCCAGTACAGGATCGAATGGGACGGCCGCGATGAAAGTGGACGGGCAGTGGCGAGCGGTATCTACTTACTGAAAATGAGTGCAGGAGGAAAGCAGTACGTTCGCAAGATGTCGTTGCTGAAGTAGCGGCTTCGAATCAGCGTTTCTTCCAACGAAAGCGGTCGAGGTCGATGCGTCCCTTCGCATCGAACTCGACCGCTTCCGCTTTCAGGAGGGCGTGCTGGAAGGATTCGCCGCCGAGGCCGGAGCGCAGGCTGATCTTGCCTTGCGCGTTGACGACGCGGTGCCAGGGGACGTCGTTGGCATCGGGGAGGGCGTGGAGCGCGTAGCCGACTTGGCGCGGCCCCGACGCCTTCGCGATCTCGGCGATCTGCCCGTAGGTGGCGACGCGCCCGCGCGGGATCCGTCGCACGACGCGGTAGATGCGTTCGTACGCGGTCACGCGCGCGGCTTCGCTAGCGAACGAGCGTGATGCGCGCCGCGGCCGAGACGCCGCCGGTCATGCGCGCGAGGTACGTCCCGCTCGCGACCCGGCGCCCGGCGTCGTCGGTGCCGTCCCACGCCACGCGATTGACGCCGGCCGGGAACGACTGCTTCGCGAGCGTGCGCACGAGCGATCCGTCGACGGCGTAGATGGCGAGGTCGACGTTCGCGCTCTGGTCGAGCAAGAACTCGACGTTGGTGTGCGAGCCGAACGGATTCGGGCTGTTCCAGATGCGCGCGCCGAGGAGCGCAGGGGTGTCGCCAATGTGGGTGGGCGGCGAGCAATTCTCCGGCGACGGCGGCGCGGCATTGTCATAGTCCGCCACCGAAGTCCCTTTCACGCCGACTTTGCGATGAATGGCCCCGTTGGTCGGCGACGCGACGTTGATGCCAACCCACTTCGCGACCGCGAGCGCCTGGCTCTTGCGCGAAAAAGCAGGATTGCCCCAAACGACGTAGTCCAAGATGTCGGTGTTGACCCCGAAGTTTCCGCTCTTGTAGAGCATCATCTCGCCGTCGGCCTGGGTCGCGTTGGAGAACTGGGCCGGCCATGGCACGGTCATGTAGCCGTGCGCCGGGATGGTGCCCGCCCACGAGATGTACTGGAACATCGAGCACAGTTGGTACACGCCGGGGAACACGATGTCGGACCCGGTCGTGTTGAACAGCTCGATGTAATCGCCGTGATTGACCTCGGAGATCACGAGCGGCGGAAGACCGACCGCGCCGAACGCGCCGGAGCCGTCGTCGATCGGGGCTAGGTCGGTGCACTGCGCGAAGGCCCAAGCGGGAAGTAAGGCGAGGACCGCCAGAGTCGAGAGAAGTCGGGTCATGGTGTTGCCTCCGGAAGTGGTGCGGCTACATTATACTCCAAGGTCCCCCTTGGTGGTAAGATAGGTTGCGCCCATTTCCGAACGGTCGTTCCGATTGACCCGAAACCCTCGCCTGATCTCCCTCGCCACCGCGGTCCCGCCCCACGTGGTCGTCCAAGACGACGTCAAGCGCTTGGCGTCGCGTCTGTTTGGCTCCCTCGACCCGGACGAACGCTTGCTCGGCGTGTTCGAGAACGCCGAGATCGAGAAGCGACACACCTGTGTGCCCCTGGAGTGGCTGGGCGAACGCCACTCCTTCGGCGAACGCAACGACCTCTACCTCGAGCACGCGTCCAAGCTGGGCGGTGACGTCGCCCGCGCGGCGCTCGAACGTGCGGGACTCGCGGCGCGCGACGTCGACCACATCGTGTTCGTCTCCTCGACGGGACTCTCGACGCCCAGTATCGACGCGCGCTTGTGCAATCAGCTGGGTTGTCGCGCCGAGGTGCGCCGTACGCCCATCTGGGGCTTGGGGTGCGCGGGGGGTGCGGCGGGATTGTCGCGCGCGCGCGACTTCGCGCTCGCGGACGGAAAAGCGCGTGTGCTCTTGATCGCGCTCGAGTTGTGCAGCGTCACCTTTCTCCCCGACGACGTGACGAAGCGCAATCTGGTCGCGTCGTCCTTGTTCGGCGACGGCGCCGCCGCCGCCGTGGTGGTGGGCGGCGAAGCGTCGGCGGGCGCGCTCGCAGCCGCGCGACCGCTCGAACTGGTGGCGTCGCAGAGCGTGCTGTGGAAGGACACGCTCGACGTGATGGGCTGGACCATCGACGGCGACGGTCTACACGTCGTCTTCTCGCGCGACATTCCGTCCATCGTGCGCGAGCACGTGCGGCCGAGTCTGGCCGCGTTCCTCGACCGCTGCGGCCTCGCCATCGACGAGGTCGCGCACCTGGTCACGCACCCGGGCGGCGTCAAGGTCCTGCGCGCGTACGCCGAGTCGCTGGGAATCGCACCCGAGCGCTTGCGTCACGCGCGCGACGTGTTGCGCGAGTACGGCAACATGTCGTCGCCGTCGTGCTTGTTCGTGCTGGAGCGCCACCTCGCGGCGCGCGAGATCGGCGACGGCGAGCGCGCGGTGGTCTCCGCGCTGGGGCCGGGCTTCTGCGCGGAGTACGTGCTGATGCGGGGAGCGTCGTGAGCCGCGGCCTAGCAGCGGCGCTCACGGTGTTTCTCGCGGTCGTCGCCGCGCAGCGCATCGGCGAGCTGGTGCTGTCGGCGCGCAACGCGCGGCGCACGCGGGCGCGCGGGGCGCGCGAGTTCGGCGCGTCGCACTTCCCGCTCATCGTCGCCGTGCACGTGCTGTTCTTTTTGAGCCTCGCGGGCGAGGTCGCTTTTCTGGGGGCGCGCCCGGGTGCGTGGTGGCCGCTGTGGCTCGCCGTCTGGATCGGCGCGCAAGCGCTTCGCTACAGTGCCGTGCGCGCGTTAGGCGACCGCTGGAACGCACGCATCATCGTCGTGCCCGGCGAGCCGCCGGTGCGAAGCGGTCCCTATCGCTTCTTGCGCCACCCGAACTA
>CAZLLI010000044.1:0-22390 GCA_964560355.1 uncultured bacterium | reverse complement strand
CTGTTCCAGGCCATCTTCATGGCCAACACCGGCGGCGCGTGGGACAACGCCAAGAAGCTGGTCGAAGTCGAGCTGGGCGAGAAGGGCACGCCGCTCCACGACGCCACCGTGGTCGGCGACACCGTGGGCGATCCCTTCAAGGATACGTCGTCGGTGGCCTTGAACCCGATCATCAAGTTCACGACGCTGTTCGGCGTGCTCGCGGTCGAAATGGCCGTGGTCAACCCCGGCACCGCGCGCTGGCTCGGCATCGGGTTGCTCCTGGTCGCCCTGTTCTTCGTGTACCGTTCGTTCTACGCGATGCGCATCGCCGCCAAAGCGGCCGCGTCGGCGCGCAACGAACGCGCGGCCGCCTAGTAACGAGTTCAACAGCGCCCCCCTGACACCGAGGCCCCGCCGCAAGGCGGGGCCTCACTGTTTGCGTCCCGAGCCTCGAAGGCTTAATGTTAGCCCAATAACCAGGAGGCACATCATGATCACAATTATGGGAGCGAGCGGGAAGACGGGCGGCGCGGCGGCGGAGCTTCTACTCAAGCAGGGCGAAAAGGTGCGCGTCATCGCGCGCTCGAAGGATCATCTCGAGAAGTTCGTCGCCAAGGGCGCGGAGGGCGCGGTGGGCGACGCGACCGACGCCACGTTTCTCGCGAGCGCGTTCAAGGGCAGCGACGCCGTCTACACGCTGATGCCGCCCAACCCCACCCACCCCGATTATCCCGCTCACCAAGACCAGATCGGCGAAGCGACCGTGAAGGCGATCCGCGACGCGGGCGTGAAGCACGTCGTGTTCTTGAGCAGCGTGGGCGCGGATCGTCCCACCGGCACCGGCCCCATTACGGGACTCTATCGACAAGAGAAGCGCCTCGCTGCGGTGCCGGGGCTCAACACCGTCACGCTGCGCGCGGGCTACTTCTTCGAGAATCACTTCATGTCGCTCGCGCTCATCAAGCACCAAGGCATCAACGGCTCCGCGATGGCGGGGAACTACGGCTTCGCGCAAGTCGCGAGCGTGGACGTGGGCGCGGTGGCGGCGGAAGAATTGCGCACGCGCACGTTCAAGGGCTTCGTCGTCCGCGAAGTGCTGGGCCCGCGCGACGTCTCGCTCGACGAAGCCACCCGCATCATCGGCGCCGCCATCGGCAAGCCCGATCTCATGTACGTGCAGTTCCCGTACGAAGCCGCCCTCGACGCCATGGTGAGCGCGGGGCTCTCCAAGAGTATGGCCACGCTCTACGTCGAAATGTCGCGCGGCTTCAACGACGGCTTGGTCAAGCAAGTCGAGCCGCGCGGCGCGCGCAGCAACACGCCCACGCGCTTGGAAGACTTCGTGACGCGGGTCTTCGCGCCCGCGTACAAGGCGCAGTGAGGTCGCGATGAAACCCGAGATCGTCGAACGCATCAAGACCACCTTCGAGCGCAGCGGACGCGCCATCGAACTGCGCCCCGCGATGGGGCAGAAGACCGCGGTCATGAAGACGCGCGTCGTCGACGGACTCCACGTCGAGACCGAAGAGGGACGCTGGAAGCTCGCGTGCGACGCGAGCGAAAAATCCGGCGGTACCGGTGCCGCGCCCGACCCCGGCTTCGTCGTGCGCGCCGCACTCGGCAACTGCCTTGCCATGGGCTACCTCACCTGGGCCGCGCACCTCGGCGTTCCCATCGAGAATGTGGAAATCGAGATCCAAGCCGATTTCGACGCGCGCGGCCAGCACGCCGTGGAAGGAATTCCCGCCGGCTACAGCGAAATTCGCTACCACGTGCGCATCGCGAGCAGCGCACCGGAGAAAGACGTGGCGCGCGTGGTCGAGATGGCGGACCAGGCCAGCATGGTCGGCGACGTGTTTCGTCGCGCGCACAAACTCGTGCCGCGTCTCGAGGTCGTGAAGCCCTGATGGACGCGCGTTTGCAACAGCGCGTGCAACGTTACGGCTGGGATCGCGCCGCGTCGTACTACGAGCAGAGCTGGAGTCGCCAGCTCGCGCCCGCGCAAGACCTCTTGATGAAGCTCGCGGCGCTCCAACCCGGCGAACGCGTGCTCGACATCGCGTGCGGCACCGGACTCGTTACCTTTCGCGCCGCGCAAGAGGTGGGAACCAACGGGGAAGTCATCGGCACCGACATCTCCGAAGCCATGGTCGACGCGTGTCGCGGCAGTGCAAAGGAGCGCGGCATTGCCAACGTGACCTTCGAGCGCATGGAAGCCGAGAAGATGCCGCTCCCCGACGCTTCCTTCGACGCCGTGTTGTGTGCGCTCGGAATGATGTACGTCACCGACTTCGCAGGCTCCATCAAAGAAATGTTCCGCGTCACCAAACCCGGCGGCCGCGCCGTCTCCGCCGTGTGGGGCAAACGCGACCGCTGCGGCTGGGCCGACATCTTTCCCATCGTCGAAAGCCGCGTGCACTCCGACGTGTGTCCCATGTTCTTCCAACTCGGCACCGGCGAGGCCCAAGCGTCGCTCTTCACCACCGCCGGTTTCGTCGACGTCACCACCCAACGCATCACCACCACACTCGAATACCAAAACGGCGAAGAAGCCTACATCGCCGCGTTCGCCGGCGGCCCCGTCGCCATGGCCTACTCCCGCTTCGACGACGCCACTCGCGCAAGCGCACACGCCGACTACCTGGAATCGATCGCCGCCTACAAACGCGGCGACGGCTACGCGGTCCCGGGAGAATTCGTGGTGACGCGGGGGAGAAGGCCTGACGGAATGGATCGGCGCTGATTGAATTGAAGGAATCGCGTGGGAGTCGATCGAGCATAGCGAAATTGTACCGGGTCGAATGGAATGTGCTAGGCTGACGTCGTGAAAGAGAAACCCAACGATACTGATCCAAGCATCGAGGCGCTAATAATCGACGGCTTGCGCCGAATGACGCCCTCCCAGAAACTCGAGCTGGTCGGTCAAATGACACGGACGGTTCAGGAGCTGGCGATTGCCGATGTTCGGCGCCGTTATCCGCGTGCGGATGAGCGGGAGGTTTCCTTGCGGGCGGCGTCGAGATGGTTGGGACCCGAGATCATGCTGCGCGTATTCGGATGGGACGTTGCGACGATGGGGTATTGATGGTCTCTGAACCCCTTCTGGTCGTCGCCAACCTGGCGCGTGTGTTCGACGAGCTGGGTATCCCTTACATCGTCGGGGGATCGTTGGCGAGTTCCGTGTATGGAACCCCGCGCTCGACACTCGACGTCGACGTCATCGCGGATGTCCAACTCTCACAAGTCGAAGCATTGACAAAGTTGCTGTCCACCGACTTTCATGTCGATCCGCTCATGATCCGCGAGGCAGTTGGGCAACGAGACTCGTTCAACGTCATCTATCTCCCCACGATGTTCAAGGCGGACATTTTCATCGCCGGGCAGGATGCCTGGTCCAAAGAGGAGCTTGCGCGCGGGCGCAGCCAGGAGATCGCGACGTCGGGCGGAAAGGTCCTGATCCGATTCGCGAGCGCAGAGGATACGCTGCTGCACAAACTGTACTGGTACAAGATCGGCAATGAAGTTTCGGACCGCCAATGGAGCGACGTACTCGGAATGCTGAAGGTTCAGGGGAACGCCCTGGATCATGTATACCTGGACCGGTGGTCCAAGCACCTGGGCGTCGCCGCTCTGCTTGTCAGGGCGAGGCACAATCAGACATAGAAAGTCCCGCGAGGCACGAGCACAAGTATGCGAGCCGGTTGTCTTGGAGCAGCGACTCCAAGTGGTTCTACCATGCAGCGATGAACTCGGCGAGGAAGCCTACGTCGCCGCCTTCGCCGGCGGCCCCGTCGCCATGGCGTACTCCCGCCTCGACGACGCCACCCGCGCGCTGCGCGCACGCCGACTACTTGCAATCCATCGCCGCGTTCAAACGCGGCGACGGCTACGCGGTCCCGGGCGAGTTCGTGGTGACGTGGGGGAGAAGGGCGGCGCGATCAGTCTAGAGTTTACCAACAATTGGCTTGACACGCACTAAGCGCGGGACGAATCTATCTTCGCTTACGTTCAGGGGAGGTCCTAGCTACATGCCTTCCAGTCGCCCGCCAACGCGCTTCCGCGCTGCCATCGGCGGCATCGTCCTGATATTCGCCGCCACAACGCTTGCCTGTGAAGGCGAAGAACTCGTAGCCGAGCGGATTCCCGGCACAGACCGAATCTACCCAACAAACTCCCAATCGTGGTTCACGATTTCTCCGGATGAAACGTGGCTGGCTTTCATGGCCATCGACTCGACGCTGCCACCACCACCATTCAATTACGCGCGTCCTCCAGACTTCCACATGGTGACAATGAATCTCGCGACGCTGGCGGCCACCCACCATGATGTGTCACAGATTCCCGAGATTCGACGAGAAGGGGGCGTCGGAGTCTGGTTGTGGATCGAGAATGGATTTCGTTCGGACGGCTGGAGTGACGGTAGGCTATACGTTAGGCTTGATCTGCTTCGGGAAGCGGGGTTTGCTCCTTGGGTATGCTTCATTCCTGGAGTCCGACTTGCGATCGTGGAGCAACCAACATCCGCACTTCGTTGCGTCGATTGTCCACCATCCGGCGTCACCGATCGTCTTGTACACCGCTACGCGAGAGACCATGACAACGGACAGGCGAGTTTTCCGTATAGGAATGGTCGACTTTCGGAAAGCGCGTACTTGGCAGAAAAACGCGCCGCCCGCGCGATCATTCGAACGGACTCGACGCGTAGCGAGGACATGATCGTAAGGCCGCGGCAGTTTTTGCGCGACGTACATATCCGTCGACTACGCGCATCGCCCGACGAGGAATACGTCGCGTTCGTGGTTGGTTCGCGGCCGAAACTGCCGATACCCTGGCCTGCTACCTACAAAGTCCAACTCGTGAATCTCCGCACCGGCCGCGTCAACCACGTTTCGGGAGAGTACAGCTATGTGAGCGGTGTGCTTTGGAGCCGTGATTCCAATGAGTTCTTCTATGCTGCGGTCACCAGAACGGGGAACAGCGTTTTTCGGGTGATGGTTCCGAATTAGGAATAGGGAGCTCGTCTCGGCCCAGGAAAGGGCTACGAATCATGTCATGCCGGGTCAAGTCCTGCCGGGAGATTCTCGACTTGGCGACCTTTGGAACGACGCAAGGGGGAGTATGAAGATGAAATCCATCAATGCGACTGTGATTACCACGTGCCTTAGTCTGGTCGTAACGCATGCTGCTTCAGCCTTGACCTACTGCGATAATGCAGTCACTCGGCCGACACGTCTGACCTACTGGTCGGGACTTCCTTCGTTACAGTACGACGTTGAAACTGACGGAGAATACGTCTTCATTAGTGTTCCTGGGAGCACCCCTCCTGACTACGGCGCCATCCATCGTTACCGAATCAACGGCGCAGAGCACGTGGTCTGGCCTTATGCCACGACGGGGATCATCGAGGCTAGTGACCTCGCGATAAACCCGCTGACAGGCGATCTCTACGTGGCGAACTTCACCACGGATAACGCCGTGCATGTGTTCGATGTCGACGGAAATGGGGTGCCAAAGAACATGCTCTTCGGCCAGCCACCCGATCCCAGCCCAGGAAGCCTCGTTGAAGGAGGAAACCTGATCGCGATCCATCCACTAACGGGCGATCTCTATGTCGTGGACCAGGGATGGTACGACCAAGGTGGAGAAGACGAGACCTGGATCAGCAGAATTCAGCGGTTTCACGCGAACGGAGCATTCGACGCGACGTTCAGTATTGGGAACAACAACCCTTACACACCACATGATCTGCCGGAGTACGAGTCGGGCGATTATCCGTCATGCGGAACTTGGCACTACCCCGCCGGCATCATGGTCGACAAGGACAGCAATGTTTACTTGCTGGATCGTGTGAACTTCGCGGGAGCATTCCTTGTCGTGCACAAGTTCGGTGCAACGATGCAATGCGACGCGCTCTGGAATGTTACGAACATGCAGCAGTTTCGGGTTGATCCGGATGGCTTCATCTACTCGAGCCCGACGGGATCAAACTTCATTACGAAGTGGCTGCCCGACTATCAGACGAAAGTGTATGGGGGAAGCGGAACGCTGGGGGCCCTTGGACCAGTTCAACGTATCAGGTTTGTCGCGAAGGGTGCGAGCCAAGACGAAGACGTCACGGAATTCTTGCTGGTTGAGAGTCAAGTCAGTGGGCCAAGCGACCTGCGGTTGGAGTTCCTTGGGGCACATGTTGAACCATTGAACATTCTTAACAACAATAAATGGCAGGATGCTCAGACCGGGCTGCTCCGCACTACCGATCTGTCGGCGCTCACACAGTGCGATTCAGTGATGTCAGGCGTTGTCGCCGATGGCGTGAGCCCTCTCTTCCTGCGCTGGAAGGTTCCCGGGCCCGGAAAGGTCGAGTGGTCGATATCGGACCCCAATGCTCCTGAAGTTGAATCGTTACTGGGAACGCTCGCTACGTACGATCAATCCGTCGTTGACCCAACTACCATTGAGACGACCGTGGAGGAGGTTGACGGAGCGTCTTACGCGTTTGCGATCTATACGGCGCCCATGGACTTTGATCGCTCGGAAGTTCCGTCGGATGCAAACGCAGGAGTTCGACTCGTCACAATCCGCGCACGATTCCTGCCCAACGAACAGGCCCCAGATCTAACGACAACGGTGACCATCGACGTGCGAAGACCGCCGCTATTGCTGATTCACGGGTGGGCGTCAGAGCCGACCACCTGGCGTGGCGACGTGAAAGCCTTCGCAGATGATCCGCGCTGGAAAGTCCACTATCTCGACTACCAGCGCGACCACGGCAAGGGACTCGAGTATCATCTTGGCCAAGGGACGATATCTGCGGGCGTGATCACTACTCGTAGCGCGCTGCCTGGAATTGTTGTGGCTCAGGTTGATGCGATCATGCATTCCCTAGGTGGTTTGCACGTTCGCAAGTACGCAGACTCACCTGAGTACCGTGGCACCGGCAATGCGATGAAAGGAGACTTCCACAAGCTGCTTTTCCTCGATACGCCTCACTATGGGAGTGCATTTGCCGACTTTGCGATTGCACTTAGGAGCGTGATTGGCGTCCCTCTGATTGCATCAAATATCAAGTATGAGGCAGGGAAGCGCGTCGCGACCGATGCAATCGTGAAGGGGTTCGCAACCATGAGCGGTTCGACCAAAGAGGAGATAATTTTTGGCGACGCAATCGATGACCTCGCACCATCGAGTCAAGCCCTCGGAGCCCTGGGCGAGCTCGACGTGCCGGCTCATCTGCATGTAGGAAACGCGAGCGGATTTTGGTCCCTATTTCCAATCGATCAAGTAGCTATCGCCGCCACCTTTACGACCGCTGCCCTGGCGCTAGCCAGTGAGGCCTTCTTCACAATTCCCGGCACGTGGCCGCTGTTTGTCTCGCCTAGCGATCTCGTCGTGTTGACCGAGAGCCAAAAGGGAGGTGTTCAGAGCGGGCAATTCACGACCGTTACCGATCCTCTAGACGGAATGCACTGGAACGTGACGGGTAGCGAGGACGCGGCTGATCTTGCCGCCGACTGGATTCATCATCGCGTCGATGATACAGCATTCTTCGCACCCTCGATGCCGTCGCCGGCAGCGGTACCTCCGACACCAATGGCAACAATGAGTTTGCAAGATGACTACGATCTGGCTCCGTCATTTGCAGGGCGAACGCTGAGCATTGGTGTCACTACCCCACCGAGCGGAACGACCGTGTTTCCAGGGCAAGTCGTGCACTTCCAAGTGACCGACAGCCCGTTGAGCGGGGTTGGTCTTTTTGGTTCAGACACGGTCGCACTTTTCTATCCCGGGGGCGCATACATTCGTGAGTTTCAGTACTTTGGTAACGTGTTGGTCACGATTCCCTTGGACTATGTCGGATCGTTCGAGCTTGTGGCGGTGGGCAGGTTGAGTGACGGCCGCATCGTCTCATCAGCACCGTTGACACTCAATGTATCCCCTGGTGCCAAATCGCCACCCGCGATCGTTCAGTCGCTGCGTGTGGAGCCGTCAAGGCTCGTCTTGTCAGGTCCGGGCGCTTCCATGCAGTTGCAGGTGTTCGCAGACTACACCGATGGTGTGGAGCGCATGGTCGCATCTGGCGCCGGCACCACGTACGCTCCGAACCACGCCTCTTGGCACGTCACGGCCGACGGAATAGTGGTTGGAAAGGCTCCTGGCTCAGGCTACATCACGGTCACGAACTCCGGGCAGTCGGTCGACATCCCCGTGACCGTGCTGAACGGACCCCAAATCAACAACGCACCGCACGCGAATGCGGGAGGTTCCTACGCAGCATGTGACAGCCAGTTCGTATCCCTCAACGCGTCGGCCTCCTACGATCTCGATGAAGTACTCGGCGAGTCGCTGACATACGCGTGGGACCTGGACGCTGATGGCGAGTTCGACGATGTCACGGGCAAGACGCCGTTCGTCAAGCTGGTGTTCCCAGGCGCATATTGGATGCTCGGCCTCAAAGTGACAGACTCGCATGGTCTCGAGTCGATTGACTACGCCTTTCTGGAAGCGGCTCCTGGATGTTTGGACGGCGATTTTGATTGCGCGCGGACACGGGGCGAAGCGGCCGCGTTCTTCGGGGACGCATTCGTGGGAGTGGATGCATCTGGGAACATCTATGTCGCTGAACAAATCGGAGACAACAACCGAATAGTCAAATTCTCATCATCATGCGACTCTATCGCGACATTTCCTATCACCAACGAACTGAACAAGATATTTGTAACGGCGGATGGGACCACGTACATCTCGGATAGCTCGCCGAAGAGGATATGGAAGTACACTAGTGGCGGCGCAGAATCATTTGTGTCGATCCCTGACTATCTCCCACGCATTGCGGTGGATGCGAGCGGCCACATCTACGGAAACGACAACTCAGCCACAGGGTTAGTCCGCAAGTTCAACGCCAACGGAACTGCCAACACGACCTGGAACGTCGGCGCTTCATTCCCCATTTGGGATATTGCGGTCGGGCCGGACGAAGAAATCTACGTCGCATCGAGTAATCGTATCGCGCGCGGCGTACTTCAAGGTGGGAACTATGCACTAGACTGGATGACCGGTCAAGCTGGCGTCGACGCGGCGTGGGAGTCGCGTGGCGAGTGGCGTTTATTTCTATCGTCTGACGGCCGGTTCCTTCCGCGCGACGCGCAAGATGGTGCTGTTGCGCTAGATCTCCGTCGTATCGGGTTTCTTTGATTTCTTGAGGATGGCGCGGAGGGCTTTGGCGGGGTCGAGGTGATCTAGCAACAGCGCGACTTCTTCGCCGTCGAAGGTGATGCCTTTGCAGTCGCGGCAGACTTCGAAGCGGATGCCTTGAGTGGTTTGGACGAACATGTCGCCGCCGCACTTGGGGCACAAGAGCCAGTAGTGCACCCACAACATCTTCTGACGACGCTTCGCGCGTTTCTGGTCGAGGCGTGCGCGGGTTTTTGCGAACGCGGCGGGGGTGGCCTGCGCGCGCTTGGGTGACTTGGACTTGGATTGCGTCTTGGCGGCCATTGGAATAGAGTGCAGGCATTCTCCCACTTGGATACTGCGACTGTCAACGCATGGCCGCCACACGAACGAAAGCTGCGAAGAAAAAGCGACCGCCGGTCGCGCGCGTGCTCGCGGCGATGCAGCGCGCGGTCACGGGCGGGAAGCTGCCGTCGGTCTCGGAGATCGCGCGCCGCGACCGCGATCCGTTTCGCATCCTGATATCCACGCTATTGAGTCTGCGCACGAAGGACGACGTCACGGACGCGGCGTCGGAGCGGCTATTCGCAATCGCGCCGGATGCGTCGACACTCGCGCGCATGGATTTACCACGCATCGAGAAGGCGATCTATCCGGTCGGTTTCTATCGCACGAAGGCGCGGACGATTCGCGACGTGGCGCGACGGCTCATCGACGAATTCTGCGGAGAGGTTCCCAGCACGATCGACGCTTTGCTGGACTTCAAGGGCGTGGGCAGAAAGACGGCCGCGCTGGTGGTGTCGCTGGGCTTCGCGACGCCGGCGATCTGCGTCGACACGCACGTGCATCGGATCTCGAACCGGCTGGGGTGGATTCGCACGAAGACGCCGCACGAGACGGAAATCGCCCTCATGAAATTGGTGCCGCGTCGTCATTGGATCGAGGTCAACGAGATCATGGTGGGTTTCGGGCAGCGGGTGTGCACGCCGCTCTCGCCGCGTTGCTCGACGTGCCCGGTGTCGCGGTGGTGCCGGCGCGTCGGGGTGGGGAAGCACCGCTAGGCTTCTGGGCGCGAAACTCCGCGCCCGCAGTCGGGTAGAATAGCGGACACGACGGGTCGCCGCGCCCGCCACCGCGAGGAACAGGATATGCGCCCCGCTCGTCTGCACGCTTTCCTTCTCATAGCGACGCTCATGCTCGCCGCCGCGCCCGCGTCGGCGATGGAAGAAACGCGCACGTTCGGCCGCTTCGGAGAAATCTCGCTTTACCACGAAACACCACACCCGACGCACGTTGTGTTGTTCGTCTCCGGCGACGGAGGATGGAATCAAGGCGTTGTCGACATGGCGCGCGACCTCGCACACATGGATGCGCTGGTAGTCGGCGTCGACGTGGTGCGCTATTTGAAAGCACTTGAGTCTTCCAACGAAGAGTGCTCGTACCCGGCGAGCGACTTCGAAGAGTTGAGTCAATTCGTGCAGCGAGAACTCGGCTACCCGAACTACGTGGCGCCGGTGTTGGTGGGCTACTCGTCGGGCGCAACTCTCGTGTACGCGATTCTCGTGCAAGCGCCGCCGGCGACGTTTCGCGGCGCGATCAGCCTGGGATTTTGTCCCGATTTGCCGATCACGAAGCCTTTGTGCCGGGGGAGCGGACTCGACTTCGCGGCGGGACCGAAGGGGAAGGGCGTCACGTTCCTGCCGGCATCGCACTTGGAAACGCCGTGGATCGCGCTGCAGGGTGCGATCGACCAAGTGTGCGACCCCATGCAGACGCAAGCCTTCGTCGCGAAGACGGCGCGCGCGGAAGTCGTCATGCTGCCGAAGGTGGGGCACGGCTTTTCGGTCGCGAAGAATTGGCTGCCGCAATTCGAGGCGTCGTTTCGCAAGGTGGTGAGCGCGCCGTCGGCGGATCCGACGCGCGCGGCGTCGAAGCCGGCGAGCTCGACGCACGCCGATGCGCTCGACGTGTCCGACCTTCCGCTGGTCGAAGTGCGCGCGACCGGCACGGCGCGCGACGAATTGGCGATCCACCTCACGGGCGACGGCGGCTGGGGCGTCACCGACAAGGGCATCGCCAACGAGCTGGCCGCCGCCGGTGTACCGGTGGTGGGATGGAATGCGCTTCACTATTTCTGGAAGAAGCGCGACCCGGAACAAACCACGCGCGACCTCGAGCGCGTGATACGCCACTACCTCGCCGCGTGGAACAAGGAGCGCGTGATCTTGATCGGCTACTCGTTCGGTGCCGACGTGCTTCCCATCGTCTACAATCGGCTCCCGGCGGACTTGAAAGCGCGCGTGCCGATCGTGGTGCTGTTGGGACCGGCCGCGCACGCGTCGTTCGAATTCCACGTCGCCGACTGGCTGGGGCACGGCGACGGCGACAAGTCGTACCCGGTGGCGCCGGAGATCGCGCGCATGGACAACGTCGACGTATTTTGCTTCTACGGCCAAGGCGACAAAGACGCGATTTGCGCCGAGCTCGACCCTGCGCGCGTGACGATCGTCTCGCTCGACGGGGGCCATCGCATCGGCACGCGCTTCGACGGCATCGTGCGGCAAATTCTGGGCGCACTCCCCCAGGCGGCGTCGAAACCGTGAGCGCGGAGCGCGCAACGTTGACGACGCCGCGCGCGTGGCGGCGTGCGCTGGTGTGGCTCGCGAGCGCGGCGACGCTGGGGAGCGGCGTGGTCAACTTGCTCGCGGTGCTGCGACCGCGCTTCCACCCGGGCGATTGGTGGCTGCGCGACGTGTTCCCGATCGAAGTGCTGGGGCTCTCGCACTTCGCGACGCTGGTGATCGGGTTCGGACTCGTGGTGACGTCGGTCGCGCTCGCGCGGCGCAAGCGGCGCGCGTGGCAAACGGCGACGACGCTCGCGGCGTTCGCCATCCCCGCGCACCTCGTGAAGGGCCCGGACTGGGACGGCGCCGCGTTCGCGCTCGTTGTGCTCGCATTGCTCGTGGTCGCGCGCCCCGCGTTCACGGTGCGCAGCGACACGCCCGCGATTCGTCACGCGCTGCTCGGCGTGGCCGCGGTGGTGGCACTCGCGGTCGCGTACGGCACCGCGGGCTTCTGGCTGCTCGAGGGTCACCACTTCGGGAAGAACTTCCACCTACTGGCGGCGTTTCGAAGCGCGGTCCTGTGCCTCACCTTCGTCGGCGACCCCGCGCTCGAAGCGCACACGCGCCACGCGCGCTGGTTCCTCGACTCGCTCGACCTGACCGCGGTGCTCGCGATCGTGTACGCGGGTACGTCGCTGTACCGTCCGGTGCGCTACCAGTACCAAATCGCGCCGCACGAGCGTCGTCGCGCGGCGGAGATCGTGGCCGCGCACGGGCGCTCGGCGCTGGACTTCTTCAAGTATTGGCCCGACAAGTCGTTCTTCTTCTCGCACGACGGCGACGCGTTCCTCGCCTACCGCGTGGGCGGGCGTCACGCCATCGTGCTGGGCGACCCGGTCGGACCCGAAGCCGCCATCGAGCCGTTGGTGCATGCGTTCGACGCGTTCTGTCGCGAGAACGACTGGCGCGTCGCGTATCACCAAACGTTGCCGGACTTCCTCGACCTCTACGCGCGCTGCGGACTGCGCCAGCTGAAGATCGGCGACGACGCCGTCGTCGACGTGAGCGCCTTCAACCTAGAGGGCGGCAAGCGCAAGGATTTCCGCAATTTGGTGTCGCGTCTCGAGCGCAGCGGAGTAACGTGGGCGCGCCACGAACCTCCGCTCGATGCGGACTTGGTGCGCGCGCTGGAGAACGTGTCCGACGACTGGCTGCAGCTGCCGGGCCGGCGCGAACGGCGCTTCACGCTCGGTCAGTTCCAATCCGACTACGTACGCTCGACACCGGTCGCAGTCGCGCGCGGGAGCGACGGCGGCGTGCTCGCGTTCGCCAACATCATTCCGTCGTTCGCGCGCGGCGAAGCCACCATCGACCTCATGCGCCACCGCCGCGACGCGCCGCGCGGAATCATGGAGTTCCTCATGATTCGTCTCCTGCTCCAGCTCAAGGAGGCGGGTTTCGCGCGCTTCAACTTGGGGATGGCGCCGATGTCGGGGTTCGCGGCCAGCGAAACCGCGAGCGCGGAGGAACGCGCGCTGCACGCGTTCTTCCAGCGCTTGAATTTCCTGT
The DNA here is from genome assembly GCA_964560355.1 of uncultured bacterium. Lineage (GTDB taxonomy): Bacteria > Krumholzibacteriota > Krumholzibacteriia > WVZY01 > JAKEHA01 > JAKEHA01. The sequence continues at coordinate 9,104 of CAZLLI010000044.1, read as the reverse complement.
TCAGCTTCGTGGGGCTGCGCGCGTACAAGGCGAAATTCGCGAGCACCTGGGAGCCGCGCTATCTCGTGCACCAAGGAACGCTCGACCTCCCCGCAGTCGCACTCGCGATCGCGCGCGTGTCGGAGATGCACGGCGAGGAACCCGATTGGGAGGCACCGCTGCCGCCCGACGACGAGCCCGCCGCCGACGAGCCGGAAGAGGAGGCGTCGTGAGCGGCGCGTGGCGCGGACGCGCGCGCGAAGCGGCCGGGATTCTGTTCGGCGCCGCGTGCCTGGTCTGGATCTTCCACGACCTCAAGTTCGCCGACGTGTGGAACGGCATGCGCGGCGTGAAGTGGGCGTGGATCGCCCCCGCGATCGCGGCCGACATCGCTAGCTATGTGTGCCAAGGCACGCGCTGGAGCATCCTCTTGCGTCCGCTCGGTAGCGTGACGCCGAGGCAAGCGACGCGCGCGATTTACGCCGGTCTCTTCACGAACGAATTGTTGCCGATGCGCGTCGGCGAAGTCGTGCGCTCGTGGTTGGTGTCGCGGTGGACGGACGTTTCGATCGCGCGCGTCGCCACGTCGACCGCGGTCGAGCGCTTGTTCGACGGCTTCTGGCTCACCATCGCCTTCGCGCTGGCGGCGATCGCGGTGAAGCTGCCGCGCGACCTCGAGCGCGGCGCCGACGCGATGGGCGTCGTCGTGCTGGTCGGCGCGGCGGCGCTCGTCGCCATCGCGATGCGCCCGACGCAGGTTCGCTTCCTCCGCGACCTGCACCGCATCGCGCGCGCGCCGGGTTTTTTCGCGGCGGCGTTGGTTTCGGCGGGCGTGCTCGTGTTTCAAGCCCTCGCGTTTTGGCTCGTCATGATCGCGTGCGGCATCAATCTGTCGGTGTGGGCGGGCGCGATCGTGCTGCTCGTCGTCCATCTCGGCACCGCGCTCCCCAACGCGCCCGGCAACGTCGGCTCGTACCAGTTCTTTTGCATCGTGGGTCTCGCGTTGTTCGGAATCGACAAAACCACCGCGACGAGTTTCTCGCTCTTGGTGTTCGTCCTCTTGACCGTTCCGCTGTGGGCGCTCGGGTTCCTCGCGCTGCGCGGGAGCGGGCTCGGTATCGCGCGAATCCGGCGCGAGGCGGGAAGCTGGATCGCGGCCGCACGAGGCCGCGCGGCCGGATAACCCCGATTGCGCCCCGCCACTCGGTCTGGTATTATCCCCGCCCTAACTCAAAGGACACCATTCTATGAAGTTTCCCGTACGGATGGCGCTCGCCGTCGCGGCCGCGACGGTGTTTGCCGCCTCTTGCTCGAAAAAGAAGGAAGCGGCCGAGCACGCGTTTCCGGATTCCTTGGCCGCGGACGAAGTGGTCGCGACGGTCAACAACGAACCGATCACCGGGCAGGAGCTCAAGGTTCTCGCTTACACGGCGGTGGGGATGATCGACTCGACGCGCTCGGCGTCGTTCAACATGCGCCTGCTCGACCAAATGATCGACCGCACCCTGATGGCGCAGGAAGCGAAGACGGCCGGCGTCGCCGTGCCCGACACGCTCGTGACGAGCGTGCTGGACCGTTTCGTGCGCCAGTTCGGCGGCGAGGCACAGGTGGATCAGATGCTGGCCCCGATGGGCCTGAAGCGCGACGACTTCCGCCAGGCCATCGCGCGCGACCTGTTGATCCGCCAGTACGTCGACGAAAAGATCACGCCGTCGATCGCGATCAGCGACGCCGACACCAAGGCGTTCTACGACGAACACCCCGACATGTTCGCGGGGACCGACAGCGTGCGCGTGCGCCACATCATCTTGCTTTCGCACGAAGGCGACAGCGAGCAGGCCATCAAGGACCGGCGCGCGCAGATGGAGGCGATTCGCCAGCGCGCCATCGGCGGCGAAGACTTCGCCAAGCTCGCGCAGCAGTACTCGCAGGACACGTCGGCGCAGAACGGCGGCGACCTGGGCTACTTCCCGCGCGGCATGATGGTCAAGCCGTTCGAAGACGCCGCCTTCGCGTTGAAGAAGGGGCAGATCAGTAATATCGTCGACACGCAGTTCGGCATGCACCTTCTCAAGTGCATCGACAAGAAGCCGGCGCGCCCGATTCCGTACGACGAGGCCAAGGTCAGCATCGACATGATGCTCAAGCAGCGCGGCTTGTCCACGGAATTGCAGAACCGCTTGCAGAAGAATCGCGACGCGGCGACGATCGTGCGCAACTACGAAACGGGGGCTTAACTCAGCGGGAGAGTACTATCTTCACACGGTAGGAGTCACTGGTTCAAATCCAGTAGCCCCCACCATTTCGGCGGCCGCGGCGCGAACAGCGTCGCGGCCGTTGCGCTTCTAGCCCGAAAGCGGCGCGCCCCGGCGCACCGGGAGCCCCTGCTCGATGCCGCGCTGGAGCACCTTCGCGCGCTCGATCCGCTGCGGGTCGCGCTCGATCGACAAGAGCAGCGACAGGTACGTCTTGGCGTCGTCGGTCTTCCCGAGCTGCGCGCTGATGAAGGCCGCGTAGTAGAGCGCCTCCGTGTTGTCGGGCGCGTACTCGATGAGCTTGCCGATCACGCGGCGCGCGTCGTCGTAGCGGTCGAGGTCCATGAGCGCGTCGGCGAGAGCGAGGCGCGCCTGGGTGTAGCGCGGCGCCTGCAGCAGGCACCACTCGAGACGACGCCGCGCGCCCTCCGCGTTGCCGTGCGCGCGCGCGTTCAGCGCCTCCGCGTACGTCAGCATCACGTTCACCGCGAGCCGGCGAAACGCTTCCACGTCGCGATTGGTCTTCACGAGCAAATCGGTCTGATAGAAGGGCGGGTGGTCGGTGGCGAAGACGGGCTCGGGCGAACCCGTGACCGCGAACAGGCGGTAGTGGTCGTTCTCGTATTGCAGCGTGAAGCGCCGCAGCGACTCGGGCTCGAAGTGCATGCGGTACGCAATCGTGGTCGGGTCGACCGCGTTCACACCCGCGAGATAGCGCGGCGAATAGCGCCCGATATCGAGGAGCACGTCGATCGAATACACCACGTAGTCGATGCGCGCGGCGCGGCACGTCTCGTACAGTTCCTCTTCGCTGCCGTAGAGCGCGCGCGTCATGGCGACATGGCGCTCCGCCGGCGCCTTCGACACCGCGCCCGGGAGCGTCACCGCGGCTCGACCCGTGAACGCGAGCAGGAGCGCCGAGAGGTCGTCGGGGGCGAGAATCGCGTCGCGCACCGACGTGCGCGTGGCGACGAAACGCACCAATTCGCGGTCGGTGTTTTCGAAGCTCACCCACAGGAACGAATAGGGATCCTGGCCGGCCGTGCCGGTCGCGCGTGCCAGCTGATACGACGCGTCGACGGCGCCGCCGCGAAACACCACGCCCGCGAACGCCACCACCGCGCCGAGAGCGATGAGGGGCGCGCGCACGCGCACACTCTTCGACACCGAGCGCGCCGCGCCCGCCACCACTACGATCACGGCCAGCACCGAGACCGCGAGTGCGGCGCGGTCGACCAGCGTCACCAGCGCCGCGACCACCGCCACCACCACCGCGCCCACGAAGCCGGCGCGCGCGCGCAGCTCCGCATTCAAGGCGAATGCGATCGCTATCAAGCCGAGCGGCAAGAACACTTCGATCGCGGCCTGCGGCGTGAGCGGTGCGTGGTCGAGCGACCACACGTGCCGCATCCATTCCGACAATCCACTCGACGACTCCGGCCGCCCGAACAGGTGCGCGACGCGCGCCATTACGTACTGCCACGCGGGCAACTGCTCGGTCGCGCCCGCGCGCACCGGCGTCAGCACCAACCAGAGAACACTCGCTGTGGCGAGCAAGAGTCCAGTCGCGAACAAGCCGTGGGTCCTGTCGCCTCGCCACCCCGCGTCCGAGGACGCGGGGGCCCCGCCTCGGCGCCACCCACGGCCGCTTTGCACGATGAACAGTAGGCTCGCCACGACGAACGCGGTCGGAAACGACGCGACGGCGCGCGTCGTGACCAAAAAGGGAGAAGCGAGGCACGCAGCGACCAGCGCGACCGCTTGTCCGCCGACGAGCCACACGCGCGTGCGACGGTCGTCGTCGCGCGCCGCGAGAGCGAGCCACGCGCACGCGACCGCGAGCACGATCGGCGCCGGCTCCCACGCGGTCGCAAGCGCGAAGGCGACGAGCGCCGCGCCGAGCGCGCGCACGAAGCGGCTCCGCGCCGTCGTCGCGTCCAAAGTCGCGAGCACGAGAAGCGCGTACGCGGTCGCCAGCAGCGGCGCGAAGGCGGTGTGCGTGAACGCGCGCCCGTTGGTGGCGAGCACGAAGGGCGCGAAGAACGCGACCAGGAACGCAGCCACCAACCCCGACGCCTGGCAATCCCACACGCGCCGCGTGAGTCCGTACATCGTGAACGCGCACAGCGCCGAGAGCAACACGATGGTGCGGCGCGCGAAGTCGCGCCCGTCGACTTCGCTCACGAAGCGCGCGGCGCGAAACGCGCGCGCCCACATCGACTCGAAGCCGTCGGCGCGGTAGCGCGCGGGGACGTAGCCGTCGGGGTGGTTGGCCTTGACCGAGACGGTGTCGAGGGGGACGCCTTCCGACGCGAACAGCGCGTGGCGATATACCATCGCGGACGTGCCCTTGAAGTACGGGGAGTCGAGGCGGTCGCGCGTCGCGGAGCGCGTCGCCAGCGCCGCGAGAAACAGCGCGAGCAGCACGAAGAAGACGACGGGACGCTTGAGCCGCATGGGGGTCGCGCGGCTAGAAGCCCGTCGGCGCGGGAATGAACACGGTCGCGACCGCGAAGCGCTTGGCGACGTGGCGCGCGAGCGCCTCCAGCCCCACCGTCTCGGTCGCGTAGTGGCCGGCGAAGATCACGTTGACGCCCGCCTCTTCGGCGGCGCGCACCGCCGCGTGCGACGACTCGCCCGTCAGCAGCGTGTCGCACCCCGCGCGCGCGGCCTCGTCGACGAAGGGCGCACCGCCGCCGCTCACGATGGCGACGCGACGCACGCGCGCCGGCCCGCACGCGAGCAGGTGCGAGTGCGTCGCGAGCGCGAGGTCGACCGATTTCACGAAGGCGCCGCGCGCGAGCGGGCGCGCGCCCGCCGCCACCACGCCGATTTCGGTCCCCTTGTACGCACCGAACGGTTCGACCACGCGCAGCTTCAGCAAGCGCGCGAGCTCGACGTTGTTGCCGACCGCGGCGTGGCAGTCGAGCGGGAGGTGCGCGGCGTACAACGACACCTTGTTTTCGATCAGCGCGGCGACGCGCGCGTGCATAGTTCCGACGATTTGCTCGTGGCGCCCCCACCACAGCCCGTGGTGCACCACCAAGAAATTCGCGCGCGCCGCGTGGGCGGCGTGAATCGTCTTCACCGACGCGTCGACGGCGAAGGCGACGCGCGCCACGCCGGCGGCGCCTTGCACCTGGAGCCCGTTGGGCGACGAATCCGGAATCTCCGCCACGCGCAGGTAGCGGTCGAGGTAGGCGACGAGGTCGTCGCGGCGCACCGATTTCGGCATGAAGAAACGTCCCGTCTACTTCAAGCGGTCGTAGCCGCGCAGCCGCGAATAGAGCGTGGGTTTGGTGATGCCGAGTAGGTTGGCGGCCTTGGTCTTGTTGTCCATGTGCGTCGACATTTTCTGCGCGAGCATGACTTCGATCTGCGGCATGAGCGGATTCGCTTCCGAATAGCCGCCCCCTTCGACCATTTGCTGCGCCAGCTGCTCGAGCGTCTGCCAGCGGCTCTTGCCCCCGCCGGCGGCGCGGCGCAGGAAGTCTTCCGGCAACGACGCCGGCTCGACGATGACATCGTCGCACAACAGCACGATCTGTTCGAGCACGTTTTGGAACTCGCGCACGTTGCCGGGCCAGCGGTACTTCTGGAACAGCTTGAGGGTCTCGGTGGAGAGGCGCTTCAAGGGCTTGTTCTGCGCGTTGCAGCGCTTCTTCAGGAACTCGCTCGCGATCAGGACCATGTCGTCCTGGCGGTCGCGGAGCGGCGGCAATTCGATCTGGATCACCTTCAGGCGATAGAACAAGTCTTCGCGGAAGCGCCCTTCCTTGACCAGCTTCTCCAGGTCTTCGTTGCTGGCCGCGATCACGCGCACGTCGGTCGATATTTTTTGGGTGCCGCCGAGGCGCGTGAAGCTCTTCGTCTCCAGGTAGTGGAGCAGCTTCGACTGGGTGTCGAGCGGCATGACGTTGACGTCGTCCAGGAACACGGTGCCGCCGTCGGCGATCTCGCAGCGCCCGAGCTTGCGCTGCACCGCGCCCGTGAAGGCGCCGCGCTCGTGGCCGAACAACTCGCTCTCGAGCAGGCTGCTCGGAATCTCCGCGCAGTGGATCGACTGGAAGACGTGGCGCCGGCGCGGGCTGGTGTTGTGGATGGTGCGCGCGAGCTCGGTCTTGCCGGTGCCGCTTTCGCCGAAGATCAGGATGCCGGTGTCCATGTCCTTGATCTTGTCGACCATGCGGAACACTTTGCGCATCGACTCGTCGCGCCCGATCATGCCTTGGAAGCGGTTGGCGTCGGACGCGGGCTCGGAGTCGCCCAGCACGCGCACGAGCCGCTCCTCTTTGTGCGAGCGCTCGTCGAAGTGGAGGCTCAAGCGCAGGTCGCCGGCGACGTGGCGGCCGATGCAGGAAATGAAATCGATATCATCCTTGGAGCGCGGGATTGCGGGCGCGGGCACCATCAGCAGCACGCACCCCAGGTCGACGCCGAGCGACTTCATCGGCACCACCACCAGATGGTCCGTCGACGCCTTCTGGATGGCGACCTGCGCGACCAACTCGCGCGCCTCCGCCGACTCGCCGTGCAGCACCGAACCCAATTGCAGCGCGTGCGTCATGAGGCTCTTGAGCGGGGCGTCGGCGACCGGCTCCTGGTCGCCCGCCGCCGACACCATCACGAAGCCTTCGTCGTCGGTGCGCAGCGCGAGCGCGCACCACGTCGACCCGGTGAGGTCGCGAAATACATTGATAATGCGCCGGAAGAACGCAGTCTTGTCGTCGGCGTAGTCGGAGAGCGACGACAGCTCGTAGAACGCGTACAAGAGTTTCTGCGACGCGTTGCCCGCCGACCCCGCCCGCAGCGGGCTCTCGCGCAGCGTCTGCTGCAGCGTCACGATCTCTTCCGGAATCTCGTGGCCGATCTGCGCCTTGATGAGGTCCTGCGCGCGGTCGAGGTAGCGCTTGGCGTCGAGCGGGTTGCTCGAGCCCGCGTGGGCGAGCCCCGCCTTCGCGAGGCACGCGGCGGCGAGGCGGTGCTTCGACAGGGTCGCGTACAGCGTGGCCGCCTTCTCGAAATGGTCGACCGATTCGGCGTGGCTCTTTTGCGCCGTCTTCAACTCGCCGAAGATCTCCTCGGTTTGCGCCTGCTCGAACTTCGAACCCACCTGGCGCGCGAGACGCGACGCCTCTTCGATGGCGACGCGCGCGTCGTCGTGGCGGTTCTTGCGGATGTAGAGCTTCGCGAGGCGCTTCTGCGCGCCCATCTCTTCGCTGATGGTCGAGAGCCGGCTCGCGTGCTCGAGCGAGCGCTGGTAGTACGCTTCCGCCTCGTCGAGCTGGCCGCGCGTGAACAGGATGTCGCCCAGCGTGTTGTAGTTCTCGGCGATCAGCTGCGCGAGCCCCAGCTCGGAGCTGATGCGCAGGCTCTCGCGGCAGCGGCGTTCGGCTTCGTCGAAGTTGTGCACTTCCAAGTACAGGAAGGCCAGGTTCAAGAAACCGCCCGCCAGTCCCGCTTCGTTGTTCTGCTTGCGCTTGATGTCGATGCTCTTGTGCAGGTACCCGAGCGCCTTGTCGTACTCGCCCTTGGATTGATACGCGAGCGCGAGGTTGTTGTACGAACCCGCGAGCGCGTTCAAGTCGCTCTCGCGCTCGCGCAGGAACGCGCTCTGCTCGTAATATGAGACCGCTTCGTCGTAACGGCTGGTGTTGAACGAAATCACGCCCAGCAGGTTGAGCGCCTGCGCGACCACCAGCGGGTGCTCGTTGGGGTTGAGCGTGTTGACCGTGAACTTGCACGAGTCGACGCAGCTCGAGTAGTCGCCCAGGCGGTACTGCAGCCAGCCGATTTCGTTCAAGAGGCGCGCCTGCTCGGCCAGGCTCAAGTAGGGAGCAATGTCTTCCTTGGTGTCTTCCAGCAGCTCGAGCGCCTGGCGCAATTGCCCGCGCCCCGCCCACGCGTCGGCGAGGAGGCGCATCGCCTCTCCCGCCAGCGGCGCGTGCGCGCGCACGTCGTCGCCCGTGGTGCGGAGTTGCTTGGCGCGCGTGAGCAGCGACTCCGCTTCGGCGGTGCGCCCGCGCGCGAGGTAGTCGTCGCCGAAGCGGACCAGGATGACGAGCTGGTCGCCGTACGCGAGCGACGCGATCGCGCCAGTATCGACCACGTCGCGCTTGATCGTGTCGAGGAAGGGCGCGCGCTGCGCGCGCGTCGAATCCTTCACGAACGACGCGGCGCGCGCGGCGGCGTCGTCGCCCTCGCCCGCGCGCACCAGGTGCTCGTACGCGAACAGCGGCGGGAAGGTGCCGCGCTCGTCGGCGATGCGCGCCATGGTGCGGTGCAGGTTGCGCACGCGCGAGTCGGGGATGCGGGAGGTGACGCGGCGTCGCACCGACGCGCGCGGCACGTGGACCACCAGCGACACCGCGCCCGTCGACGGCATGCGGCGCGACTCGATCGCGACCAGTCCCGCGCCCGCGAGCGCGAACAAGTGCCGGTGCACGCGCCGGTCGGAGCCGGGCACCACCGACAGCACCACGTCGATGGGGAGCGGGATGCCGGCGACGGCGATGAGCTCGAGGATTTGGCGCGCCTCGGCGTCGAGCGCGTCGAGCGCGCCTTCGTCGACGCCGCTCGCGCGCGCCGCGCTCGCGATCGTGTGCACGCCGCGCACCGCGCGCGCGCGCAGCGACGACGCGAAGGACCCCTCGGCGGCATCGGAGCGCGTTACCACGACCAAGCCAGCGCCCGCGCGCTTTTCCATCTCGAACAGGTGGTCGAGCACGAGCGCGTGCAAGAGCGGCCGTTCGTCGACGTCGTCGACGATCCACACCCACGCGCGCGCGGTGTCGCGCGGAGCGCCGCGGCGCCGCGACGACGAGGCCACATACCACACGTCGACCGTCCGCACGTCGACCCCGGCGGCGC
>CAZLLI010000043.1:0-22581 GCA_964560355.1 uncultured bacterium | reverse complement strand
CGACGTTTACGAGAAACGTGTTCCCGTTTTCCAGCACTTCGACGGTCTTGGGCGCATCGCCGCGGAGCGCCCCCACCGCGGCCGCGAGCCCTTCGCGCGCGCGCGACGCGGTGTCGCTGCGCTCGAACACGCAGCGAACACCCGCGAGCGAAGCGAGCGATTCGACCACTACGTCGCGCACACGATCGATTCCAGCGGTGAGAAGCTGCGCCACGACGACGTCACCGTAGCGGTCCACGATCAGACCCGGCACGAGGTCGGCTTCGGCGTGGACCAGGCGATACGCATCGGTGTGACCGCTCGCGGCGAGAGACTCGCGTCTGTGCGCGGCGGCGTGGATGCGAGCGCGCCACAAGTCGGCGTCGATGGGGCGGTCGTCCCACGTCAGCATGCGCACGCGGATGCGCGAGTGTTCGTTGTAGTAACCACGGCCGAGGAACGCGCCCTTGGCGTCGACCACGTCGACGACGTCGCCGGGCGCCGCGTGTCCCTTCACCGCGTCGATGCTGGCCGCGAAGATCCACGGGTGGCGGTGCCGGGTGGCGCGGTCGCGCTTGGACTTCAACGCGACGGTGGCCATCACACGTTGAAGCGGATGGTGAGGATGTCGCCGTCTTCGACCACGTAGTCCTTGCCTTTGAGGTAGTACTTGCCGGTCGCCTTGAGCTTTTCTTCGCTCCCCGCGGCGACGAGGTCGTCGTACTTCATCACTTCGGCGCGGATGAAACCGCGCTGCAGGTCGCTGTGGATGGCGCCGGCGGCTTCGGGCGCGCTGGCGCCGCGCCGCACGAACCACTGGCGCACTTCGTCTTCGCCCACGGTGAAGAACGACATCAGCCCCAGCGCCTCGATGCACTTCGACGTGAGCAGGTGCAGCGCGGGGGTCGCGATGCCGAGGTCGCGCATGAAGGCCTCGCGCTCGGCGGGGTCGTCGAGCGCCGCGATCTCCGACTCCGCGCGCACCGCGATTTGCACCACGCTGGCGCCGCGCGGCTCGTAGGCGGCCGCGAGCGCGTCGCGCAGCCCGGTGTCGCCGACCGCTTCGTCCGCGACGTTGAGCGCCACGATGATCGCGCGCATGGTGAGGAACGGATAGCTCGAGATCAACGCCGCGTCTTCCGCCGGCACCGCCAGCGTGCGCAGCGGCGCCTCCTTCTCCAACACCTCGTGGAAGCGCGCGAGCAGCGCGCGCTCTTTTTCGGCGCGGTCGTCCTTCCCCTTCTTGAGATTCTTTTCGATGCGCTCGAGGCGCTTCTCGATGAACACGAGGTCGTGCAGCACCATCTCGCTGTGCAGAAAGTCGACCTCGCGCCGCGGGTCCGGGTTGCCCCAGATGTGGTACACGGAGTCGTCGTCGAACACGCGCACGACGTGGCACAGCGCGTCGACGTCGGCGATCTCCTTGAGCGCTTCGCCCTCGGAGAGCGATTTCTCCTCGACGCTCGGGCACAGCACGACTTCGAGGCGCGCGCGCACCTGGCGCTTGGGCTGGTACAACGCCACCAAACGGTCGAAGCGCGGGTCCTGGACGTCGGCCATGCCGCGCGCCGCCGCGCGCGCGTCGGTGTGTCCGGCGAGCGCGGACGGGCCCACCAAGAGCGAGAACAACGTCTTCTTACCGGTCTGCGGAAGACCGATGATGCCGATCCTCATAGTCGTTTGCGAGGGTGTTGGAGCGAAGGAGTGCGCCGGCGTCGCCGCCGGCGCACCGAACCTATCGGGCCGCCGCCGTCGTCGCCAATCCGAGTCGCTCGCGGATGCCCGCGTGCACGACGTCGCCGCCGTGCACGACCAGCGTGTCGCGCACGATCTCGTCGTCGGTCGACAGCGAGAACGCCTTGTCCTTGATCATATTCTGCACGAACGTCGCCACGTTGCGGGCGTACATCTGGCTGGCGTGGTACGGCATGGTGGCGGGCAAGTTGACCGCGCCGAACAGGCGCACGCCGCCGACCTGGACGGTTTCGCCCGGGCGTGTTCCCTCCACGTTGCCGCCGCGTTCCGCCGCCAAATCGATCACGACCGAGCCCGGCGCCATCTTGTGCAACATCTCGCCCATAATCAGCACGGGCGCTTTCTTGCCGGGAATCATCGCGGTCGTAATCACGACGTCGCTCTCCGCGACCACGCGCGCCATCAGCTCGCGCTGCTTGCGGTAGAACTCTTCGCCCAGCTCGCGCGCGTAGCCGCCCTTGTCTTGGGCGTCTCCCGCTTCGACCGGGAGCTCGACGAACTTCGCACCCAGGCTCTGGATCTGTTCCTTCACCACGGCGCGCACGTCGTACGCGTGCACCACCGCGCCCAGTCGCTTCGACGACGCGATGGCCTGCAAACCGGCCACGCCCGCGCCCACCACGAACACGCGCGCGGGCGTGATGGTGCCCGCCGCCGTCATCATCATGGGAAACATGCGCGGGAGCGCGTTCGCCGCCATCAGCACGGCCTTGTAGCCGGCGATGGTCGCCATCGACGACAGCACGTCCATGCTCTGCGCGCGCGTGATGCGCGGCACCAGCTCGAGCGCCATGAGTGACGCTCCCGTCGACGCGAACTCGCGCAGCGCTTCCGGCTCGCCCAGCGGGTCGGCCATCGCGACCACGACCTGCCCGCGGCGATAACGGCGCGCGTCGTCGTGCGCGCCCGACGGGTTGGCGCCCGCCGCGCGCACCTGCACGACGATGGTCGCTTTGGCGAACACGTCGTCGCGCGACCCCAGCGTCGCGCCTTTGGCTTGATAATCGGCGTCGGTGTAACCCGAGGCGTCGCCGGCGCCGCGTTCGACCACGACCTGCACGCCCGCCTTGGCGAGCGCACCCGCGACCGACGGAACCATGGCCACGCGCGTTTCGCCGGGAAACGTCTCTTTGGGAACCCCGACGATGATGTTGTTCTCGCTCATCGAATCCTCCGGATGGTGAGCGCCCGACGCGGCCTCTCGCGGCGCGAAATCGAAATGTTCGCGCGACGCCCCGGCGGCGGAAGTCCACGCCCGCGAGGGCGTCGCGCGCTCACGTTACCACGACGGCGCGGGGCCGTCTACAGCCCGATCAGGCGCTTGACGTACTTCGGCGCCGGGGTGCCGTACGACAGCATCTGGTCGTGCAGCACCTGGAGGTCCGGGTTGGGGTGCGCGGCTTCGTACGCCGCGCGAATGTCCTCCATCTCCGCGCTGCCGACGAAGTACGTCGACAGCTGCGTCGACGAGAGGCACGCGCGGCGCCACTTGCCGGCCGCCTCGCCGTCCTCTTGGTAGCCCTCGTTCATCATCATCGCCATCGCCTCTTCCTCCGTCATGCCCTCGGTGTGGATCTTCTGGTCGATGATGGCGTTGATAATGACGCGCAGCCGCATCTTGAGCTGCTGCATGCGCACTTCGTCGCCGCCGAAGCCGGCGTCGGCCATGAATTTCTCGCTGTACACCGCCCACCCTTCCGCGAACGAACCACTCGCGAAGATGACGCGGATCAAAGTCGGCGCGTGGAACTTGTTCGAGTGCGTGCCCTGCAGGTAATGGCCCGGCATGGCTTCGTGCACGGTGAGGTCGTAGAGCATGTAGTCGTTGTACTCGCGGAAGAACGACTGCGTGCGCTGCGGTGTCCACGCCGCCGGCGTGGGCGAGATGGCGTAGAAGGTCTCGCCGTTGGGCTCGAGCGGCCCCGGCGTTTCGCAGTACGCGACCGCGACGCCGCGCTGGAACTCCGGCATCACGATGATCTTCACCGGCTCGGTGGGAACCGTGACCAGCTTGTGGTCGCGCGTGAACGCGGTGGCCTGGTCGAGCGTGGCTTCCGCCTTTTGCACGATGGTGTCGTTGTCGGGGTGGTTTTCCGCCAGCTTGTCGAGCACCGACTTGTTGACGAACTTCACGTCGCCGAGCTTGGCCTCGTCGACCACGTCGGGGAAATACGCCTTGAAGAGCGGCAGCGCGGTCTGGTACATGGCCTGCTGCGTCGCCTTCAGGTCCGCGGTCGCGCGCGCGTAGATGTCTTCCTTCGACAGGTCCGAGTCGAGCGAGAAGCGCAGCTTCTTGCGCCACTTCTCGTCGCCGAGGCGAAAGTCGCCGTTGGAGCGCGGGAGCAGATCGTTTTGCAGCCAGGTGCCGTACTCTTCGAGCGCGGCGACGGCGGTGTCGATGGCGGGCTTCATCTGTGCTTCCATCGCGGGTGCTTGCTGGATGAACGGCGCCAGCTCTTCCTTCAACAGGCTCACGTTGCCCTGGTTCTGCAGGATGGCGGTTTCGGTGAACACCTTGGGCGGGTTCTGGAGCTGCGCCTTCGCGAGCGCGAGCACGGCGGGAATCCCCTCGACGCGCTTTTGCACGGACGCCAGACGCTGTTCGATGGGCGCGAACTCGCGCGCGACCAGCGAGTAGATCGCGCCGCCCATGTTGTAATAGAGCGGATTCCACTCGTGCTCGCGCAGCTCTTCGGCCGAGAAGATGCCGGCCTCGAGGTTGATCTTCATGATGTCGTAGTCGACCGCGTTGGTCTCTCCCAACTTGGTGACGTCGATCTCGGCCAGCTTGCCCAGGTACTCCTTGTTGACCGCGACCTGCGCCGCGATCGCGGCCGCCGAGCGGTCGGTGAGCTTGTCGTCGTAGCGATGGTCGCCGAGCAGCGTCGCGCCCTCGGGATTCATCTGCAGCACGGTCTCGATGTACGCCTTGGCCAGGGTCTCGAAGGCCGCGTCGGCCTTGCTGGGGCCGCCCTTCTTGGAACACGCGAGGCCCGTCGCCACCAGCGACGCGCACACCACGAGCAGGAACTTTTTCATCGATGCTTCTCCTTCGGAATAAGGGAACGCGAGCGCGTTACTGATCGGAGCGCGCGGGCGGCGTGCGCAGGACGAACAGACGGATCTCCGTCATTTCCTCCATGGCAAACCGAACCCCCTCGCGTCCCTGCCCGCTCTCTTTCACACCACCGTACGGCATGTGGTCGACGCGCCACGACGGCACGTCGCCGACCACCACCGCACCCACTTCCAGACGGTCCCACGCGCGGTGGGCCCGATACAGGTCGCGCGTGAACACGCCCGCCTGCAATCCGTACACGCTGTCGTTGACCTCGTCGAGCGCGGCGTCGAAGTCGCTGAAGGTCGACAGCACCGCCACCGGTCCGAACGCTTCCTTCGCGCACACGTCGGCGTCCTTGGGGACGTTCTCGAGCAGCGTCGCGGCCAGCATGGCGCCCTTGCGGGTGCCGCCGGTCAAGAGACGCGCGCCGCGTTCGACGGCCTGCGTGATCCACCCGGAGAGCCGCTCCGCCTCCGCTTCCGAGATCATGGGACCGATGAAGGTGTCTTCTTGTTTGGGGTCGCCCGCGCGCAGCGCCGCGGTGGCTTCCACCAAGCGGCGCTTGAATTCGTCGTACACACTCTCGTGCACGATCACGCGCTGCACGCCGATGCAGCTCTGCCCCGACTGGTAGAAGGCGCCGAATACGACGCGCTCCACGGCGTCGGCGAGGTCAACGCCCTCGTCGACGATGACGGCGGCGTTGCCGCCCAGCTCGAGCACCACTTTCTTCTTTCCGGCCCGCGCCTTCAAGTCCCAACCCACCGCGGGCGAACCGGTGAAGCTCAACAAGCGTATGCGCGCGTCCTCCGCGAAGCGCGCGGCCCGCTCGCCGCGCACGGGCAGGATCGAAAAAGCGCCGCGCGGGAGCTTCGTCTCCGCCAGCACCTCACCGATGATGAGCGCGCCGACCGGGGTCGCGCTGGCCGGCTTCAATATGAACGGACACCCGACCGCGAGCGCGGGTGCGACCTTGTGCGCGACCAAGTTGAGCGGAAAATTGAACGGCGTGATGAACGAGCACACGCCGACCGGCACCCGCTTCCACATCCCGCGGTAGTCGCGCGCGCGCGGCGAGATGTCGAGCGGCATGGTTTCGCCCGTCATGCGCACGGATTCTTCCGCCGCCACGCGGAAGGTGTCGATCAGCCGCGTCACTTCGCCGCGCGAATCGCGAATCGGTTTGCCCGCCTCGACGCAGAGCGCGAACGCGAGCTCTTCCTGCCGCTCGGTGAAGCGGCGCACGCAGTGCGCGAGAACGTCTTGGCGTTCGTACGCCGCCAGCGCGCGCATCGGCTCCACCGCGTCGACTGCGCGCGCGAGCGCGGTGTCCACCGCGGCGTCGTCGGCCAGCGCGACGCGCGTCGCCGCGCGCCCCGAGAACTTGTCGGTCACGGTGAGGTCCGCGTTCGCATAGACGGGGGCGTTGGCGACGTAATACGGGTAGCGATCCTTGAGCGCGTTCACAGCACGTCGGCTTTGATCATGTTGGTGGTGCCGGGCACGTCGACCGGCACGCCCGCGACCACGACCACGCGGTCGCCGCGCTGCGCGACGCCCGCCGCCACCACCGCGTCCTTGGCGGCCTGGAGCATGGTGTCGGTGTCGCGCGTGGGCTCGATCTTCACCGAGGTCGTGTTCCAGTACAGCATGGTGCGCTTGAGCGTGGGCTCGTGCGGGCTGATGACCGCGATCTTGGTGGGCGCGCGGTAGTTCGACACGTACAGCGCGGTTTGTCCCGAGCGCGTGCAGCACAGGATCACGCGCGCGCCGATCTCGATGGCGGTGAAGCACGCGGCGTGCGCCACCGCTTCCGGGATGCTCTTGGTGGCGTCGACCGCGATCTGCGCGAAGCGCGCCGCGTACTCGATGCGCGCCTCGCTCGCCTCCGCCACCTCGGCCATGGTACGCACGGCCTCGATCGGGTACTTGCCCGACGCGGTCTCGCCCGAAAGCATCACCGCGTCGGTGCCGTCGAAGACCGCGTTGGCGATGTCGGCGGCTTCGGCGCGCGTCGGGCGCGGGTTCTGGATCATCGACTCGAGCATCTGCGTCGCCGTGATCACGGGCTTGCTCGCCTCGAGCGCCTTGCGAATGACTTCCTTCTGGATCAGCGGCACCTGCTGGATCGGCATCTCGAGCCCCAAGTCGCCGCGCGCGATCATGACCGCGTCGGAGGCGTCGAGGATGGGGTCGAGGTTGTCGAGCGCTTCGCGCTTCTCGATCTTCGTGATGATGGGAATGTCGACGCCCTTCTCGCGCAAGAGCCAGCGCAGCTTGCGCACCTCTTCCACCGAGCGCACGAACGAGAGCGCGAAATAGTCGACGCCGTGCGCGATGCCGAAGTCGACGTTGATGAGGTCCTTCGCGGTGGGCACGGTTTCGCGCAGCTTGATGCCGGGGACGTTGACGCCCTTGTTGGGCTTGAGCTCGCCGCCCACCACCACGTCGCACTCGACGTCGGTCGCGGTCTTGGCGCGCACGCGCAATTCGATCTCGCCGTCGCCCATGAGGATGCGGTCGCCCAGGTTGACGTCGGTCACGAGCGGCGGGTAGTTGACCGCGACTTCCTTCCAGTCGCCCGGCACCGCGCGGCTGGTGAGCACGAAGCGGTCGCCCGCGCGCAGCATGGCGGAGCCGGCCGCGATGGCGCCGATGCGCATCTTGGGCCCGGTCAAGTCGAGCAGCACGGGCACGTAGGCGTCGAGCTTCTTCGCCACCTCGCGCACGTTGGCGATCATGCGCGCGTGGCTCTCGGGGGTTCCGTGCGACGAGTTGATGCGCGCCACGTTCATGCCCGCGTGCACGAGCGATTCGATCATGGAAGTGGATTCGCTCGCGGGTCCGAGCGTGCACACGATCTTGGTGCGGCGCTCGCGCCCGGCCAGGGTGGTGGGCGGCGTCGCGGTCGATCGTGACTTGGGGGATCGCAGGGCGCGAAAATCGGTCATCGGAACGTGAGCGTTGAGCAACCGGTGCCGCGTTGTCAAGGGACAACCCGGGGCGCGGATCAGCGCTTGGCGGCGCCGTCGCGTCCGGCCAGCGCGCGCGCGACCAGCATCGCGAGAAGGCCCGTCATGGCGCCGCCCGCCACGCCGATGAACGGCACCAGCATGTACACGAAGAACTCGAAGTCGAAGCCGGGCGGCTGGTCGGCGAGCGCCGCGATCATCCAGGGGTTGTTCTTGGCCAGCGCGTCGACGAAGATCGCCTGCACCAGCGTCGACGACGCGCCATTGATGAAGCCCGCGAGGGCGCCGTGCTTGAGCGCCTCCTTGGGCTCCTTCTTCGCGGCCACGAACGCGCACGCGCCCACCACCACGAACCACACGAAGCGGTCGACGCCCTGCGGGAACACCCCGAGCACGGTGAGCCCGCCCACGACGGGCCCGAACAGCGAGAGCATCAGGATCAAGCGCCAGTTCACGACGCCGACTCCGTCGCGCGCGCGGGGCGCACGCTGCCCAAGTAGATCGACGCGATGGCGAGCGCCGCGCCGCCCATCTCGAGGGGCGTCATCGGCTGGCCGAACATGAGGAAGTTCCAAAGGTAGGTGAGCGCGGGCTGCAAGAGGAGGATCAACGCCACCCGCGACGCGTCGACCACGTGCAGCACGCGCGAGATGACGATCCACCCCATGGCTTGGCACAGCACGCCGTACGCGACCAGCACCAACCAGTCGTGCGCGGTCGCGACGCGCAGCGTCTCGTGGTGCGCGAGCGCGGTGATACCGAGGAACGCGGCGGTCATCACGCTCACCCAGGCCAGGTTCGACGTCGCCGTCAGGCGCACGGCTTCGCGCCGCGAGCCGCGCAGGCACAACAGGTAGGCGCCGTAGCTGAGCGCGGTGAGAATTCCGTAGACGACGCCGCGCCGGTACGACGGGTCGAAGTCGCCCCAGTTCACCCCCACGAGCAGGAACAGGCCGATAACCGCGAGCGGAACCGAGAGCAGAAAGCGCGGCGTCGCGGGTTCGTGGAAGGCGAGGATACCGACCGCGGCCACGAAGAACACCTGCATATTGCCGAGAATGGTGGCGAGCCCGGGCCCCACGATGAGGATCGCGCGGTGCCAGAAGAAGAGGTCGGCGGCGAAGCACGCGCCCGCGAGCACCGCCCACACGAGCGGCCGCGTTCCCTTCCACACCGCGTCGCCGCGCACGACGACCACGCCCAGGAGCGCGAGCGCGCCGAACAAATTGCGGTAGAACGCCGACGAGGTGGGACCGGCGTCGACCATCTTGACGAACACCGCCGAGAACGAGATCAGCACGCTGCCGATCACGATCTGGAGTTCGGCGCGACGCCTCGCACCGTCGTCCTGCGTCATCGGGGCGCGTTCGCGAGCGCTTCGTAGGTGACGTAGGCGAAGCGGTAGGTCTCGCTCGCGCGCATGGCTTGCGCGACGCGCTCGTGGAGGTCGGGGCGCCATTCGGTCCAGCGGTCGAGGAAGGCGTCGGCGGCCGCGCCGTCGCCCTTGGCCTGCAGCGCGAGCGTCTCTTTCAACATCGACGCGACGGCGTCGGGAAACTTGTCGTAGTGCGCGGAGAGCTTCCCCGTGGTCGCGTCGAACGACAGCGCGCCCTTGGCGAGGAAGTAGTTCCACTGCATGAGCTCCATGGTCTGGTAAACCTGCGCGCGCTCGGGCTGGTTCTTGAGCAGCACGCGGCGCACGCCGCTCGCGTACACCGCGCGACTCTGCTCGGCGGTGTAATAGCCCATCTTCTGGAGCGCAGGCACGAGGTACAGCGCCACCAAGTCGGACTTCATCTCTTCGAGCGAGTTGGAAGCGTGGCCGAGCGCGGCGTCGAGGTCGCGGTCGTCGTCGGTGCGATCGACGCCGAGGTAGTGTCCGATCTCGTGCCACAGCGTGCGCTGGGTGTTGCCGTCGGCGGTCAGGTCGCCCGCGAACGCCGGTGCCACCGCGGCGGCGTAGGCGGCGCGGTTCATCTCGAACAGCCCGGGGTCGGCCATGATGTTGCGGCGCAGCAAAATGGTGCGGCCGTATTTGCGCACGACGGCGGCGTCGTTGGGCAGGATCGACGCGGTGTTGACGCCGCGCGACTGGCCGAAGTCGGCGATGATGTCGTACACGCCGACCGGGATGTCGGTGCGCACGCGCTTGTGCGTCTTTCCGACTTGGTACGGGAGCGAATCCTCGAAGCGTTGCAGCTCGCGGGTGGCGTCGCGCAGCGCGTCGCTGCGCGCCTGGTCGCGCAACAGCACGTTCAGTCCGAAGTACGTCTTCACGCCGTAGAGCTCGTCGTCGTAGGTCTCGTACGAGCCGATCTGCGCGTTCAAGCGCTGGAAGTGACCGCCGACCCACGCCGAATCGCCGGGCGCGTAGTCGTTGGTGACGAGGTCGCGCGCGCGCGCGCGCAGGTAGCCGGCGAAGTCCGCGTCGGTGGGCGCCATCGCGGCGGCCGCTTCGTTCAAGAGCGCGCTCACCTTGCTCAACGGGTCGGCGTACGCGACCGCGTACGGCACCGCGTAGAAGGACGCCTCGCCGGGCGGACGGCGCGAAAGCGCGACCAGCTGATCGCGCAGCGCCTTGTGCGCGGCGGCGATGTCTTCGTGGCGATTGAGCGCCGCGAGGTCGGCGTCGATGTTGTCCTGGGTCGCGCGTCGCACCGCCGTGCGCGCGTCGAGGATGGCGTCGGCTTGGTCGGCGTGCGCTTTCAGGAAGGCGTCGACCTCGGCCTTGGTCACGCCCCACGGGTACACGGTTCCGCCGGGAACCGGGGGATCGACGGGCAGGATCGGGCGGCGCGCGTTGTCGAGTCCCCGCGCGATGGGACCCGCGCTGGCGTAGTAGAGCGTGAGCAGATTCTGCGTCGCCGGCGGCGATCCCAGCTTGCTATCCAAGTCGGAGAGACGGATGTAGGAGTCGGCCGCCTGGCGGTGGCGCATGTCTTCGTGCAGCTTCTGGAAGATGACTCCGGCCTTGATGAGCGCGTCGACCGCGGTCCTCTCCGCCGGCGTCAGCGACGACACGTCGGGATTCAAGTGCACGTGCAGCGTCTTGTCGATGACGGGCTGGGTCTGAGCGAGCGGCGCGTAGCCCTGCGGGAGATCCTGCGCGAGCGCCGGCGCGGCGAGCGCGAGCGCGACTATGACCATCCATTTCACCACGGAGTCCTCCTACTCGTTCTCCCAGTGCCGGTCGATCTCTGGGTACTTCTCGAGGTAATTGCGGAACAGCTGTTTGATCTCCTGCAGGCGCGCGGGCGACTTCGCTTCGAAGCGCAGCACCAGCTCGGGTAAGTTGGACGACGCGCGCACCAATCCCCAGCCGTCGTCGAACACCACGCGCGCGCCGTTGATGTCGACCACGCGCTTGAAGTCCTTTTTGAAGTCCGCGGTCAGGCGCTCGACGACGCCGTACTTCACCTCGTCGGCGCATTTCACCGCGATGGCAGGGGTCGAAAGATAGCTCGGCGTCCCTTGCATGATCTTCGAGAGCGGCTCCTTGCGCGCGCTCACGTACTCGACGAAGCGCAGCCCGCCGTAGATGCCGTCGTCGAAGCCGTAATAGTTCTCGACGAAGAAGACGTGCCCGCTCATTTCGCCCGCGAGCGCCGCCTTCTCTTCCTGCAGCTTCTTCTTGATGTGGGAGTGCCCCGTCTTCCACATGATGGGAACGCCGCCGTGCGCGCGAATGTCGTCTTCCAAAGCCTGCGTGCACTTCACGTCGAAGACGATCTTGCCGCCCGGCGCGCGCTCGAGTACCTGGCGCGCGAGCAGGATCATGTAGCGGTCGGGCCAGATGACGTCGCCGTTCTCGTCGACCACGCCGAAGCGGTCGCCGTCGCCGTCGAAGGCGAGTCCCAAGTCCGCGTTCTCCGCGCGCACGCGCTTGCCGAGGAACTCGACCGTGTCGGTGCGCGCGGGGTCGGGCTCGTGATTGGGAAAGTCGGGGTCGAGCTCGGTGAACTGTTCGATCACGTGCATGCCGGCATCCTTGAAGATGCGGGGCGCGAACGCCCCCGCGGTGCCGTTGCCGGTGTCGATCACGATCTTGAGCGGGCGCGCCATCTTCACGCGCGCGCCCAAGTCGGTGGCGTAGTCGCAGAAGATCGATGCCTCCGCGTAGTCGCCGTGGCCGTCGACGAAGTCCTCGCGCGCAATTAGGTCGTACAAGTCTTGAATCTCCGACGCGACCAGCGTCGACGAAAAACCGGCCGCGAGCTTCAAGCCGTTCCACCCTTTCGGGTTGTGGCTGCCGGTGATCATCGCGCCGCCCTTGACCTTGAAGCGGTACTGCGACCAGTACATCATCGGCGTCAGGCACATGCCGACCATGATCACGTTGCGCCCGCTCGCGCGCAGCCCCTTCACCAAACCGTCCTTGATCTCGACCGACCCGAAGCGGCTGTCGTAACCGACCACCATGTCGTCGACGCCCTTCTTCGCCAGCATGGTGCCGAAGCCGCGCCCGATCCACTCCGCGCTCTTGGCGTTCAACTCGTCGTCGGAAACGCGGCCGCGAATGTCGTATTCGCGAAACATCGTCTTCTTGAGAGCGGGCAAGAGGTCCTCCTGCTAGTTGGTCTTGGAGTCGACGGCGGTGATGGTGACCCCCGCGATGGCGCCGTACGCGCGCATGAGGTCGCGTTCTCCGAGCGACTCGCTCGACGCGGGCGTGTGCACGCGCAGGCGAATGGGATCGAGGCGAAGGTCGAGCGCGTCGAGCGTGCGCCATTCGTCGACGTAGCATTCGACCCACATGTGGCCCACGAACGCGCGCTCCGCCTCGCCGAACGCGAGCCCCACCACCGGCCGCGCGGGAATGCCGGCCGCGCGCAAAAGCGCCACCGTGAGCAACGAGTGCTCGGTGCAATCGCCCGAGCGCGAGCGCAGCACGTCGAGCGCGGAGGCATAGCCGTGCTCCATGCTCTTGTCGACGATGTGGTGGTTGACCCACTGCGCGATGGTGCGCGCGAGCGGCCACCCGTCGACGTGCGCCGCGGCGCGAATGCTGTCGGCCACCGCGCGCAGCGCGGGGTCGTCGGACTGGATGAAGCGATCGGGCTTGAGGAACGCGGCCAGCTCCGCCTTGCTCGCGGTCATGCGGTTGGCGGTGTCGCGCGTCAGCACCAGCACGACCGCGCGTCCGTCGCGCGAGCGCTCCTTCTGGTTGGGCCCGTTCATCGACGCCGCCGGCGGCGCGCCGGGAAAGTCGAGGCGCAGCGCGACGCGGTCGTCCTTCGCCACCGGGGTCGGGAAATTGTCGCAGCGCAGCATCGACTGGCGAATGATGTCGAAGTCGGGCTCGATCTCGACCTTGGCCAGCTCGTCCTGCGTGACGCGCACGATCTCGATCTCGATACCGAGCTGGCGCACCAGCGTGCGCACGGCGTCGCCGTCGGCGTCGTACCACGTGGTCGACGCCGGGGTGTCGCCGCCGTCGTCGTATTCGTCGACCGCGGTGGTGCGAACGCCGTCGGTCGACGTCGACGGACCGCGCACCATGCGCGCGCGGCGGAAGTTCCCCTCCGACGGGTCGAACAGCACCACCGTGGTTTCCGGCGACGCGCCGCCCAACCACGCGCGCACGCGCGCGTCGGTCACCGCTTCGGTGGTCGCCGACGGATCCCACGCGATGGTGCGGCGCGTGGTCGACTCGCCCACCTTCGACTCATAGCGCAGCGAATCGCCGTCGCGCACCGCGGTGGCGGTGAAGTTCGACAACGAGCTCTCGACGCGCGCGCGACGAAAGCGTCCGTCGGCGTCGGCGATCTCTTCGGTGAACATCATCATCGAGATGGGAGTGCCGAGGCGCGTGAAGCGGATGTTCATGTGCGCCTGGTAGTCGAGACCGCCGTCGACCTCCTGGAAGCGTTCGGTGCCGGTGCCGACCACGGCGCCGCCGATGCGCACCACGAACCATTGTTCGTCGAGGTGGGAATCGGCCGCGCGTCCGGTCGCCCCCGCGAGCGCGAGGACCGACGCGCCCAATAGAAATAGCGTCGCACGGTGCATCCGCGGACTCTAGCAGAAGCGGGCGTTCCCACAAAGAGAAAGGGCCCGAGCCTTTCGGCCCGGGCCCTCGCTCGCCCGTCGACCCGTCCGACGAGCGTTACGCGACGTCGATCTTGCGACCGACTTTCTCGGCGCTCTTGGGGAGCGTCACGGTCAGGATGCCGTCCTCCATCTTCGCCTTCACGTGTTCGCGATCAATGGCGTTGCCGACGGTGAAGGTACGCTCGAAGCGCGTCGCGCGGTATTCGCGGCGCAGGAGCCCCTTGTCCTCGGACGTCTCGGACTTGCCGCCCTTGATGACGAGCGTGTCGCCTTCGATGTTCACGTCCACGTCCTGACGGCCGAGGCCCGGCATCTCCATCGTGAAGAGGTAGGCATCGTCCGTCTCGCGGATATTGGTGCGCGGCAGACGCACCGCGCTCCACGCGTTTTCGTCGAGCTCGCCGGTCTCTCCGAAGAAGCGGTCGATGGCGGGGAGTCCAAAGCCGAGCCGGTCGAAAACCGCATCCAGCGGCGACACCGGCGCAACGTACTTGGTGATCTTCATGGTTCCTTCTCCTCCAACAGTCAGTGGTTGAGTCGTTTCAGCCTGGGTCTTCGTGTTTCTGGGTGGCCAAGCCACCGGTCGACCCATTTGCAGTGCGCGTGCCAGAACGGCCCGACGAAGCAACGTCATGATATGTAACCAGTTACAACGAAGACGCACGGCGACGGCGCGGCGCGGCGGAAGCCGGCTGACAAACTCATCTGTCACGGTGACAGCCGATTTCGGAAATCAAGTCGGTCGTGTCAGACCTCGACTGCCTCTTCTCCACCGGCGACGACGCGGCGCCGAGGCTCGTGCAGGCGTGCGCTCGCGACGATGTTCCCCACCGCCGAGAGACCGCCGATCAAGAACAACGCGCGGTAGCCGAGGGTCGCGACGATGAGTCCGCCGAGGATGGGGCTCAACATGAAGGGAAACGAGAGCGAGTTCATGAAGCCGACGTAGAACGGTCGCCGCTCCGCCGGCGCCGATTCGAGCAGGTAGGTTTGGTTGGCGATGAAGCGACCGCTGCGGACGAATCCGTTCAAGAGAAACGTCGACGCCACCAGCGCGAACATCCCCGCTTCCACCAACTCCGGCTCGCGCGGGCCGCGCGACGCCAGCACCAGCATCGCGACCGGCGCCACGATGCTCATCGCCGCCGTCGACACGAACACGATGCGGTTGCCGCTGCGATCGAGCAGCCGTCCCCACACCGCGTTGGACAGCACTCCGGCGCCGACCCAGATCGACACGAACACGCCCACGCTGGCCTGCGAGAACCCGAGGCGCGTGTAGGCGTAAGTCGCGTAGAACGGAAACGCCATCGACGAGAGCTGGTAGAACACGCGCATCCAGAAGAAGGTTCGATAGTCTGGCACCCGCGTCAGCATGCGAAACCCGTCGCGCAAGTAGACGCGCAGCGGCTGCGCGCGCGCGGTGTGCTTGGCGTCCGGTTCGTCGACGAACAGGTACGCAAAGACTCCGAACGTCGAGATGACGGCGCCGATGATGATGAGGAGGCCGTAGTCGTGCGGAAACTCGTGCCCGCCCCACCCGATCGCGTCCACCGCGCGCGTCACCGCGCGGTACGCGCGCGATTGCGCCCACAGCGCGCCGGGGTCGCCGCCCAGCACGGCCGCGATGACGAGCCCCGCGACGATGCCGAGGATGCCGCCCACCACGCGGCGCCCCGCGAAGAACGCGCCGCGCTTTTCGACCGGCACCGTCTTCGACGTGATCTCGAGGAACGGCACCGCGGCCACGCCGGCCGCGAGCGCGTTCATCGACAAGCCCGCGCACACGCACAGCAGTATCAACCCGCGGTGCGAGGGGTCGATCAGAAAGACGCTGGCGCCCGCGCCGGCAAAGCCGACGAAGCGAAACGCGGCCGCGGCGGTGTAGATCGGCAGCACGCGCTTGCGCGCCTGCGCGACGTTGGCCACGAACACTTGCGGCAAGAACCAACCCGCGAAGAACGCCGCCGACACGAAGCCCACCAGGATGGTCGAGCCGCCGAAGGTGGTGATGAACACCGGGAGCACGGTGAACGGGTCGACGAAGGCGTTGCCGAGATTGACGAGCATCCCGTTGAGGATGCCCAGCGTCGAGTTGCGGCGCGAGGAGCGATGGCCCATGGAGTGCCCAAGCTAGCAAGGGACGCGCGCGGTAGCAAGGGGCGAGTCGGCTCGGCTATACTGTCGCGATGATTCGCGGCCTCGGCATCGACTCGATCGAGCTCGCGCGCGTCGCGCGCGTCCACGCGGAGTACGGCGCGCGCTTCCTCGACCGCATTCTTACCGCCGCCGAGCGCGAGTACGTCGCGCGCTGGGCCGACCCCGTCCCCCGCATCGCCGGGCGCTTCGCCGCCAAGGAAGCGTGCATGAAGGCGCTGGGGACCGGATGGGGCGCGGGCGTGCGCTGGCGCGACATCGAAGTCCGCCGCCACCCGAGCGGGAAACCGGTGGTCGAATTGCACGGTCGCGCGAAGGAAATCTGCGCGTCGTTGGGAGGTTCGTCGGTGCACGTGACGATTACGCACACCGACGATCACGCGATGGCGGTCGTCGTGATCGAGTAGCTACGCGCGCCGCACGCCGAGGCCGGGCTCGGTCGGGAGCACCAGGCGTCCGCCTTCGACGCGAACCCCCGCGAAGGGATCGCTCGCGAGCAAGAGATTGCCGTCCAAGTCCGCGTAGTCGCACAAGGGCGACACGTGCGCCGCCGCAGTGATCCCGATCGACGTCTCGATCATGCACCCGATCATCACCGACATGTCGTAGGCGCGCGCGGCTTCGACCAGCGCGAGCGCGCGCGTGATTCCGCCGCATTTCATGAGCTTGATGTTGATGCCGTGGCCTTGGTCGTGGCGCGCGGCGACGTCGCCGGGGTCGACGATGCTCTCGTCGAGCACGATGGGCAGCGGACTCACGCGCTTCAATTGGCGCAGCCCGTCTTCGTCGTCGTGCGGGAGCGGCTGCTCGCAGAACTCGACGTGCCGGCGATACAACTCGCGCGTCTTTTCGATCGCGGTCTCGAGGTCCCAACCCTCGTTGGCGTCGACGCGCACCGTCTTCTTGCTGCGCGCGATGACGCGGTCGAGAATCTCGAGGTCGCCGGGGAGCCCGACCTTCACCTTGAGGACGCGATACGGTTTTGCCGCGTCGACCTTGGCGTCGATCACCTCGGGCGCGTCGAACCCGATCGTGAACGAGGTGAGAGGCGCCTTCGCCGCGTCGGCGCCGACGAGCTTCCACACCGGCTGCCCCTCGCGGCGCCCGCGCAGGTCCCACAGCGCGGTGTCGAGCGCGGCGCGCACGCTTGCGTGCGGGCGCAGCATCTCGAACAAGTCGCGGCCCTCGGTGTTGAGGTTCGCGCGCGCGACCTCGGGGTCGACGTCGAGCAGGCGCCCGATCGACTGGATGGCGCCGCGCACGCTCATCGGGGTTTCGCCGTAGAACGGCTGCGGCGCGGCCTCGCCGATCCCCGCGAGCCCGTCGCTCTCCAGCGTCACCACGAAGACTTCGTACTCCTTGCGCGTGCCGCGCGCGATCTGGAACGGGTGCGCAGTCTCGATGCGGATGGGTTCGATGGAGAGCTTCATGGTTTCGCCTCAATTACAGCGCGACCGCGGCGCGCACCGCCGACCACACCGGCTCGGCGCCGAAGCGCACGACGTCGCCGGCCGGCACCCCGGCGGCATCGCTCGCGTGCGCGAGCGCGCGTCGCGCGTCGGCCTCGGAGAGCGCGCTCGTGTTGAGCGCGACCGCCGCGACGCGCGCACGCTTGTAGGGTCGCATCAACGACTCGTAGAGCGCAACGACTTCGGAGAGGGGCGGGATCGCGGGCTGGAAGCGCTTGTAGCGCTCGCGCCCCGCCGCGTGCACGAGCACGAGGGCGTCGGGCATGACGCCGTACATGAGCCCCAGCGTCACGCCGGCGTAGCCCGGGTGCGCGACCGCGCCCTGCCCTTCGACGACGACGAGGTCGGCATCGCGTCCTTCTTCGTCGACCAGGATTTGCGCGACGCCGCCCACGAAATCCGCGACGACGCGGTCCACGGGGACGCCGCGCCCGCGCAGCACGATGCCGGTCTGCCCCGTCGCCGCCCACGACGAGCGCACGCCGCTTGCGCGCGCCGCGCGATCCAGCTCGACCGCGACCGTCATCTTGCCCACGTTGCAGTCGGTCCCCACCGTGAGCACGACCTTGGCGCCGGTGCGGCAGCCCGCGCCGTCCGACACCGCGCGCACTTCGTCGACGCGGCGCACGTCCCAGATGCGCGCGCCCGCCGTGCGCGCGGCGGCGGCCAGCTCGGCGTCGTCGGAGAGGAACGCGTGCAGCCCGCTCACCACGTCGAGGCCGGCGCGGAGACACTGCGCGACCACGTCGCGCATGGGCGCGTCGAGGTCGCCGCCCGCGGGCGCGGTGCCGACGACGGCGACTTCCGGCGCGAGCGCGAGCGCTTCGTCGACGCTCGCGACCACGGGCGCTTCGCCGCCGAATCCCAGCACGTCGCGCACGCGGCGCCCCGCACGCGACGCATCCAGCACCGCGACCACGTCGTGGGGGCGGTACATCGCGAGGCACGCCGCCGTCTTGGCGTCGGCGGTGGAGAAGCAGCCGTCGGCGAGGAGCAGCAAGCGCCGCCCTTCGACCGCGAAGGGCGCGCGCACGATCGCGTCTGCGCGGGACGACGCCATCAATCGAACTCGTCGACGATGACGCCGACCAGGCGGCGCAGGATGTCGTCGAGGGTGGTGATGCCGGCCACCGCGCCGCTCTGGTCGCGCACCACCGCCATGTGGCGACCGCCTTCGCGCATCTGCACCAGCACGTCGGAGAGCGGCGCCGTCATCGGCACCACGAAGGGCGCGCGCAACCCCGCGCGCAGCGCCTCGCGGTCGGTCGACGTCGCGTACTCGTGCACCGACAGGATGCCGATGACGTGGCCGCGGTCGCCGCGGTACACCGGGTAGCGCGAGAAGCCCTCCTGCGCGATCACGCGCGCGTACGACTCCACCGGCGCGTCGGCGTCGAGCATCACCACGGCGTCGGCGGACCGCATCACGTCGCGCACCGCGAGCTGCTTGAGCTCGATGGCGCGGTCGATGAGCGCGGTGGTTTCGGGCGCGATCAGCCCCGCGCTCTTGCTGTCGCCGATGTGGAACAGGAGCTCTTCGGTGCTCACGTTCAAGAGGCGCGCCGACGGGTCGGCGGGGAGGAAGCGCGTGAGCGCGTCGGTCAAGAGCGCGAGCGGCTTCGCCACCGGATACAAGAGCGACGACCCCGCGCGCACGGTGTCGGCGAACGCCACCGCGGCGGGCGTCGCGTAGTAGAGGAACAGACTCTTCGGAATGATCTGGTTGAACACGAGCCATACCGGCACCAGCACCAGCGTCACCACGGTGGTGGCGTTGTCGCCGAACCAGTGCGTCGCCACCGCGGTGCACACCGCGGTGCAGCCGACTTCGGCCAGGTTGTAGCTCACGAGCAGCGTGCTCAAGAAGCTCTCGGGGTTCGACGACAGCTCGAGCGCGCGCGACGCGCGCTTGCTGCCGTTGGCGGCCAGGTGGCGCAGGCGCAGGCGGTCGGCGGCGAAGAACGCGGTCTCGCACCCCGACGCCACCACGCCGACCGCGAACGCGAACGCCGCCACGCCCAAGAGAAAGACGTCGCTCACAGCTTCTCCACCCGCAGCTTGCGAATGCGATTCGGCTGCGCCGAGATGACGTGGAAGCGCAGCCCGTCGGCGACCACGGTCTCGCCTTCGCGCGGCACGCGCCCCACGCGTCCCAGCACGTAGCCCGCGATGGTCTCGTGCTCGGGGTCGCGCAAGTCGGTCTCGAACACCTCGTTGAAGTGGTCGATCTCCATGGTGCCTTGCACCACCACGCGCCGCGCGTCGAGGCGTTGGAACGGCTGCGTCTTGGAGTCGCGCGCGTCGCGGATCTCGCCGATCATCTGCTCCAGGATGTCCTCGGTCGTGACCACGCCCGCGAAAGAGCCGTACTCGTCGAGCGCGATGGCGACGTGCACCTTGCGGCGCTGCAGTTCGGCGTAAAGCTCCGCGATGGGCGCCGACTCGGGGATGAAGAACACCTCGCGCAGGCGCGCGCGCAGGTCGTCTTCGCTGCGCGCGGCGAGCGGGTCGACCAAGTCCTTCACGTGCAAGATGCCGATGACGTCGTCGGGGGAGTCGCCGTAGATGGGAATGCGCGAGCGTCCGCTGGACGCGAACAGAGCGAGCAGCTCGTCGCGCGCGGTGTGCACCGACGCCGACACCACGTGGATGCTCGGCGTCATGATCTCCTTGACCACTTTCTGGCGGAACTCGAGCACGTGCGAGAGAATCTCGTACTCGAAGGCGCCGATCTTCCCCTCGCGCCGCCCGACGCGCACCGCGGTCAAGAGCTCGTCCCACGAATACGAGCGCCGCACGGTGCCGATGCGTCCGCGCAGCGCGTCGATGACTGCGTCGGAAAAGCGCGAGAGCGGCACCCGCACCGGCCACAGCGCGGTGTGGACCGCGGAGAGCGGCAGCGCGACCGCGGGCGCGACGCGCGACGCCCAGTGCATGCCGAGCGCCTTGGGCAGGATTTCGGTCAGCACCATGATGAGCACCGACATGACCGCGAACGCGAGGCCCAGCCCGCGCGGGCCGAGCGCGTGGATGGCGACCGCGGTCGCGGTGCTGGTCGCGAGCACGTTGACGAAGAGATTCCCCACCAGCACGGTGATGAGGAGCGGGCGCGGGTGCGCGAGCAATTGCGCGGCCGCGCGACCGCCCGGCGACGCCTCGCGCATCGCGCGCAATTGCGACCGGCTCAACGAAAACAGCGCCGCTTCCGAGCCCGAGAAGAACGCGGACGCCAACAGGAGGACGACGAGACCGAGGAAATAGAGAGCGACTTCGCCCACGGCGGCGAACGGCCGGCTAACCGCCGAGCTCGTTCAAAGCGGCGCGAGCCTGCTTGGCTTCTTCGGAGTTGGGGTGTTTTTCGATCAGTGCGCGGTACGCCTGCTGCGCGAGCCCGCGCTCTTCGAGCTCGGTGTACGCGTGGCCCATCTTGAGGTACGCGGCCGGCACTTGCCGAGCCTTGGGATAGTCGCGCACGACGGTTTGGAATTGCCCGGCCGCTTCGAGCCAGCGCTCGTTGGCGTATTCGCACTCGCCCAAGTAGTAGTGCGCTTCCGCGGCGCGCGCGCCGTTGGGATTCTTCTCCAAGTAGTCGCGCAGCGCGGGCGCGGCGAGGTCGTAGTTACCCTTGGTGACGTCGAGGTAGGCGGAGCGATACTGCTCCTCCGCCGCTTGCGCCGCCATCGCCGACGAATCGGTCGGCGCGGGCGCAGAGCCGGCGGCGGGGCGCGAATTGCTCGCGCGCCCGCCGCGGTTTTGCTGCAACTGCTCGCTGTCCTCGATGCGACTCGAGAGCGCGCGCAAGGTTTCTTCGAGGTCGGTCAGGGTCGACGCGATGCGCGCCTGCGACGCGGTGCGTTCCTCCGACTCCGCCGCGAGCTGTTTCTCGAGGCGGTCGAGCTGGTCCGCCATACGGCGCTGCTCGGCCCGCAGCGAGTCGGCCTTGAGGTTGGCCTCTTCGGCGTTGATCGGTCCCTTGGCCCACTTCGCTCCCCAGCAGCCGGACAACAGCGCCGACCCCAGGGCCACCAAGAGCATGAGTACACGCGCGCGACGCACGTCGACTCCTTGCTACTTACCGATGACGAAGTGACCGCGGCGGTTCTTCGCCCACGCGGACTCGTCGTGGCCGGAATCGAAGGGACGTTCCTTGCCGTAGCTGATGGTCGTGATGCGCGACGACATCACGCCCAACGAAACCAAGTAATCCTTGGCCGCGTTGGCGCGCTTGTCGCCGAGCGCCAGGTTATACGCCTTGGTGCCGCGCTCGTCGCAGTGACCTTCGATGGTGACGGCCGCGTCGTTCACGCGCTTCATCTCGCGCGCGTTCGCTTCCAGCGTGCCCTTCGCTTCCGACGTCAAGTTGTAGGCGTCGAAGTCGAAGAAGACGTCGTTCAGCGAAATCGGCGACACGTCGGTCGTCAACGTGCTCGTCTCTTCGACCGGGGTGTTGG
This sequence comes from uncultured bacterium, assembly GCA_964560355.1. Taxonomy (GTDB): domain Bacteria; phylum Krumholzibacteriota; class Krumholzibacteriia; order WVZY01; family JAKEHA01; genus JAKEHA01. The sequence goes on along the minus strand of CAZLLI010000043.1, from coordinate 686 downwards.
TCTCCTCGACGGCCGGAGCCGAGCTTCCCGCGTCGGTGGCCGGGGTCGGCTCGACCGCCTTCTTTCCGCCGCAACCGGCGACCACCACGAGGGAGAGAATCGTGGCGAGAATGAGTAGGTGTCGAATCACTTCATGACCTCCTGAAACGGATGTGCGTGACATTAGAAAAGGGGCGCGCGTCGTCGGGGCGTGCAACGCGCTAACTCTAATCGAATTAAGGGCTCGACCAATCAGGGTCGGAACCCTGGGCCAATATTCTCTTACCCCCCGTAACGATGTCAACCACGGAAACCGATTCGTCGCGGCCCCGTTCGGTGCAAACCAAGTGCCGCCCGTCGGCCGCCCACCGCGGGTCCTCGTGGCTGTGGTTATCCTTGGTAATCAGGCGTCCGTCGCGGCCGTCGGGAGTAATGATCGCGATCTGAAATTCCGATCCCATGCGGGTCGAGAACGCGATGAGGTCGCCGCGCGGCGACCACGCGGGCGATGCATTGTACCCGCCGGTGAACGTCAGGCGTCGCACATTGCTACCGTCGCGATCCATGAGGTAGAGCTGCGGCGTCCCCGTGCGATCGGAGAGGAACACGATCTCGCGGCCGCCCGGCGACCAGCTCGGGCTGGTGTCGATGGCCTTGTTGTGCGTGAGCCGCGCCGAAATGCGGCCGCCTTTGTCGAGCACGTAGAC